>NZ_JBMDKV010000023.1:0-74317 GCF_057809895.1 Rhizobium sp. FG113 | reverse complement strand
CGCCCATGCGGCCAGCACCGGGAATGGCGCCCATGCGGCCAGCACCGGGAATGGCGCCCATGCGGCCAGCACCGGTGATTACGCCCATGCGGCCAGCACCGGGAATGGCGCCGTGGCCGCTGCCCTTGGCATCGGATCCACAGCAAAGGCGGAAGCCGGCGGCGCCATCGTCCTCGCCGCTTATGACGAAACCGTATGGCCGCCCAAGCTGGTCGCTGTCCGTTCGTCTCTGATCGGCGAGAACGGCGTTGAAGCCGGCAAGACATATCGCCTGACCACGGCGGGTGAATTCGAGATCGTCGAGTAACGCCTCCCAAGGCCGAGCGCGGCCGGATCGTCGGTCGCGCTCATCACCACCATCCAGAGGAGAATGCGATGACTGAGCAGACCACTGCAAATGCCCTCCGCATGAAGATCGAACAGATGCGAGATATCCGAGATCAGGATGTAGCTGTCATCCAGCAATTGATTGCTGAAAAGCAGGCGCTGCAGGGGCGTGTGGCGGAGCTTGAGGCGGCCGGCGGCACCCCATCGCCCCAACATATTTCGGTTAGGCCAGACCACGAGA
This sequence comes from Rhizobium sp. FG113, assembly GCF_057809895.1. NCBI lineage: Bacteria > Pseudomonadati > Pseudomonadota > Alphaproteobacteria > Hyphomicrobiales > Rhizobiaceae > Rhizobium > Rhizobium sp. FG113. The sequence goes on along the minus strand of NZ_JBMDKV010000023.1, from coordinate 73,749 downwards.
CTATTGAGCGCGTCGCTAAAGCTTTGGCGATGGAAATGTATCCCGACGCAAGGTGGCCGGTAGACGAACGAGACGCCGATCGCGGCGTCCTCGATCAAGAAGGTAGGTCGCCCGTCTCGTGGCATTTTAGGAACAAGTGCAGGAGCCAAGCCCTCGCTGCTATCGCCGCGCTGGCCCCGGTCGAGGATGCCAAATTGGGCCCTCCTCTGGAGGCTTTCCGACGTGCGTTGATAGAAATAGCCAGCATGTTTGGCGAAGGGGAACATCCCTTCTCGGCTCCCGAAGCTGTTGCAAATCTTCTTGCTTCAGTCGGGGAGAAGAACGCTGAGCCAGTTTGTTGGCTCTACCACCCGGAGGGAGGCGGCGTCGATTTCGCTGAGCAATTCGATGAGGATGTCTATTCATTCCCCGTCTATCGGCAGGCGCCCCCAGCGTCTCTTGCGGTAACTGAAAAGATGATCGCAGCCGGCCTTTCGCAGTACAGCGAGGGCGGATGCTCTGGCCTCGCAGATTACGAGCGACGCGATGTCGTTATCGCCATCCTTGAAGCCGCCCTCGCCGCTCTGTCCTCTCCTATGGGAGGCGGGGAATGAATATTTTCCGCCGCATAGGCCATAGCATCGCGAGAACGGCCGTTCGGCAGTCAACGTCGGATCTGGTCAAGGCCGGGATTGATCGCGAGCTTGATAAGCGTCTGCCCGCGAACATCGAAGATATCCTGATCGAGCGGTTCAAGAGCAAGCCGGACGATCCCCTTACGCAGGTCGGCTTCAATTGGGCGCTGGCGCTCTCGCTGCGGGCAATCTGGCCTGACGTGAGCAACGCCGATGCTATCCGCTGGCTGCTTGAATACATCGAAGTTTCGTACGGTACGCCCGGCTACGAATGGACAGCCGCAGCCGCAAAGCTGATCGCCGCCGAGTACGTCAACGAAGTTGGAGAGGTTGCGTAATGGCCTACGGCGACTACGACGGCCCAGACAAGCCAGACAAGGGCAAGGAAGGCGGAAGCTGCAACCGTACGCGCTGCCAGTGCGCCCCGGCCCGCTGGTATAACCACGGATCGTTCTCCTGGTACTGCGATGACTGCCGCGAGCAGATCCAGTTCGACGAGATGAATCTGCGCGACTGGAAACTCCGATGGGAGCCAAAGTGCGGCCATCCCATGTTCGAGACGCGCGAGATGATGGACGCGCGGAAGGCGGCCTCGGATGGGTGAAACAGTAACCGAGACGCTTGCGGATTCCGATATCATCTGCGGCTCTGATCGCATTGTCGATTTGATTGCCGCTCTGCAGGCCGCGCTCGAACGTGTGCCAGAGCAGTTTCGCGATGTGGCTACGTTGGAAATCGAAGCCTACGACTGGATCGGCTCGTATGTGGAATACGTGCGGCCAATTACCGCGGAAGAGATTGCCGCCCGGGCAGCCCGCATAGAAGCGCAGCGACAGCGGGCAGCCAATGCGGCGGAGAGCCACGAAGTAGAAATATGGCTCCGAAACATCCGCATCAGCGGTATTCCCGATCGCGATGAGGCCATGGAATTCCTCCGCACCAACGAAGATGCAAACAGGTTTCACCCAGACGTGTTCGCTAAGTCGAGATGGGCCGACGGCACCACCGAGAGGCCGTGGGCAGCAACCACTACCACCACCTAACCACCAACCACCACCACAAAGGAGACATCGATGCAGAAAAGAAGATTGACCCTAGCCAATGCCCCGCAGGCCAGCCGCGTCACCCCGCCCCCCTACCGCGGATCCGGCATTGAAGTCGTCGAGAACTTAGCCGAGCACGCCGTGCCAGCAAGCCGCTTGCGTGCCGTCGCCGCCTGGCACTCGGAGCGCAAGGCACCCCGCAATGCGACGATCGCTGCTCGCCTGCTCAAGGCGGCCAACGACAATAGCCGCGCATGAGTGCCGTGCGCGCCGCTTTCATCACAGCCCCGGGTTCGGGGCTGCTTTGGATTGCGATTGTGTTGGGCGCCATTGCGTTGTGGAGGGTGATTTGAAGGCGGATAACGATAACTCCCCGCGCCTGATCGGAAGGCGCGAGGCGGCCGCTTATTGCGGCATTGGGGAATCTACATTCTCCCTATGGGTGGCGACACACAAGATGCCGCCATCCGTGCCGGGTACGCGCAAATGGGACAAGAGAGCGATAGACGCTCGCCTTGACGAAATCAGCGGCCTCGGTGCCAATGACAACGAAGATGACTTTGATCGGATGCAAAGGGAAAGCGATGCGCGCAAACTTAAAAGGGGTCGCTAAAATCAAGAAGACCCTCGCGGACGGGTCGACCATCTACTATTGCTATGCGTGGCGCGGCGGCCCCCTTCTGAAAAAGAAGGACGGGTCTCCTATGCAGCCTGGCGACCCAATGATGATCAAGGCGTATTCTGATGCCCACGCCACGCGGAAGATCGATGACACCGAAACTCTCGCGTCCCTGATCACTGAGTTCAAATCGTCATCCGAGTACGAAACCAAATCCCCGAAAACGAAGCGCGCCTACAACACCTATCTGGACATGATCCGCGAGGCGTTCGGAACAGATTCGCTGGATCTTATCCAGCACCCTCGACAACGCGGAAAGTTCAAGGCTTGGCGGGACAAGGTGGCCGTAACCGGCGGCAAGACGGAAGACCAGCCGCGCCCGCGTACTGCTGATTACGCATGGACTACCCTCGCCCGCGTCCTATCCTTTGCAAAGGATCGAGGGCGCATCGCCATTAATGTCTGTGAGCGCGGCGGCCGCTTGTATGAAGCGGATCGAACGGAGCGGATATGGGAGGCGCAGCACATTGCCGCTCTTCTCGCCGTGGCTGGCCTAGAGATCCGCATGGCGCTGATGATTGCGCTATGGACGGGCCAGCGGCAGGGAGATCTATTGCGCGCGCCGTGGAGCGCCTACGACGGCAAGACACTGAAGGTTCGACAAGGTAAGACGGGCGCTCGTGTCGTCATCCCCGTCGGCGCTCCGCTCAAGGAAGTGCTCGACAACGCGCCACGGCGTTCGACGACCATACTCACGAATACCAAGGGTCGCGCGTGGACGGAAGACGGGTTTCGGACATCGTGGGGCAAGGCGGTCGACAAGACGAGCATCACGGGTCTGACCTTCCATGATCTTCGCGGCACTGCGGTAACACGCTTAGCGTTAGCTGGCTGCTCATCTAGTCAGATCGGGTCGATAACCGGCCACTCTTTGAAGGACGTGGACGCCATTTTGGACGCCCACTATCTAGGCGGGAAAATCGAGCTTGCCGAGCAGGCAATCTCGAAATTGGAGCGGCACGTATCGGGAACAAAAACTGCAAACTGAGTGCAAACCAGAGAGTTTGCATACCTCTTGGAAAACGATCAAATCGCTGTAAGTATTTGGTTTTCCAAGAGGTTTTTGGTGGGTGATGTAGGGCTCGAACCTACGACCCGCTGATTAAGAGTCAGCTGCTCTACCAACTGAGCTAATCACCCGTCCGCGCTGTGTTGCGTGGTGTGAGAGGGCGTATAAACAGGATCGTTCGGCTTGTCTAGCGCCCTTCCGAAAATTCTTTCAACAAACGCGATTTTTTTGTGCGTTGCCGAAATCCAATGAAATCAAAGGTCCAGCGTACCGGTCGCAAGCCGCACCGCCTGGCCGCCGATCCGGGCGTTCGAAATCGCCCCGCCTTCGATATCCATATGCAGGTGGATAAACGACGGGCGCCCCATCTCCACGCCCTGCTCGATCATGACGTCGTGATGACCATCCGGCAGACGGTCGAAATGATGGATCGCGCCTGATAGTGCCGCCGCCGCCGATCCCGTCGCCGGATCCTCGACGATCCCCATCCCACTCGCAAACATCCGCGTATGGAACTTCGCGACGTGGTTCACGCCACCACGGCAATAGATGTAGGCGGAGGCCAAAGCCCCATCGACGAAGGGCACGGTCGCTTCCCAAAGCTGCGGATCGAAATCCAGCCGCTCGGCCACGCCGATATCGCGTACGGGAATAAGCAAAAACGGCACGCCGGCCGTCCACAGCGAGGGAACGTGATTCTCGAAGCCGATCTCGCTCGTCTTCAGCGACAGCGCCTTGCCGATACCGATCCGATCGAGCGGCATGGTGATCTGCTGCGATTTGCGCGGCAGGTCGAATTCCGCGAAGCTCGCCTCCCCCTCGTTCAGCCGCACCGCGCAGCGCACCGGCCCGATGTTTTCCTCCAGCACCGAGACAAGATCGATCGTCGCGCCGCCATGGATGCGTTCAGCAAGCGCGATCGCGGTTCCAACGGTCGGATGCCCGGCAAAGGGCAATTCCCGGCCCGGCGTGAAAATGCGAATCTTGGCGACATGGGCCGGATTGCCGGATGCCTGCACGAAGACCGTCTCGGAGAGATTCAGTTCCTTGGCGATCGATTGCATCGCCTCGTCGCTCAGATCGTCGCCATCGAAGATGACCGCCAGCGGGTTGCCCGTCAGCTTGCGATTGGTGAATACGTCATAGACGCTGTAGCTGCGCGCCACATCGGCCTCCTTGTATCGATCCTCGTGTCGCCAACCTGCCCGACCGCTTGAGCGAGCGCAAGGCGTTAGGTGAGCGAAGACTTATGGAAGTACCAGTCGATGACGGGCAGCATCGCGAAGTTATAGGAATAGGCCTCCGGATCGGCCGAGCGGATGGCAACCGCGCCCGCGATTTCCTTGTCGTCGGCGACCAGCATGTGCGCGTGGATCCGCTCGACGATCTCATCGGCCGTCAGATCGAATCGGAACATCCTGAGCACGGTGACCGTGCGCCGATGATAGGTCGCGAAATATCCGTCGCCGGCCTGCGCATCACGCAGATCGAACCCGGTCTCTTCCAGCACCTCGCGGCGCATGTTGTGTTCCAGGTCGCAGCGCCCGTCGAACGTATCCTCAGGTTCCAGCGAACCCGCCGCGAAATAGACCTGCCCGGGATTGGCCGTATGCGCCCCCATGCGGATCGCCACCAGCGCCCCATCGCTGCTTTCGATAACGGGATAGGCGAAGAGATGAATGCCACCCTGCCGCTCCGGCTGCCGGCGCCAATACATGAAGGTGGAGAAGGGAATCATGTGCCCCTCGCCCGCGAGGCCCTCGCTCGTCAGCGCCAGCCGCTTCTGGAAAATCATCCGGCCATCGAAAAGATGCGAATTGGCCGCCGTTTCGCTGACCCAGTTCTCGGCAATCGCCTCGCGGTTGGCGCTGTAGAACGGATGGTCATCAGGCAGAACCCTGAGATCGACGCCCGCGATGGGAAACACCGTGCGCGGCTCCGGCCAGCCGGCGAAATCCTCTGAAAAATCCATCTCAAATCCATTCATGTCAAATCGAGTTCCATGACAACAGGGCAATGATCCGACGCCTTCGGCCGGTCCCAGCCGGTGCGGGGATAGCGCTCGACCTCCTGGCCCGGCGGAAACACCGTGCGGAAGGGCTGGCCGTTGCGAATGATCTCCGGCAGGCGCCCGGCATTGGTCCTGGCAAGCGCCGGCGACAGCCAGATGTAATCGAGCTGGCAAAGCCACTGCTCCTCCGGCCCGCGCGCGTGATAGAGCGTCCAGCGATCGAGAGGATCGCGCCGCCGCACGACGTTCTCCGCGAAGCCACCGCGGCTGAATTCGTCGAGCGCACTCTCGCTCTCGTCCTCGTGGCTGAACGAATAGCCCGTCCTCCGCCGCCCGATCACGTCGACACGCTCCTGATAGTCGTTCATGTCGCCGCAGATGACGAAACGCTTTCCATCGGTGTTACCGGCTCCGAATCGATTCTCGATAATCCCCCGCACCGCCTTCGCCTCTGCCCTGCGAACCGGCATGGTGTAGCGACGACCGTCCACGCCCTCGCGCGGCCCGCCCATCGACTTGAAGTGCACGACATAGAGCGTCACCGGCACGCCGCCGATCCTGAGATCGAGCTCCAGGCAATCGCGCTTGAAGATCTTGTCGTCGAGATGCGCGTGCTCCGCGAGCTCGTCGTTGAAGAGATCAAGATCGCGATAGGTGGTCATCGCGTGGCTCTTGATCTCGACAAGCTCGATCTTCTGCCCGTCGCGGGTCTCCTCGCGCATCAGCACCGCGACGTCGATGCCGCGGCTGTCATTGCCCTCGACCAGATATTTCTGCCGGTAGCCGTTGCCGACCATCCGGAACAGATAGCCGTATTCGAAGGCCTGCAGCGCCTCCATGTTGTCGATCTCCTGCAAGCAGAGGATATCGGCATCCGCGTCGGCAATCGCCAACGCCGTCATCTGCCGGGTATCGTCGGTGGACGCGATCACCCGCGCCTGCTCCAGCTGCTGGTAGACGCCCTCGCTTCTGACCTCGAAGAGCTTGATCACCCGGTCCTGGCGCAGCTGGTTTCGAAATCCGGTGAAGTCGAACCGCGTCATGAGGTTTTCGACGTTGAAGGTGGCAATGCGTAAAGACATCAGGCACTTCCGGTTGGCATTGCGCCAACACTAGCCAGCAAATCCCGCTTCGGAAAGCCCGCATCGCCGATCATAAACGCCAGGCGCCACGCACGATGGCCCGGACTTCATCGCCGATAGCAAGCCTCGACCGGCTGAAAGCCCTGAGGATCTGCCCATCCGCAAGCCTGAGCCGCGCCGCGTATCGCTCGCCCTCGTAGAGCACGGATTCAACCGTCGCCGCGATCCCCTCACCGCCGAGAATGACATCTTCCTGCCGAACCAGAATATCCGCCCGCGAGGCCGAACCACCCTCACCCGCAAACAGCGGCTCGACCGCCGCCCAATCCAGCTGTCGCGTGTCACCATCGGGAGATTTCAGCGAAACGATCGCCCCGCGCCCAATCAACCCGCCGACGACGCGCCCTTCCGGCCGCGCATAGATCTCATCCGGTGGCGCGACCTGCAGCAGCTGGCCTTCCGACATGACCGCGACATCGGTCGCCAGCGCCATCGCCTCGCTCTGGTCGTGGGTGACATAGACCATCGTCGCGCCGGAGCGTTGGTGGAACTCGCGAAACGTCTCCTCCATCTCCTGCTTCAGGTGCCGGTCGAGATTGGCGAGCGGCTCGTCGAGCAGCACCACGTCGGGCGACGTCACGAGGCAGCGCGCCAGCGCCACGCGCTGCCGCTGCCCGCCCGAGAGATCGGCCGGCCGCCGCTCCGCATAGGCTGCGAGCCTCACGGTCGCGAGCGCCTCTCCTACCTTTTTGCGATAGGCCTCGCCCGAGATACCGCGCACCTTAAGGGGATAACCGACATTGTCGGCAACGCTCATATGCGGCCACAGCGCATAGGACTGAAACACCATCGCCATGTTGCGCTTTTCCGGCGGCAGCGATTGCGAGGCGTCGGCGAGCAACCGTTCGCCAAGATGCAGCGACCCGTCCGTAGGCGTCTCGAAACCGGCGATCATTCTGAGCACCGTCGTCTTGCCGCAGCCAGACGGCCCGAGCAGCGCCAGGAAGCCGCCCTCGCGGACGTCAAGCGAAAGGTTGGAGACGGCGGCCCGGCCGGTGCCGAAATCCTTGGCGACACGATTGAGGATCAGTTTCGCCACGGCACAACTCCCTTCGGCAGCCGCTTTGCCATCAGTTCCAGAAGCAGCATCATGAAAACGACCATGAGAACGACGAGCACCGACAGTGCCGAAGCGAGATCGGAGCTGCCGCTGTCATCGAGATTGTAGATGGCGACGCCGAGCGTCTGCGTACCCGCCGACCAGAGCAGCGCCGAGATGGTGAGCTCGTTGCAGGCAATCAAGAAGACAAGGATCACAGAGGCGCCGGCCGCCGGCGCGATCAGCGGCACGATGATATCCTTCAGCCGCCGGAAAAACCCCGCCCCCGAAAGCCGCGCCGCCTCTTCCAGCGCCGGATCGAGCTGGTGGAAGGCACTGATGACAGGCTTGAGGCTGACGGCGAAGAAGCTGGAGAGATAGGCGATCAGGATGATCCAGACCGTACCGTAGATCGTCACGTTGATCAGCGGGATCGGTGCCGCAAAGACCAGGATGAACGACACCGCGACGACGATCCCAGGCAGCGAATACGGGATCTCGATGACACTGGCGACGACACGACCAAGCAGGTCCTTGCGCCGCGTCAGCGCATAGGCGGCAAGCACGGTCACCACAAGGAGACACAAGGCTGTGCCCGCCGCCAGCGACAGCGAATTGACGAAGGCCGTGCGCGTCACCGCCTGTTTGAACAGGATCTCGGAGAAGGCATGGAAGGTCATGGTCTTGAAGGTCAAGGGTACGCCATAGGCCGGCACCAGAGCGCCTGCGAGCAGCGCGAAGAAGGGTGCGGCGAGCATGAAGAAGATGACGGTCCAGAGCACCGGCGCAAACAATAACTTCCAGTATCCGAGCTCGAAGGTCGCCGTCGCGCCCGAGAGACCGAGCACCCGATAATCGCGCCCGCGCAGCGCCCGGTCCTGAATGGCGAGCCCCGCCACCGAGATGATCGCGATGATCGCCGAGAGCAGCGCCACGTCGCCGAAGGTGCGGCTGGTGAAGGCCGAGAACTTGGTGAAGATCAGCGTCGGCAGCGTGTAGATCGAGGCCGGAATGCCGAGAATGGCGGGAATGCCGAAATTGCCGGTGCAGGAGACGAAGGAGATCGCCGCGCCCGCGATGATCCCAGGCAGCGACAGTGGCAGGATGATGTCGCGAAACACCCGGAAGCTCGAGGCGCCGGAAAGACGCGCCGCCTCGACCCCGTCGCGCGGCAGCGACATCAGGCTCGCCCGCAGCGCCAGATAGACCAGCGGCGCATGCTGCACGCCGTAAAGCAGCGCGATGCCGCCGATCGAATAGAGCGGCTGCGGCGAGCCCAGCGGCGGCGCGATATGCAGCGCCTTCAGAAGCGGGCTCGACGGCCCCGACATCTGCACCCAGGCAAGTGCAGTCACCTGCGGCGGGATCATCATCGGCAGCACGAAGAGAAAGCTGATCAGCCCCTTGGCCCTGATATCGGTGAGCGTCAGCAGGAAGGCGAATGCGCAGCCGATCGCAAGCGAGATGATCGTGCCGAGGACGGCAGTGACCAGTGTGTAATAGGTCGCCGACCAGAGCGCCGGATCAGACAGAACCGCGATCGCGCCGCCATTGGCAAGTGCGGCAACACCCGTCATCGCCAGCCGCGCAAGCGGCAGCACGCTGAGAATGAGGACGATCAGAACGATAAAAGGAAACAGCCAGACGGGCTGGCTGTTTCCGGGACGCACATATCCGTACATCGAGATGAGATCAGTTCGAGCCGTAGATGCCCGAGAAGGTCTTCAGGTCGGCATCGGTGTTCTTCAGTGCGGCGGCAGCATTGATCGGCAGCACCTTGATGCTGTCACGTGCCGGGAAGCCTTCCGGAAGCTTCATGCCGTTACGAGCAGGGATATAGCCGAGCTTGACGAAGCCTTCCTGGCCCTTTTCGGAGAGCACGTAATCGACGAATTTCTTGGCCGCGTCTGCGTTCTTGGCGCTGGCGAGGATACCAACCGGCTCGGTCACGGCAGATACGCCTTCCGTCGGGAAGACGAACTCGACCGGCGCGCCCTTGGCCTTTTCGCGGATCGGCATGTAGTCGACGATCATGCCATAAGCCTTCTCGCCCGAGGCGACGGCCTTGAGGATACCGCCGTTACCGCCGGCAGCGGTTGCGCCGTTCGCGGCCAGATCCTTGTAGAAGTCCCAACCGAGGCCATCGACGCCGGCAAGTGTCTGCGCGTGGATGAGTGCGGCACCCGAGGTCAGCGGGCTCGGCATGGTGACGAGGCCCTTGGCTTCCGGCTTCGTCAGGTCCTTCCAGCTCGTCGGCTTCAGCGAAGCGGACGTGTTGTAGATGATGCCTGTCGTGATCAGCTTGGTCGAATAGTAGTAGCCGTCGGCGTCGTAGAGCGCGGCGTCGTAGTTTGCGGCTTCAGGCGACTTGTAGGCCATCAGCTTGCCGGCTTCCTTGAGGCGCTCGAGCGTCACGGTGTCCGCGATCAGGAGAACGTCGGCAACAGGATTGCCGGCCTCGATCTCGGCCTGAAGCTTGGCCATGATCTTCGGCGTGCCGTCGCGCACCCAGTCGACCTTGATATCGGGATTGGCGGCCATGAAGCCATCGACGGTTGCCTGCGCATCCTCGTTCGGCTGGCTGGTGTAGAGCACCAGGTTTTCGGCGGATGCGGGAATGGCAAACAGGCTTGCGGCGAGAAGTGCCGCGGCGGAAACGATGGTCTTCATGGATAATGCCCTCGGTGATGGAAGGCCGTTCATTAGACATCTGGATTAACACGATTGTGACAGTCGCCATTTGCCAACTGCAGCGTCGTGCGCCCCTTGACCCGCTCCCCTCACCCCTATCTTCTAGCCCGCGTTTTGATTTTCGATTTCAGGACAGGAGGAAGTCTTATGGAATATCGTCAATTGGGCCGTTCGGGCCTCAGGGTTTCGACCCTCACCATGGGCACCATGACCTTCGGCGGCAAGGGCTGGGCAAAGACCGTCGGCGATCTCGGCGTTTCGGAAGCCCGTCGCCTCGTCGACATGTGCATCGACGCCGGCGTCAACCTGATCGACACGGCCGACGTCTATTCGGCGGGTGCATCCGAGGAGATCATCGGTGAAATCCTTGGCGGCGTCAGGAAGAACGGCACGCTGATCGCCACCAAGGCGCGCTTCCCGATGGGCGAAGGCCCCAACGACGCCGGCAATTCACGCTACCACCTGATCAGCGCCTGCGAAGCCAGCCTGAAGCGCATGAAGACCGATGTCATCGACCTCTACCAGGTGCACGAATGGGACGGCCAGACGCCGCTCGAGGAAACACTGGAGGCGCTGGATACGCTCGTGAAGCAGGGCAAGGTCCGCTACGTCGGATGCTCCAATTTCTCCGGCTGGCACATCATGAAGGCGCTGGGCATCAGCGAACGCGAGCACCGCGAGCGCTTCGTCAGCCAGCAGATCCACTACACGCTGGAAGCCCGCGATGCCGAATTCGAGCTGCTGCCGATCAGCCTCGACCAGGGGCTGGGCGTGCTGGTCTGGAGCCCGCTCGCCGGCGGTCTTCTGTCGGGCAAGCACCGCCGCAACCAGGCCGCCCCCGAAGGCACGCGCCAGTTCGCCGGCTGGACCGAGCCGCCGATCCGCGACGAGGACCGCCTGTGGAACATCGTCGAAACGCTGGTGTCGGTCGCCGAAAGCCGCAACGTCTCGGCGGCCCAGGTGGCGCTTGCCTGGCTGCTCGGTCGCCAGGCGGTGACCTCCGTCATCATCGGCGGACGCACGGAAGCGCAGTTCAAGGACAATCTGGCGGCAGCCGACCTGAAGCTGTCGGCGGAAGAGCGCAAGCGGCTCGACGATGTCAGCCTGCCGCAGTTGCTCTACCCCTACTGGCACCAGCGCAACACCGCCAGCGACAGGCTTGGCGAGGCCGATCTATCCTTGCTCGGCCCGCACCTCAATCAATAAAACCGAAACGGTCGGCGGCTCAGTGGCCGCCGATCTCGCCTGCGATCAGCTTTCCAAGCCGCGCGATGCCTTCCTCGATCTTCTCCTCGTTGCTGGAAGAGAAGCTCATGCGCAAGGTGTTCTCGCCCGAACCATCGGCAAAGAAGGCGCGCCCCGGCACGAAGGCGACCTTGACGGTCTCGATGGATTTCGCGAGCAGCTTGGCTCCATCCATACCCTTGGGCAACGTCACCCAGACGAACATGCCGCCCTCCGGCTTCGTCCAGCTCACGCCCTCCGGCATGTGCTTTTCGAGCGCCGACAGCATGGCGTCGCGACGCTTGCTGTAGGCGGCCTTGATCTTGGCGACCTGAGCGTCGAAGCCTTTGCGGGCGACCTCGGTGATGGCGATCTGGTTGATGGTCGAGGAATGCAGATCGGCCGCCTGCTTCATCAGCACCAGCTTGCGGATAACAGGCGCGTTGGCGACGATGAAGCCGACGCGCAGGCCGGGCGCCAGCGTCTTGGAGAACGAGCCGCAATAGATCGTCCTCGTCTTGTCGATATCGCCCTTCTCGGCGATCTCCAGCGACAGGATCGGCGCGATCGCCTCGCCGTCATAGCGCAGCGACTGATAGGCCGCGTCCTCGATGATGGCGATGTCCATCTCGTCGGCGAGCTTGATCAGCTTCTGGCGGCCCGCGAGGTCGACGGTCTCGCCGGTCGGGTTGGAGAAATCGGCGGAGAGATAGGCGAACTTCACCTTGCCACCAGCCTCCTTGGCCTGCGCCTGATAAGACGCCGGCGTGCGGTTTCCGTTGGGCGTCAGCTGGTCATAGGCCGGCTCATAGGCGTTGAACGCCTGCAGCGCGCCGAGATAGGTCGGCCACGTCACCAGCGCCGTGTCGTTGGGCGACAGGAACAGCTTGCCGAGATAATCCAGCCCCTGCTGCGAGCCGGATACGATGAAGACGTTGTCGAGGCCGCAGGCGATCCCGAGCTTGCCCATCTCGCCCACCAGCCATTCGCGCAGCGGCTTGTAGCCTTCGCTCACCGAATACTGCAGCGCCGAGTTGACGGCCGTGCTGTCGAAGATATCAGAATAGGCCTGCTTGAACTCCTTGTCCGGAAACAGCGCCGGATCGGGAATTCCGCCCGCGAACGAAATGATGTCAGGCTGATCGAGAAGCTTCAGGAGCTCGCGGATTTCCGAAGCGCGCATGCGCGACGAGCGGGTTGCAAAGATGTTATCCCAGTTGAGCATGGGTGCGCTTCCTCGTAATTTTTTGTCTTTACTGGACAAGATCACGCAATAAATGATAAGTCAACATTGCTGACCTATTTGTTTGCTACCATGACAATTTTCCGCAATTTTAATCCGAAAACAGGCCAAATCGGCCTTTGCAAAGCATAGCGTGCGGCAGTAGTGTCGCCGCCGAAATCCCACAGGCTATGAAGGTGCCAGGAAATGACCGCGTCGTCGAATACTCCCGAAATCAAGATCGAATTCCATACCTCGCCGGTCTCCGACGCGGACCGCATCAAGGCGCTCGAAACACCCGGCTTCGGCAAGGTCTTCACCGATCACATGGTGCTGGCGAAATGGACCGCGGACAAGGGCTGGCACGATGCCAAGGTCACCCCGCGCCGCCCGCTGGAACTCGATCCGGCAAGTGCTGTCCTGCACTATGCCCAGGAAATCTTCGAGGGCATGAAGGCCTACAAGGCCGATGACGGCCGCATCCTGCTCTTCCGCCCGGAACAGAACGCCAGCCGCTTCAACCAGTCGGCCGAGCGCATGGCCATGCCGCCGGTTCCAGAAGACCTCTTCCTCAAGGCGGTCGAAGAGCTCGTCCGTATCGACAAGAACTGGATCCCGTCGGGCGACGGCAGCCTCTATCTGCGTCCCTTCATGTTCGCCAACGAGGCCTTCCTCGGCGTTCGCCCGGCGCAGGAATATATCTTCTGCGTCATCGCCTCGCCTGTTGGTGCCTATTTCAAGGGCGGCGCCAAGGCCGTATCGCTCTGGGTCGAGACCGAATACACGCGCGCTGCCGCCGGCGGCACGGGTGCCGCCAAATGCGGCGGCAACTATGCGGCAAGCCTCGTCGCACAGGCTGAGGCTGCCAAGAAGGAATGCGATCAGGTCGTGTTTCTCGATGCAGCCGAGCACCGCTGGGTCGAAGAACTCGGCGGCATGAACGTCTTCTTCGTGATGAACGACGGCACCGTTGTCACCCCGCCGCTCGGCGGCACGATCCTTCCCGGCATCACCCGCGCCTCGGTCATCGTTCTCGCGGAAGAAAAGGGCCTCAAGGTCGAGCAGCGCCCCTACTCGTTTGCGGAGTGGCAGGCTGATGCGGCCAGCGGCAAGCTGGTCGAAGCCTTCGCCTGCGGCACCGCCGCCGTGCTCGCCGGCATCGGCCTCGTCCGCCACGCAGGCGGCGAGTTCAAGGTCGGCAATGGTGAGACCGGTAAGCTGACGACGGAACTGCGCAACGAATTGGTCGGCCTGCAAAAGGGCGTCACCAACGACCAGCGCGGCTGGACCCGCCGCATCATGGCGTAAGCCACCGGATAGATCCGATCACCACGAAAGGCCGGCAAGGTTTCCACCTCTGCCAGCCTTTTCATGTCTGATGATCAGGAGCGCAGAAGTGCCGCGATCTGCGCCTGGCTCGGAATCTGCCCCTGCGGCGTCAGCTTGTCGACCACACCAGGAAGAACCTTGGAAAGCTGGGTGAGCAGCTCCTGCTCGCTGATCCCTGCCTGGCGCGCCAGATCGCTGATCGTCTGCGAGCCGAGCGCGCTTTCCAGATTGCCGGGAGCGATCGGCTGGTTCTGGCCGGGCTTCACCCAGGAATCGGCGACCGACCCTTGCCCGGCCTCAGCCAGCTTGCCGAGCAATCCGCCCAACCCGCCGAGCCCACCCAGGCTGCCCGCAAGCCCGCCGAGATTGCCAAGCAGCCCGCCATCGTCGGCGCCGGCATTGGCTTGCTGGTTCGGCTGTTGTGGCTGTTCCGGTTCGCTCTTGCCACCGGCGCCAAGCAGCTTGCCGACGAGAAGCGCGCCGAGCGCGATCATGATCGGCTTCGAGATGTTCCCACCGGGAACGGCGTCATCAAACAATCCCATGTCATTCTCCTTCGGTGTTGTTTTGAAACGAAGAGCAAAAACACAACATGAGGCCCGTCCGAGCCTTGAATTCCGCCATGACAACTTTAGCTGATGCTGAAAGATGGTCGGATTGTCCGCCCATTCAAGGAGGGGAAAACAAGATGTCTGTCATCGGCTGGATTATTCTCGGGCTGATCGCCGGCTTCATCGGCAGCAAGATCGTCAACAAGACCGGTTCCGGCATGCTGATGGACATCGTGCTGGGGATCGTCGGCGCCATCGTCGGCGGCGTCATCTTCACCTTCTTCGGCGCCTCCGGCGTCACCGGCTTCAACATCTACAGCCTCGTCGTCGCCGTCATCGGCGCGGTCGTCGTGCTGTGGCTGTATCATGCCGTGAATGGCCGTCGTTCGGTGTGACGCTTCGAACTAGGACGGAGCGTCCGGCCGTGCGTGGCGCGTCGCAACGTTTTATATATACGTTTTGCAATATGCTTTGCCTCCCATCTGACGAGGCAAGGCATCATGTCCGACGAACCCACCTCAGCCTTCTACAGAGACAACGCCGCGACCTACGCCGCGCGTGAGAGAACGCTGCCGATCCGCCGTCTCGATGCTTTTCTCTCGAAATTGGAGCCGGGTGCCGCCGTTCTGGAACTTGGCTGCGGCGCCGGCCAGGACAGCGCCTACATGCTCTCCAAGGGCTTCGACATCACGCCGACGGACGGCTCCGCGGAGCTTGCAGGCGAGGCTGAAACCCTGCTCGGTCGCCCGGTCGAAATCATGCGCTTCGAGGAACTGGACGCGGACGAGGCATTTGACGGCGTCTGGGCCGAGGCGAGCCTCCTGCATGTGCCGCGCGCGCAACTGCCTGATGTTTTCGCCCGTATCCTGCGCGCACTGAAGCCCGGCGGCCACTTCCACGCCACCTTCAAGGCCGGCGACGACGAGGGACACGACGGCTTCGGCCGCTATTACAACTACCTCTCCGCCGAACTTCTGTCCGATCTGTTGAGCGCAGCCGGCTGGCACAGCGTCGTCATCAGCGAGGGAGACGGCAGCGGCTACGACGGCAAGCCGACACGCTGGCTGTCGATGCGCGCCCAAAAGTAAAAGGCCGGCGCTTTCGCACCGGCCTCCATATCTGCGATAGCAGAAAAGCTTAGTTGACGGCCTTGTCGGCCAGCTTGTTCTTGCCGATCCCCGCGTCGCCGCAGGCGCGCATCAATAAAGATGCACTGGATCGGCAAGCCACTTAGTTGACAGCCTTGTCGACCAGCTTGTTCTTGCCGATCCAAGGCATCATGCCGCGCAGCTTGGCGCCGACTTCTTCGATCGGATGCTCGTCGTTGACGCGGCGGATACCCTTGAAGCGGGCAGCGCCGGCGCGGTATTCCTGCATCCAGTCCGAGGTGAACTTGCCGGTCTGGATGTCCTTGAGGACGCGCTTCATCTCGGCCTTGGTCTCTTCGGTGATGATGCGCGGGCCGGTGACGTATTCGCCCCACTCAGCGGTGTTCGAGATCGAGTAGTTCATGTTGGCGATACCGCCTTCATAGATCAGGTCGACGATGAGCTTCACTTCGTGCAGGCACTCGAAGTAGGCCATTTCAGGCGCGTAGCCAGCTTCCGTCAGCGTTTCGAAGCCGGCGCGGATCAGCTCGACGAGACCGCCGCACAGAACGACCTGTTCGCCGAAGAGGTCGGTTTCGCACTCTTCGCGGAAGTTGGTTTCGATGATGCCCGAACGGCCGCCGCCGACGCCGCAAGCGTAGGAGAGAGCGAGTTCAAGAGCGTTGCCCGAAGCGTTCTGGTGAACGGCAACGAGGCAGGGAACGCCGCCGCCCTTCTGGTATTCGCCGCGAACAGTGTGGCCCGGGCCCTTCGGCGCGATCATGACGACGTCGAGCGAAGCCTTCGGCTCGATCAGGCCGAAGTGAACGTTGAGGCCGTGTGCGAATGCGATGGCAGCGCCGTCGCGGATGTTGCCGGCAATGTCGGCCTTGTAGATGTCGGCCTGCAGTTCGTCAGGCGTCGCCATCATGATCAGGTCGCCCCACTTGGCGGCGTCGGCAACGGTCATGACCTTGAAGCCGTCGGCTTCTGCCTTCTTGATGGTCGGCGAACCGGCCTTCAGCGCGATGGCGACGTTGGCAGCACCGCTGTCCTTCAGGTTCAGCGCGTGGGCGCGACCCTGGGAGCCGTAGCCGACGATGACGACGTTCTTGGACTTGATGAGGTTGAGGTCTGCATCACGATCGTAATAGACGCGCATTTGAATTGTCCTTCCCTTTGCTTGTCTTGTAGACTGTCAGTATTCGGTAAATCTGTCGTCAGACGACGGCCGGCATGTCGGCCAGCGCCTTCTCCGTCCCGTAGAGCCGGAGGAAGGCGGTCACCGCCTTTTCCGCCTGGCGCGCGGTATCCGTAACGCCCGTGGTATCCCCGAGCAGCATGCGCACATGCAGGTCGGAAACGATCAGGCCATAGAGTGTGTGATAGGCTTCGTCGGCATCGTTGAAGCGCAGAAGCCCTGCCCGCTTGCCTGAGTCAATCAGCCCCATGGCGCGGCGGTCGATCTGCCGGCGGCCGCGCTCGAGCAAAAGCTTGCCGAGCTTCGAGCCGTCGCGCGGCGACTGGCCGATCGCCAGCCGGTTCAGCGCCAGCGACACGTCACCCGCCAGAACCTCCAGCAGATCGCGCGAGAAAATCACGAGATGGTCGTGCAGGCTGGCCGAAGTCAGCCGCTCGCCGTTGCGCTCGAAGGTGCGCACCTTGCTCGCCTGGTAAGCGATCATCGCCGACAGCAGGCCGTCGCGGTCACCGAACCACTTGTAGAGGCTTTCCTTGGAGCAATTGGCCGCGCGCGCGACGCCAGATGTCGTCAGCGCCTTTTCGCCGCCATCGACGAGCAACCGCAGCGCCTGCTCCAGAACGGCGTTCTGGCGCGGCGAGAATTCGCTGGGCTCCAAGTTTTCGACAGACACGGCATTCGCTCCCGATGGGTACCGTACGGTACGGTTCGTGAGCGCTTATCGCCCAGAAGCACTCTCTCGTCAAGAGCCCGCAAAAGGCAGAAGCATAAATTTTCGGCGTGCCGCGCTTGTTTATTCGGCAGCGTTCAGCACGGCATCCACATCGCGCGCCGGCGACATCCCGTATAGACGGCTATATTCGCGGCTGAACTGTGACGGGCTCTGATATCCGACGCGGTGCCCGGCGGTGCCGGCATCCAGCCGCTCGATCAGCATCAGCCGCCGTGCCTCGTGCAGACGGATCTGCTTCTGATACTGCACCGGCGTCATAGCCGTGATCGACTTGAAATGATGATGGAACGACGAGACGCTCATGTTGACGTGCTCGGCCAGTTCCTCGATGCGCAGCGTCCGCGCGAAATTCTCGCGCAGCCAGCCAATCGCTCGGGCAATCCGGTTGCCCTGGCTGTCGGCGATCGCGATATCGATCAGCTGGTCGCCCGCAGGTCCCGTGAGGATACGATAGAGGATTTCCTGCTCGATCAGCGGCGCCATCGCCGCGATATCCGCTGGACTATCAAGCAAGCGCAGCAGCCGCACGGCCGCATCGAGAAGCTCCGGCGTCGCGGCATTGACGACGATGCCGCGCTGGCCGGATGGAGGCGTCGCGCTGCGCTGTATCGTCGAGCGGCTGAGCAGATGCAGCAGTTTCTCGCTATTGATCGCAAGCGTGATGCAAAGATGCGGCACCTCGGCGCTCGCCTCCACCACCCGCCACGTGACCGGCAGATCGACCGAAGTCAGAAGATAGTCGCCCGCTCCGTAGTTGATGGTATCCCCACCCAGCTGCAGGCTTTTCGCCCCCTGGATGACCATGGCGAAACACGGCCGGTAGCTGCTGTGGCAAGGCGCGCTCGGTGTAGTGCGGCGGCTGATCCCGAGCCCGTCGATCCCCGTCTGCACCTCGCCTTCGGCAAGCGCGAAACGGCCCGCGATCGACGCGATCTCCTGGTAGCGGTTAAACAGCAAGCTCATCAGTCGCACTTTCCGGTGGGAACGGCGTCGTCGCCGTGTTGACGGCTTATGTAGAATGGAATTGCCGCTTCGCAAATAGATCGCCCGGCGACTTTTGCAGGCCAAGCGACTTTTGCAGGATCGTGCAAAAACCAGAGAGGATCGCTCTAACGCTTCTTACTGCGTTGCGGCATAAATGCCCTCGTCCGAACCACCCCTCTAAATATATGGAGTTTTCCCATGGCTATCGCAAAAGGCTATGCTGCTACAGACGCCTCCAAGCCGCTGACGCCGTTCACCTTCGAGCGTCGGGAACCGAACGCGGACGACGTCGTCATCGACATCAAGTTTGCAGGCATCTGCCACTCCGACATTCACACCGTTCGCAACGAATGGCAGAATGCCGTTTACCCGATCGTACCGGGCCACGAGATCGCCGGCATCGTTTCGGCCGTTGGCGCCAATGTCACCAAGTTCAAGGTCGGCGACCGCGTCGGCGTTGGCTGCTTCGTTGACAGCTGCGTCGGTTGCGCCACCCGCGACGTCGACAACGAGCACTACATGCCGGGCCTCGTCCAGACCTACAACAGCGTCGAAGCCGACGGCAAGACGGCGACCCAGGGCGGCTATTCCGACTCGATCGTCGTCAAGGAAGGCTACGTCCTGTCGATCCCGGATAACCTGCCGCTCGACGCTTCCGCACCGCTGCTGTGCGCCGGCATCACGCTCTACTCGCCGCTCGCACACTGGAAGGCCGGTCCCGGCAAGAAGGTCGCGATCGTCGGCATGGGCGGCCTCGGCCACATGGGCGTGAAGATCGGTGCGGCCATGGGTGCCGACATCACCGTTCTCTCGCAGACGCTTTCCAAGAAGGAAGACGGCCTGCGCCTCGGCGCCAAGGAATACTATGCGACCTCGGACGCATCGACCTTCGAAAAGCTCGCCGGTACCTTCGACCTGATCATCTGCACGGCAGGCGTCGCCATCGACTGGAATGCCTATCTCAACCTGCTGAAGGTTGACGGCTCGATGGTCATCGTCGGTGCGCCCGAGCATGCCATCCCGGTTCACGCCTTCTCGCTGATCCCAGGCCGCAAGAGCCTGTCCGGCTCGATGATCGGCTCGATCAAGGAAACCCAGGAAATGCTGGATTTCTGCGGCAAGCACAACATCGTCTCGGAAATCGAGAAGATCAACATCCAGGACGTCAACGAAGCCTACGAACGCGTTCTGAAGAGCGATGTTCGCTACCGCTTCGTCATCGACATCGCCTCGCTGGCGGCCTGATCCGACGGATAGCGGGTCCACCCGCTTTATCACCAGAACACCGAAGCCCCCGTCACCTGGCGGGGGCTTTTTCGTTGCCTACTCCAGAAACAGAAAAGCCCCCGGTTCACACCGGAGGCTTTCGATTGGTCGTCGCGATGGTCCAACGAGACTTATTTCTCGTCAGCGATGGTCTCACGCTGCGTGATCAGGCGGGCGCTGTGCTGGCCGCTGAGGAAGATCCACAGCCAGCTCCAGGCGACCGAAAAGCGTGAGCGGGTGCCGATCAGGAAGTAGATGTGGGCGATGCCCCAGATCCACCAGGCGAGCCCACCCTTGAGCTTGATCCTGCCAAAATCGGCGATTGCCGCACTCCGGCCGATCGTCGCCAGGCTGCCCTGGTGCTTGTACTTGAAGGCCGGCGGCGTCTTGCCCTTCATCCGGGCGTGAATGACCTTGGCGACGAAGGCGCCCTGCTGCTTGGCGGCGGGTGCGACACCCGGCACCGGCGCGCCGCTCTCCTGCATCACCGAAGCGGTATCGCCGATGACGAAGACATCGGGCATGCCCGGCGCCGTCAGATCCTGCTCGACGATCGCGCGCCCTGCGCGGTCCGCCGGGATGCCCAGCCACTTCGCGGCCGGCGACGCCTGAACGCCGGCGGCCCAGCTGATCGTCCGGCTCGGGATGAACTCCTCGCCGATCTGCACACCCTCGGCTGTGCACTCGGTAACCGGCTTTCCAAGTCGTACCTCGACGCCAAGATCGTTGAGCGCCTTCAAGGCGTATTCGGACAGTTCGGGCACGAAGGTCGGCAGGACGCGCGGTCCGGCCTCCACGAGGATGACCTTGGCCTTGCGCGTGTCGATATTGCGGAACTCTCTCGGCAGCGTCTTGTGCGCGAGTTCGGCGATGATGCCCGCAAGCTCCACGCCGGTCGGGCCGGCGCCGATGATAATGAACGTCAGGCATGCATCGCGCTCGGCCGGATCGCGTGCGGTCTCGGCTCTCTCGAAGGCCAGGAGCACGCGGCGGCGGATCGTCGTCGCATCCTCGAGCGTCTTCAGGCCCTGCGCCACCGGCGCCCAGTCGTCGCGCCCGAAATATGCATGGGTCGCGCCCGTGGCGAGCACCAGCGTATCGTATTTCAGGACGTTGCCGTCTCGCAGCGTGACCGACTTCGTGCCGGTATCGACGCCCGAGACATCGCCCAGCAGCGTCGTCACTTCGGGGCGGTCGCTATAGAGATGGCGGATCGGCCAGGCGATCTCGGAGGTCGACAAAATCGTTGTGGCGACTTGGTATAGCAGGGGCTGGAACAGATGGTGATTGCGCCGATCGACGAGCGTAATACGGACACCAGCGCCTTTAAGGTCGTTTACGAGTTGCAGCCCTCCGAAGCCTCCTCCAACAACGACGACGTGATGATCAGCCATAAGTTACCCTTTTGGTAATTTGCATAAGAATTGATCAATGTCATCTAACATACCCCCGTTTCAACCACCGTTTCAGCATAGCTAACCTGCGTTGACGAGGCTGCGACCAATCAGCGCGCGGGCCGGGGCCAAAACCAAGTCGATAGTCTAGCCGCCACAATTTAGTTGACTCAGTCAACCAATTGAAGGACAGGGTCTGTCAACAGGAGACCTGATCCATGTCTGATTCCGCCCTCATCGACGCCGCACGCGACTTCAATCGCTTCTACACCAACTTCCTGGGAGTCCTGAACAAGGCCTATCTCGACACGCAGTTCACGCTGACAGACGCCCGCGTGCTCTTCGAAGTCGGCTCGCAGGAACGCGTCAGCGCCGTGGCGCTGGTCCGCGACCTTCACCTGGACCCGGCCTATCTCAGCCGCATCCTGAAGCGTTTCAAGGCCGAAGGCTTGATGGAGACAACGCCCGATCCCGACGATCGGCGAAGCCAGATCATCTCTGTCACCGACCAGGGACGTCAACAGTTCCAGGACCTCGTGAGACGCTCCAACGCCCAGATCGCCGGACGCTTCGACAAACTGGCGGCAGGCGAACCGCAGAATGTCGTCGCGGCGATGAAGACGATCCGGTCCCTGCTGGATCCCGAAGCGACGCTGCCGCTTCTGGTCATCCGCCCTCACCGCTCCGGCGATATCGGCTGGATCGTGCAGAGCCAGGCAAAGTTCTACAGCGAGGAATATGGCTGGGATATGCGCTTCGAGGGCCTTGTCGCCGAAGTTGCGGGCCGCTTCCTCACCAATTTCGATCCGGCCATGGAATACGGTTGGATCGCCGAGCGCGGCGGCATCAACATCGGCTCCGTCCTGATGACCAACGGCGGCGACGGCATCGCCAAGCTGCGGCTCCTCTACATCGACAAGTCGGCGCGCGGGCTCGGCCTTGGAAAGACATTGGTCGACGAATGCATCCGCTTCGCCAGAGCCAAGGGATACCGGCAGATCTCGCTCTGGACCAACGATATCCTGTCTACGGCGCGCATCATCTACATGAAGGCTGGCTTCCAGCTCGTATCCGAGGAGAAGCACCGCATGTTCGGCCCCGAGCTCAACGGGCAGACCTGGGTTCTCGATCTTTAGACTAAATTGCGAAACCGCAAGTTTTCGGCTTGATTTGGAAACGATCATTTCCTAATCAATCGATCCATGACCACACACGCACTCATCGACACCGGCCGAGCGCGCGGACGCCCGCGTGAATTCGATATGGACGCAGCGCTTGGCAAGGCGCTCGACGTCTTCTCCGAGCGCGGCTATCACGCCGCCTCGATCAGCGAGCTGACCGAGGCGATGCAGCTGACCTCGGGCAGCGTCTACAAGGCGTTCAAGGACAAGCGCGGCATCTTCCTCGCTGCCTTCGACCGCTATAGGCGCATCCGCCGCGCCCTGCTCGACGCCCGCCTTCAAGAAGCCGCCACAGGCCGCGACAAGGTCCGCGAGCTTCTGAGCTCCTATGCATCGTCTTCGCATGGTGCGTCCGGCACGCGAGGATGCCTCGTGGTCGGCAGCGCCAACGAGCTCGCGATCTTCGACGAGGAAGCCGCGCAACGTGTCTCGGACGCCTTCGACGCCAACGAGGCGCACCTGGTCGAACTCATCCGCGTCGGCCAGAGCGATGGCTCCATTTCCGCCGCGCTCGATGTCGACGCCACCGCACGCACCCTGCTTTGCCTGACCGCCGGCATGCGCATCGTCGGCAAGACCGGCCGCACCGCGCCCGATATGGACGCCGTCGCCCGTGAGGCGATG
This sequence comes from Rhizobium sp. FG113, assembly GCF_057809895.1. NCBI lineage: Bacteria > Pseudomonadati > Pseudomonadota > Alphaproteobacteria > Hyphomicrobiales > Rhizobiaceae > Rhizobium > Rhizobium sp. FG113. The sequence continues at coordinate 50,724 of NZ_JBMDKV010000023.1, read as the reverse complement.
AAGCTTCTGACCTGACGTTTTCCCATGAGCGCGCAAAACCGCGCCCTCGACCACCTGTACTATCCGTTTGCCCCACCGGAGCCCAGCATGAGCCTTTCGTCCACCACACCTGAGACCGTTGCCGCGCCAACGATCTCGCCTTTGATGACATTTCTTTTCGCCGCCGCCTGCGGGCTCGTGGCCGCCAATCTCTATTACGGCCAGCCGCTGGCCGGCCCGATCAGCGCCGCGCTCGGCTTCAGCCCGGCCGCCACCGGCCTGATCGTCACGCTGACGCAGATCGGCTATGGCCTCGGCCTGCTTTTGATCGTGCCGCTCGGCGACCTCATGGAAAACCGCAAGCTGGTGCTGACCCTGGTCGTCGCCTCGGCCGTGTCGCTGATCGGCGCCGCGCTGTCGACGACGCCGACGATGTTCCTGACCGCCTCGCTCTGTATCGGCCTGGGCTCGGTCGCCGTTCAGGTCCTCGTCCCCTTCGCCGCCAACATGGCGCCCGATGCCTCGCGCGGCCGCGTCGTCGGCAATGTCATGAGTGGTCTGCTCTGCGGCATCATGCTCGCCCGCCCGGTCGCAAGCTTCCTTGCGGAAGCCACTTCCTGGCATGTCGTCTACTATGCGTCCGCCGTTGTCATGATCCTGCTTGCCGCCATCCTGCGCGTCCAGCTGCCGGTTCGCACCCCGCACACCCGGCTGAGTTACGGCGCGCTGCTCGCCTCCATGGCGCACCTCGCCCTGCACTCCCGCGTGCTGCAGCGCCGCGCGCTTTATCAGGCCGGCATGTTCGGCGCCTTCAGCCTGTTCTGGACGACGACGCCGCTCCTGCTCGCCAGCCCCGCCTTCGGCCTGACGCAGAACGGCATCGCGCTCTTCGCGCTTGCCGGTGCCGCCGGCGCTATCGCCTCGCCCATCGCCGGCCGCCTCGCCGACCGCGGCCTCACCAGGATCGCGTCGACCATCGCCATGCTTTGCGGCATCACCGCCTTCCTGATCAGCCACTTCGCGACCGACGGCTCCGCACTCGCGCTGACACTGCTCACGGCGGCCGCGATCATTCTGGATTTCGGGGTAACGACCAATCTGGTGGTCGGCCAGAGGGCGATCTACGCGATCAGCCCGGAACACCGCAGCCGCCTCAACGGCCTGTTCATGGCAACCTTCTTCGCCGGCGGCGCGCTCGGCTCTGCCATCGGCGGCTGGGCGTTCGCCACCGGCGGCTGGACGCTGACTGCCTGGATCGGCCTCTGCTTCCCCAGCCTCGCCTTCCTGCTGTTCCTCACCGAAGGGCTGCGGAAGCGCTGATCAGTATCGGGAACGGCGTGACGCGTCACTCGCGCCGCAAGGCACGCAAGCGTCACGCACCCGATGCGTCGAACTTGACCCGGGCGGAGCGAACGGCCTCATGGTTGTTCTCCGCCCAGTTCAAAAGCAGTGCCAGCGTCTGGTAGAGCGAGTTTCCGAGATCCGTCATCCGGTATTCGACGCTCGGCGGCTTGGTCGGAAACACCTCGCGCTCGATATAGCCGTCGCGCTGCAGGTCGCGCAGCGTCTGCGTCAGCATGCGCTGCGAAATATCCGGGATCATCCGGCGAAGTTCGCCGAAACGATAAGGCTGCTGCGACAGCGCCTCCAGCATCAGCGTCGACCACTTGCCGCCGATCTGCTGCATCATGTCCCGCACCGGGCAATTGTTGAAATCGAGCTTGGAGAGATCGACCTCGTTCCGCACGCGCGGCTCGGCCTTGCTCTTCAGGTTGACGACGGTGCCGGCCATTCTGCTGGTTCCCTTTTGGTAACTTACGGCGCAAAAACTGCCTCCTTTACAGCGGTCGGTCAATCCCTATTTTAGCCCTAGTCTCTTTTCGAGACCAGCAATCGAACCTAGAGGTTTACAGACATGAGCGAAACGATCCTCATCACCGGTGCCGCCGGACAGCTCGGCCAGCGCGTCATCCATCACCTGCTCGAGACCTACAAGGTTCCCGCGGCCAACCTGATCGCCGCCAGCCGCGACACCTCCAAGCTGGCTGACCTTGCAGCCAAGGGCGTCCAGACCCGCAAGGCCGATTTCGATGACGCCGCCTCGCTGGAAGCGGCCTTCAAGGGCGCCGATCGCGTGCTCATCATCAGCACCGACGCGCTTGCCGTTCCCGGCCAGCGCCTAAAGCAACACACGACCGCTGTTGCAGCCGCCGTCAAGGCCGGCGTCAAGCACATCGCCTACACGTCGATGCCATCGCCCGACAAATCGCTCGTCACCTTCGCGCCGGACCATCTCGGCACCGAAAACGCCGTCAAGGCAAGCGGCCTGCCCTACACGATCATCCGCAACGCCTGGTATCTCGACAACTACATGCATTCCATGCCCCACAATCTGCAGGGCGGCAGCTGGTACACGGCATCGGGCGACGGCAAGGTCCCGAACATCTCGCGTGACGATTGCGCGCTTGCAGCCGCCGCAGCCCTCGCATCCGGCACCAAGGACAGCGCCACCTACACGCTGACAGGCGCGCAGTCGCTCTCCGCCGACGAGATCGCCGCCGCCATCTCGCAGGCCGCCGGCAAGCCGCTCGCCGCCGTGAAGGTGACCGACGACCAGCTGCGCCAAGGCCTGCTCGGCGCCGGTCTTCCTGATTTTGTCGCTGACATGCTGGTTTCGGCCGACGCCAATGTCCGCGCCGGCAATTTCGATCACGTGACCGAGGACTTCACCAAACTGACCGGCAAGCAGCCGCAGTCGCTGAAGGACTACTTCGTGGCCAACAAGGCAGCGCTCGTCGCCTGACAGCGCTCTCCCTGAAGCCACAACCCGCTCCGCACCACCGGGGCGGGTTTTTGTTTTATTCGGCTAGGCTTAGATCTTCTGGCCGCAGGCCCGGCAGAAGCGGCGCACCGTCTCCGCCATGCCAAACTCCAGCGCATCCGCCGTAAGCCCGTGGCCGATCGAGACTTCCGCAAGCTTCGGGATGCGCTTGACCAGCGGCGGCAGGTTGGCGACGGTCAGATCATGTCCGGCATTGACGCCGAGCCCGATCGCCAGCGCCGCATCGGCCGTCTTGCCGAGCGCCTCGAGGATCGGCCCCACGCGCTCCGGCGTGTCGTAACAGCCGCCGTATGGGCCGGTGTAGAGCTCGATCCGATCGGCGCCGACCGCCTTGGCAATCGCCACCGCCTCCTCATCCCCGTCCCCATCGGCAAACAGCGATACGCGGGTGCCCATTTTCTTCAGCCGCGCGATCACATCCGTGAGCAGTTCACGGTCCTTGCGGAAGTCCCAACCGTGATCGGAGGTCGCCTGCGAGGGATGATCCGGCACCAGCGTCACCTGCTCGGGCGCCGCCTTTACGCAGAGCTCGAGGAACTCGTCCGTCGGATAGCCCTCGATGTTGAACTCCGCTTCCGGAAACTCGTCGTCGATCAGGTTGCGGATGACTGGCAGATCGGAAAACCGGATGTGCCGCTCATCGGGGCGCGGATGAACCGTCAGCCCGCTCGCGCCCGATTTGAGCGCGATGCGCCCCAGCGCCTCGACGCTTGGCCAGGGCAGGTCGCGGCGATTGCGCAGCATGGCGATGGCGTTGAGATTGACGGAAAGCGTGGTGGGCATGGCGAGTTTCCATTCAATGAAAGAAGCTGCCCCGCTTTTAAGCCAAGGACGCCGTCGCGGCCAACGAGATTCGTGCATGATTGCATGTGAATTTCTGATTGATGGCCCGCCGCCGCCACATCGCCGCAAGCAAAGTAACGCCAACGGCAAGACGTATCAGAAAAACGATTAAGCATCCGGGACAGAAACGCGCCTGATGATTCGTTCAGAAGTTGCAGTGCAGCCGTATGTACATTCGACTATTATTTACAAGTGACTATTTTTAAGGATAACAAATCAGTCGTTTAACGCATAGTCTGATCGCAATGGATCACCAGATCGAGGATCCGTTGCTTTGCATGCCGACCGGGAATGCATCGTCAAAACCGCTCGACCGCGCCCGTATCCGTGTCATGCGCGCACTTGATCATGCGTAGAACAGGAGGGCTCATGTCCGAACGACATAAGCAGGCTGCAAGACCAAACGCACCGCCCCAGGCGCCTCCGGATTTCAGGTTCCTGCCGCGCGTCGCGCGCCCGGCAAGCCTGCCCGGCGGCAAGGTCGCGATTGCCGACATGGCCAACGCCTTCGGCGTCACCCACCGAACCCTGCATTTCTACGAGGAGAAGGGGCTGATCGCCTCGAGCCGCATCGGGCTGATGCGTGTCTACGAGCATGCCGACATCAGGCGCATGGCTGTTATCAACGTCTGCCGCGAGGCGGGCATGCCGGTCGCCGTCATCCAGGAACTGATGGCCGATCTCTGCAGATCCAACTCCCAGCCGGACGCCGACGCCGTCTTCGCCGCCGCCCTTGCCTCGCGAAAGCGCGAACTGACGGCCGAAATGTCGACGCTGCACCGCCAGCTTCAGCAGGTGACCGAACTGCTCGAAAACACCGCCCCCGGCGACGAACCGCCACTCAACGACAACCAGCATGAGCGCTCGCTGACCGAACAGGAATATCGCTGCCTCGTGCTGATGACCGAGGGATTATCGACCCAACGCATCGCCCGCACGCTCGATCTCAAGGAGGACGACGCGAAATCGATCGAGGCCGCGATTATCAAAAAGCTCGACACCAACAACCGATTCCAGGCGATCGCCAAGGCGGTCCTGCTCGGCATCGTGCAAATTTAAAATCAGCGAACGATCGTCAGCGTTTCCGCCGCGCGCGTGATCGCCGTGTAGAGCCAGCGCTCCCTCGTATCGCGAAACGCCCAGCTTTCATCGAACAGCACGACATTGTTCCACTGCGAACCCTGCGCCTTGTGCACGGTCAGCGCATAGCCGAAATCGAACTCGTCGTAGCGCTTGCGGGTATTCCAGGGAATCTCGCCCTCGACATCCTCGAAGGCCTGCTTCAGCAGCTTGATCTTCGCCGCCCCGCGATCGATATCGTCATCCTCGGGCCGGATCAGCAGGTTGATCCCTGGCTTGGTCGTCTCCTTCGACGACGTCATCACCTGCCAGAGAGAGCCATTGAGCAACCCCTTGGCGGGATCGTTGCGCAGGCAGACCAGCTTGTCGCCCGTTTGCGGATAATCGGCCGTGAAACCCTTCAGCTCGCGCAGCCGCTGGTTATAGCGCCGCCGCGTGCGGTTGGTGCCGACGAGCACCTGGTCGGCGTCGAGCACCAGCGACTGGTTGACCTCGTTCTTCGAGATCACCTGCGCCGCGCCGTAATCGCCATACATGATCTCCTTGCCCTCGCGCACCTGCATGGCAAGCCCGATGATCGGGTTGTCACGCGCCTGCCGGTGGATATCGGTCAAGAGATAGTCGGGCTCCTGGTTGGTGAAGAAACCGCCGCCGGAGACGGGCGGTAGCTGGCCGGGATCGCCGAGAACAAGGATCGGCGTGCCGAAGCTCATTAGGTCCTTGCCCAGCGCCTCATCCACCATCGAGCATTCGTCGACGATGATCAGCGCCGCCTTGGCGACGGGGCTCTGGCGATTGATGGTGAACATCGGCGCGATCGAGGTCTTGCCGGTCTCTTCGTCCTCGACGGCCTCTTCGCCGCGCGGCCGGTAGATCAGCGAATGCAGCGTGCGCGCATTGCTGGCGCCGCGCGTACGCAACACCTGCGCCGCCTTGCCCGTGAATGCCGCAAACAGCACCTCGCCATCGACATGCTCGGCGAAATGCCGCGCAAGCGTCGTCTTGCCCGTGCCGGCATAGCCGAACAGGCGAAAAATCGGGGCCTTGCCCTCCTTCAGCCATTTGGCAACGGCTTTCAGGGCTTCGTCTTGTTGCGGAGCAAATTGCATGATCCATCGACTTGGCAGGATTCGTCAGCGATAGGCAACCGCAAAATGCCGCGAGGCGGCCAGCCTTCCCGCCTGATCGAAAAAATCTGACGACATCATGGAATAAAATCGCCCCTCGTTTTGTCTCATGTCAGGCAACGCAAACCGCGTACGCCCAACCCGAGGAGACACCCGATGAAATCCGCGAAATTCCTGATCGCTCTTACCGTCGCATCCGCAGCCGCCACCGCCGCCTTCGCCGCGCCGCCCGTCAAGACGGTCGATTCCGCCAAGGGCAAGGTTCTCGCCGGCGAAAACGGCATGTCGCTCTACACCTTCAAGAAGGACACGAAGGACGTTTCCAATTGCTACGACGATTGCGCCAAGAACTGGCCGCCGCTGATGGCCGATGGCAATGCCAAGCCGGAAGGGGCATACTCGATCGTGGACCGCAAGGACGGCATGAAGCAATGGGCGAAGGACGGCATGCCACTCTACTTCTGGGTCAAGGACAAGAAGATGGGCGATATCACCGGTGACGGCGTCAAGGATGTATGGGATGTCGCAAAGCCATAAGCGCTGGACGGGCTTGATCGCATGAAGCCACCTGCACCCGAAACCTTCGAGGGCCAGATCCTGGCCCTCCTCCCGTCGCTCAGGCGCTATTCCCGCAGCCTGACGCGCTCCGACAGCGATGGCGAGGATCTGCTGCAGGATTGCGTCGAGAAGGTGCTCGCCCGCCGCGCGCAGTGGCGCGGGCTGAACCTACGCGGCTGGGTGCTGACGATCATGACCAACCTCTACCGCAACCAGCGCCGCACCATCCTGCGCGGCAACACGGTCGATATCGACGGCGCAATCGACGTGGCCGCCCCCGAGACATCCGCCGACCCGCTCGAGCGATCCCGCCTGGAAGACGCGCTGAACGGCCTCTCAGAGGATCACCGCGCCGTGCTGATGCTTGTCGTCATGGAGGGCTACACCTACCAGGAAGTGGCCGACATACTCGACATACCCTCAGGCACCGTCATGTCGCGCCTGTCGCGCGCCCGCCAGCAACTGGCCGAACACATGAAATCAGACAACGTCATTACGCTTCGGAGACCGAAATGAACGCCGCCGACCAACCCGTGACCGAAGCGGACCTCCATGCCTATACCGACGGCCTGCTCGCCGATGCCGACCGGGAGCGCATCGAGGCATGGCTGCGCGACAATCCCGACGATGCCGTAAGAATAGCCGAATGGCAGGCCCAAAACGCCAGCATCAAGGCGATGTTCTCGGGCTACGAAAAAAGCAGACCCGGCGACGCCGACATGATCGGCAAACCACCGACACTCTCGCCCTGGTCGAAGCGCCTCGCCGCGGTCGCCGCAACCATCGCCGTCTTCGCCGCCGGCACGCTCGCCGGCCACTACGGCCCCGCTCTCTTCGAACGCCCCCAACTGCAGCTGACAGCCCAGGAAACCTTCCCGAAGGAAGCCCAGAACGCCTTCCTCATCTACGCCAGCGAAGTCCGCCACCCCGTCGAGGTGTTCGCCAACGAGGAAGCCCACCTCGCCACCTGGCTCGGCAAGCGCTTGGCGATCGCGAACCTCAAGGTCCCTGACCTCACGAGCCTGAACTACCGCCTCGTCGGCGGCCGCCTGCTGCCCGTCGACGGCAAGCCGGGTGCGATGTTCATGTACGAGAATCAGACCGGCGAACGCCTCACCGTCCTCGTCGGCCGCAACACGGCGAACAAGACCACCAGCTTCCGCTTCGCCTCATCAGATAACATCGAGACCTTCTACTGGATCGACGGCGAACTCGGCTACGCCGTCACCGGCGAGATCTCACGCGAAGAGTTGAGAAAGGTTGCCGAGGAATGCTACCGCCAGTTTCCGCCGTGATGTCACCACCAGGAGACGAATCGCACAACTAGCGCTGAGGATCATTGGCAAGCTCAATCGGCTTCCCATGCGGCGTCGCCTCCGCCGCCCGCTGCCAGCTCTGCTGCAGGCCCATGATCGTCTCCGCATCGGCCACACCGCGATCGACGAGGATCGAAGACAACGCCGCCACCCAGCAATCAAAATAATCGCTGCCATCCTCGGCGCGACCCGGCTTGTGCAGCTCCCCGGACAACGCCTCGGCCCAGTCGGTCCAGGCAAACAACCCGCGCTCATGCAGATGCACCGTCATCGCAAACGCCTCCGCCGCCCAAGGCTCCGGAAACATCGGTTCGCCGTCCTGGGAGCGCGGCAGTTGCGGCGATTGAGCAAGCGGCGAGCGAGTATCACATTGGCTCAAGATAGCTCTCCCGAGCATCGATCGCGTAAAACATGGTCGTCCAGACGGGCTCATCAATCACTTTGCAAGATGCTCCAGGATGACAGCGTCTTCTTCTAACAGGTAATCCATGAATGCGTTAGGTTCGAGCGGGACGGGCTTAATCACAAGCGTGGACCTTACCGCATCATTTCCACGCGCAGATTGCGCCTGAGTACCCATTCTGATGCTTTTCTTGGCCATGCTTGCAAATATAACGACGGTCCAACGCTTGTCAAAAAGATGGGAGCCCCAGCCCGGCAATCGCCAGTAGCTTCCCTGTTCCGGCATCTTTGTTTGAGCCGAGGTTATTCGCGAACTCAACCGCCAGCAGGAACCAGATAGCTCTCCCACGCATCGATCGACACCATCAACGACGGATCAGCCCCCTCGCCCTAGATCTCGCCGCCATCGAACACGACGGTGTAGACCCATTGCGGGTTCTCGCCCTTGCCATGGGCGTTGTCATCAGGAAACACGAAGGAGCCCTGAACCGCCTCGATGACGCCGACCTTGGCGCGCGCATAGCGCGGCAGCCGCGTATGCGTCGTCGGATTGAAATTGCGCGTCTTCACGCGGTCGCCGACGGCAAACCGCGCCGGCTGATCCAGCGGACGATCACAGGGGCCGCCCTTGGCGAGAACACCTGATACCATATCGGCCTTCAGTACCCGCTTCGGGGCAGCGCCGTCGAACTGCCTGTGGCCGCTTTCGATCTCGTCCGCGCTCGTAAAGCCGTGGCGCTCGAGCAGCACCTCCAGCGCCCGCGTCCAGATCTCGTAATAGCTGGCCGAGAGATAGCTGGCCGGCGGGATGCTTTCGCGTGCGTGCCGGCTCTCGTCGATGTTCCAGGCGCCGAAGGCGCCGCAGGAGAGCGTCAGCCCCAGCGCCCGCTTTTCCCACTCCGCGTGGAAATAGGGTTCGTCCTTCTCCGGCGCGATGGCACCGAAGCCCATCTGCCCGCCGAGATCGTGCGGCCCGTTCATGCCGCCGCTCCCGGCGCTGCGGCAAGACCGGCGCCGATCATCGCGTCACGGCTGACGAGATCGGCAAGCTGCTCCTCGCTAAAGCCCTCCGTATCCTCGGGCCGCTGCGGGATGACGAGATAGCGCAGCTCCGCCGTCGAATCCCAGACGCGGATCTTCTGCCCCTCGGGTAGGCTCACGCCGAATTCGCTGAGCACACCGCGCGGATCGATCACCGCCCGCGATCGATAGGCCGGCGCCTTGTACCATGTGGGCGGCAGCCCCAGCACCGACCACGGATAGCAGGAGCAGAGCGTACAGACGACGAGATTGTGCGTCTCCTCGGTGTTGAACACCGCGCGCATGTGCTCGCCCTGGCGTCCTGTGTAGCCAAGGCTGGCGATCGCAGCCGTCGCGTCGCGCTTCAGCCATTCGGCGAAATCCGGATCGCTCCACGCCTTGGCGACCACCCGCGCGCCGTTCCTCGGCCCAACCTTGGTCTGGTAGGTGTCGACGATCGCATCGATCGCCGCGGGATCAATCAGCCCCTTCTCTGTCAGCACCGTCTCCAGCGCCTTCACGCGAGCCTGCATGTCGGAATAATGGTTGTCGTGGTGATGATCATGATGATGATCGTGATCATGGTGATCGTGGTCGTCGTGCAAGAGACTATCCTCCGCCAGTGTCCCGATATCATTAGGCACTCGCGAAGCGGACGCCAAGTCCCGTCTGACGCGATCGGCCTATTTCAGCATCGGCCACAGGCTGAGCACCAGAAGCACCGCCATGGTGATGTTGAACCACTTCAGCCGCACCGGATCCGACAGCCAGTCGCGAAGCGCCGAACCGAACCCGGCCCAGGTGGACACGCTCGGCACGTTGACGGCGGCAAAGGCCAAGCCGACGATCATGACGCTGACGAAGTAGATATCCTGGATCGTATAGGTCGCCATCGCCGTCACCGCCATCACCCAGGCCTTCGGATTGACCCACTGAAACGCCGCCGCAGACAGGAAAGACATCGGCTTCACCGCGCCCTTGCCTTCGCTGAGCGACCGCGACGTCGCGATCTTCCAGGCGATCCAAACCAGATAGGCGCCGCCCGCAAACTTCAGCGCCGTATAGACCGCAGGCACTGTATGCAGCACCGCGCCGAGCCCGAACCCGACGCCGATCAGCAGCGAGAAGAACCCGGCGCCAATCCCGATCATGTGCGGGATCGTCCGGCGAAAGCCGAAATTCACGCCCGAGGTGAACAGCATCATGTTGTTCGGACCCGGCGTGATCGATGTGGTGAAGGCAAAGAGAAGCAGTGCCAGAAATGTATCCAGCGGCATGGGTGACCTCCATGGCCCGCGATCTGCGCCACGGGCCTTGTTAATTTAGGTCAGCATAATTGACCTAAATCGGAGTTTCCATCTGCCTATTGTCATGGTGACAGGATTGTCAGCCGTAAGTACCGGCCGCTTCGAGGTCGAGCAGCCTGCCGACGTAGCTTCTGACCAGCGTGACGAAATTTGCGGGCGTCGGCTCGATGAAGCGCAAGAGCCTTGCAGCCTTGTCGATCGACCGAATCTGGTCTGCCAACACCATCCCCCGCGTTTTCAACCCATCTGGCAATGCGATCTTGGTCATCCATGGCTGCATGTTGCTCGTGATCGGACAGACGATCACCCGGCGCGACCGCAAGTTCATCATATCGACCGACAGGATGATGACAGGTCGAATTCCAGCTTGTTCGCTGCCAAGGATTGGATCGAGATTGGCCATATATAGAGCGCCGGCGAAAGGCGATGCATCACTCATCATCGTAGAAGCGCTCGGAACCGACATCACGCCCCCAATCCACGGTTTCCGGCTCGTTCTCCCACCCCAGCCTGTCCATCTCCGCCACCAATTCCGCAAGTGGAGGCGCCAGCTGCTGCTTCGGCTTTTCCAACGTCGCCTTGCCGTCGCGAACGTCGAGGTTGACGATATCGCCGGCGCGCAGGTGCAGCTCGTCCGTCACCGCCTTGGGCAGGCGGATCGCGATGCTGTTACCCCACTTGGAAATCGTCACCTTGGTCATATCTAGCCCCTGATATCCAATGTATATCACTTGCCGGAGACACCGACAACACGACGAGGCCCACCATGCAAGACGACCCCATCCCAACGCTGACCATGCGCGATGGCAAGGAAGTGCCAGTGCTCGGCCAGGGCACCTGGAACATGGGCGAAAAGGCTTCCGAGGCCAAGCGCGAGATCGAGAGCCTGCGCGCCGGCCTCGATCTCGGCATGACGCTGATCGACACCGCCGAGATGTATGCCGAGGGCGGCGCCGAGAAGATTGTCGGCGAAGCGATCCGTGGCCGCCGCGACGAGGTCTATCTGGTGAGCAAGGTCTATCCCTGGAATGCCAGCCGCAAGGGCACGATTGAGACCTGCGAAAACAGCCTGTCGCGCTTGCGTACCGACCGCATCGATCTCTACCTCCTGCACTGGCGCGGCAACCACCCGCTGGCCGAGACCGTCGAGGCCTTCGAGACTTTGAAGGCTCAAGGCAAGATCGGCCAATGGGGCGTTTCCAATTTCGATACCGACGACATGGAAGAATTGCTTAGCGTTCCCGCAGGCGCCAATGTCGCGGCCAACCAGGTGCTCTACAATCTCGGCCGTCGCGGCATCGAGTTCGATCTCCTGCCCTGGTGCCAGGAGCACAACATACCCGTCATGGCCTACTCGCCGATCGAGCAGGGCCGCATCATCCACCACCCCGAGATCATCCGCATCGCCAAGGCCAACCAGGCGACCCCCGCGCAGCTGGCGCTGGCCTTCCTCCTGGAGCGCGACGGCGTCATCGCCATCCCCAAGACCTCGAATGCAGCCCGCGTCGCAGAAAACCGCGACGCCGTCTCGCTCGACCTCAGCGACGAGGACCTCGCCGCCCTCGACGCCACCTTCCCACCACCATCAAGAAAAAAGCCGCTGGAGATGCTCTGACCTCCAGCGGCTTCCTGTTCAACGGACTTTGGTGTCAGGACTCACATGCCCTGCGGACCACGGTTCATCGCCGCGATCCCGGTGCGGCAGACCTCGATCAGGCCGAGCGGCTTCACGATCGCCACGAACTGGTCGATCTTCGAGGACTTGCCGGTCAGTTCGAGAATGAAATGCTCGACGGTCGCATCGACGACCTTGGCATGGAAGGCATCGGCCAGGCGCAGCGTCTCGGCGCGCGTCTCGCCATCGCCGGCCACCTTGATCAGCGCCACTTCACGCTCGATCGGCCGTTCCTGCCCAAGCTCGCGGGCCCGAACCGTGAGATCGACAACGCGATGCACTGGAATGATGCGCTCGAGCTGCGCCTTGATCTGCTCCAGCACCTGCGGCGTCCCGCGCGTCACGATGGTGATGCGCGACAGATGCGCTTGGTGCTCGGTCTCCGACACCGTCAGGCTCTCGATGTTGTAGCCGCGGCCGGAAAACAGGCCGATGACACGGGCAAGAACGCCCGGCTCGTTATCGACGAGAACCGAAAGCGTGTGGTTCTCGATGGCCGCCGTTTCCGGCGAAATGAAGTAGGCGGAGCCCGTCGGCTGTAGGTGTGCGTTCATGTCTTGGTCCGTTTCCTCAGATTATGTCAGGACGCCAGCTCGACGCTGACGGAATTCATGTGTTTTTGAGCAAGCTTGACGAGACCCTTGTCGAAGGTGAGGAAGGTCTCGCCCGCCGCCGTGAGGCTGACGTGCAGGGCGTCGGCGAAATCCATGCCGGCTTCGAAACCGTCAAGGGCTTTCAGGATCTGCTCTCGTTCGACAACAATAATGGCGTCGGTACCGAGAACTTGCCGAAGCAGCGCAACAATCTGACTGCGATCCAGCTTCAACCTGCTCCTCAGAACCCATTCGGTTTCAAGCAAAACAGTCGGCAGTACGACCAAGCGAAACGTCGTCGTCAGTCGAGCTGCCTGTGCCCATTGAGCGCTGTCGTCCCGAGCCAGCAGACGGACAAGGATATTGGTGTCAATCGTCCTTGTCTTCATTCCACTGGCGCTCCAACCGCTCCCAATCCGCAATTGCCAGTTCGTCGATCGCCTTTCGTATCGCCTCCGGAGAAAGGTCGACAGGCGGCCCGCCGTATTTCGGAAGACTGTCCAGGAATTCCTGGGCCGTCATCACCTTAGGGAAGACATCCTGTCGCTCCGCCTCCACCGGCTGCAACACCACCCCGCGCCCGCCATCGACGATCTCGAGCTCGGCACCCGGCTTCCAGCCATGCGCATCACGAACCGCCTGCGGCAGTGGTACGCTTCCGTTCTCCGAAATCCTCACTCTGGCCATGGCACCTGCTCCTCAAGGAAGGGACGCGATCAATCTAGCGCGTCCCCTCGCTTCGATCAAACCAGCGCACGCCCCTTGGCGTCGATGGCGTTGGCGACGGCCTCGTCGGTGGCTTCATCCGGCAAAAGCATCTCGTTATGTGCCTTGCCCGACGGGATCATCGGGAAGCAATTGGCGAGATTGGCGACGCGGCAATCGAAGATGACGGGCTTCTTGACGTCGATCATCTCCTGGATGGTCGCGTCGAGATCAGCAGGCTTTTCGCAGCGCAGGCCGACGGCGCCATAGGCTTCCGCCAGCTTGACGAAATCGGGCATCGCCTCGGTGTAGGAGTTCGACAGGCGGTTGCCGTGCAACAGCTGCTGCCACTGGCGAACCATGCCCATGTACTGGTTGTTCATGATGAAGATCTTGATCGGCGCTTCATACTGGATCGCAGCCGACATCTCCTGGATGCACATCTGGATCGACGCATCGCCGGCGATGTCGATAACGAGGCTCTCCGGATGCGCGATCTGCACGCCGAGTGCGGCCGGCAAGCCGTAACCCATCGTTCCGAGACCACCCGAGGTCATCCAGCGGTTCGGCTTCTCGAAGCCGTAGAACTGCGCCGCCCACATCTGATGCTGACCGACTTCCGTCGTGATGAAGGTGTCGCGATCCTTGGTCAGCGCATAGAGGCGCTCCAGCGCATATTGCGGCATGATCACGTCGTTGCTGTGCGTGTAGGCAAACGAGTTGCGCGCGCGCCAACGGGTGATATCGGCCCACCAATCCGCGATCTGGCTCTTCTCCGGCTTCTTCGGCAGAGCACGCCACAGGCGAACCATGTCTTCAAGAATATTGCCGACGTCGCCGCGGATCGGAACATCGACGCGCACATTCTTGTTGATCGACGACGGGTCGATGTCGATGTGGATCTTCTTCGAGTTCGGCGAGAACGCATTGAGACGGCCGGTGATACGGTCGTCGAAGCGGGCGCCGATGCAGACCATGACGTCGCAGTCATGCATCGCCATGTTCGCCTCGTAGGAGCCGTGCATGCCCAGCATCTTCAGCCAGTTCTTGCCGGATGCCGGATAGGCGCCGAGACCCATCAGCGTCGAGGTGATCGGGAAATCGGTGAGCTCGATCAGCTCGCGCAGCAGCTTGGAAGCCTCGGGCCCGGAGTTGATGACGCCGCCGCCGGAATAGATGATCGGACGACGCGCCTTCGACATCAGCTCGATCGCAGCCTGGATCTGGTTCAGATCGCCCTGAACCTTCGGCTGGTAGCTCTTCTGGATCGCGTGGGCGGCCGGCGGCGTGTAGGTGCCGGTGGCGAACTGTACGTCCTTCGGAATGTCGACGAGAACCGGCCCCGGACGGCCCGACTGCGCGATGCGGAAGGCTTCATGGATGATCGCCGCCAGATCGTTGACGTCCTTGACCAGCCAGTTGTGCTTGGTGCAGGGGCGCGTGATGCCGACGGTATCGGCTTCCTGAAAGGCGTCGGAGCCGATCAGCGAGGTCGGAACCTGGCCGGAGAGGCAGACGAGCGGGATCGAATCCATCAGCGCGTCCTGCAGCGGTGTGACGGCGTTCGTGGCGCCGGGACCTGACGTGACGAGCATGACGCCGACCTTGCCGGTGGAGCGGGCATAGCCTTCGGCCGCGTGGCCGGCGCCCTGCTCGTGGCGAACGAGGATGTGCTTGATGTCGTCCTGCTGGAAGATTTCGTCATAGATCGGAAGCACGGCGCCGCCGGGATAGCCGAACAGGTGTTCGACACCATTGTCCTTGAGCGCGCGGATAACGATTTCCGCGCCTGTCATCCGATTTTCGTCCGTCTGCTTGTCCGTGCCCGTCATGTTTTTGTTCCATTTTGACTGCTGGGATTTGAAGGTCTTGGCGGCGAGCCTGAATTTCAGGCATAAAAAAAGGCCCCTTGGGGAGCCTGTTATCTAGCGCATGGGTGGCTATCGCCGGATGGTTACACCATCCTGCCCATGCGCTGTCCCACCACAATAAGAATTGCTGCTATCTTCATGGCCGGAAGTGATAGACAGAAAATTTCGCAGCGTCAACGCTTAAAGCAATAAAAAGCCAAGCATGCAGTGTCGGTAATAAACATGGCCGCAGAAGCCCTTGCGGCAAAGGGTTTATTAAACGTTCGCTTATATCCTGCCCTGCAATCTCAGGGAGTAGCCCTTTGCAGAACAACGACTTGCAGACGTCAGGCAGCGCGGGCGAGCATGACCGCCGCGATGTGCTAGCGCCGGGAAACCGTTTCCTCGGCCGCGTTGTCGCGTGCAGCGGGTCCCGCGCCACCATCGCAGCCGTCGCCGAAGCAGGCGGCACAGACCTCACCGAACTCTGGTCCGTCGGCCGCCTGATCTCGATCACCGTCGGTCGCAACCGTGTCGTGGCGCTCGTCTATTCCATGAACACCGGCACGCATGCCTGGGGCGAAGGCGAGGACAACTATTTCAAGATTGAGACCGAGCTGCTCGGCGAAGTCCGCGTCGACGAGGACGGCACCGAGCAATTCTCGACCGGCATCTCGCGCTACCCCTATCTCGGCGCCGTCGCGCACCGCATCCGCTCAGCCGACCTGATGCGCATCTATGACGCGGGCACGGGAACCACCGCCGTCATCGGCAAGCTAACCCAGGACGAAAGCATCGATGCATCGATCCACGTCCCCTCCATGCTGTCGAAACACTTCGCCATCGTCGGCTCCACCGGCGTCGGCAAGTCGACCGCCGTATCGCTGCTGCTCCACAAGGCGATCGAGGCCGACCCCAAGCTGCGCGTCCTGATCCTCGACCCGCACAATGAATTCGCCGCCGCCTTCCCCAAGCATTCCGTCGTCGTCGACACCGATACGCTCGACCTGCCCTTCTGGCTGATGCGCCTGGAAGAATTCGCCGAAGTCGTGTTCCGCGGCCGCACGCCGGTGCCGGAAGAGCTCGACATGCTGCGCGACATCCTGCCGGAAGCCAAGCGCGCCTTCCGCGGCAGCGACAATTCGCTGGTTCGCCGCACCACCGAGAAGAGCTCGATCACCGCCGACACGCCGGTTCCTTATCGCATGGCCGACCTGCTGGCGCTGATCGACGAGCGCATCGGCCGCCTGGAAGGGCGCGGCGAAAAGCCGTTCCTGCGCTCGCTGAAGATGCGCATCATCGCGGCGATCAACGACCCGCGCTACCACTTCATGTTCTCCAACAACACGATCTCAGATACGATCATGGAGACCGTGGCCGAAATCTTCCGCGTGCCCGGCGACAACAAGCCGATCTGCACCTTCCAGCTCTCGGGCATCCCCTCCGAGGTCGTGAATTCCGTGGCCTCGGTGCTGTGCCGCATGGCATTCGAAATCGCGCTGTGGAGCGATGGCGCCATCCACATGCTCGTCGTCTGCGAAGAAGCGCACCGCTACATTCCGTCTGACCCCACGCTCGGCTTCTTCCCGACACGCCAGGCGATTGCCCGCATCGCCAAGGAAGGCCGCAAATACGGCGTCTCGCTCGGCATCATCACGCAGCGCCCAGGCGAACTCGACCAGACCATCCTGTCGCAGTGCTCGACGCTGTTTGCCATGCGCCTTGCCAACGACCGCGACCAGGAAATCATCCGCTCAGCCATCCCGAATTCCTCGATCTCGACGACAAGCTTCATCTCCTCGATCGGCAACGGCGAAGCGATTGCCTTCGGCGAGGCGATCAGCGTGCCGATGCGCATGCGCTTCTCGCGCGTCAGCGAAGACCTGCTGCCGAAGGCCAATGGCGCCACACCGAAATTCACCGAGGAAGATCCAGATAACGTCGACCTGCGCAAGATCGTCACCCGCATGCGCGCAGTGAGCGGCCCCGACATCTCGGCCTTCCAGCAAAGCGTCAAGAACGCGAGCCTCGACCTCGGGGAAGAGGAAGACGCGGACTACAATCAGGTCTTCGCGGCCGACGTCTATCCGCCGATCATCCCGGCGCCGATCCCGGTCACCCCGCCGCTCGCCCCGATCGAACCCTACCGCCGCGACATGCTGCCGTCAGCCCCAGCATCGCGCGAACCGGCAGCACCGCCGAGATCATCGCGCGAATCCTTCGGCGTCGCCGCCGACACATCGATCGACAGCCGCTTGGAAGCGCTGCGACGCGAAATGCGCGGCGAACAAAATCCGCCCCCTCGTCCCGCCGACCCACAAGCGCAGCCGACAAGCATTCGTCGCGAACCCGGCGTATCGCTGCGCGAAAGCATCCTGAAGAAGCCGCTGAGCAGCCTTTACGACAAGGATTGAGTAGGCGGGACCGAGTTAGCTCCGCCGCTCCCACTTCTCATCCATCTGGTTCCGAAACCACGTCATCTGCCGCTTGGCATATTGCCGCGTCGCTGCAGCACCCTTTTCGAGCACATCCTCGCGCGACATCGCACCATCAAGCATGGCAGCGATCTGCGAAACACCGATAGCCTTCATGACCGGCATCTCCGGTGCCGGCGACAACGCCAGAAGCGCCCTCACCTCGTCGGCGGCACCCTCAGCCAGCATAAGCTCGAAACGCCGGTTGATGCGGTCGTGCAGCACCGCGCGCTCCGGCAGCACCACGATCTTTCGCGCCCTGTCCGGATCGATGACGACAGGGCCGGACCGCCCCTGCAGCTCGGCGATCGATCGTCCCGTCACCTCCAGCACCTCAAGCGCTCGGACGATCCGCTGGCCATCCTGCGGATTGAGCACCGCCGCCACATCGGCATCGCGCGCCGCGAGCTCCGCATGAAGCACCGCGCCGCCTTCCTCGATCAGCCGCGCCCTGAGCCGCGTGCGGACTTCCTCGGGGATCGCGGGCATGTCGGAGAGACCACCGGTCAGCGCCTTGAAATAGAGCCCCGTCCCGCCGACGAAGACAGGCAGACGACCATCCGCCCGAAGTTGCGGCAGCAGCGCCGTCACATCGCGCAGCCAGGCGCCGGTCGAATAGGCGGTCGCGGCGGGCACGTGGCCGTAGAGATAATGCGGCACGCCCTGCATATCCTCGTCCGAGGGACGCGCCGTCAGCACCCGCAGCGTGTCGTAGACCTGCATGCTATCGGCATTGATCACGACGCCATCGTGACGTTTCGCAAGCTCAACGGCCAGCGCGGACTTGCCGCTGGCCGTCGGCCCGGTTATCAGGATCGCATCCATTGCGTTCAGAAGGTTTTCCATCATGGCTCTCGTTGCCACGCTTGTTGCCAATCCGTCAAATCCTGTTCTGACAGCCGCCATCGCCGAGAAGGCCGCCGACGCCGCCAAGGCATCCGGTCTCTACTGGCTGGCCGACGGCGTAGCCTGCGATATCGCGCTGCGCGACGGCACCGATGCGACAGCCGCGCACGCCGCGATAACGGCAGTCATCGCCGGCGCCCCAATCGATCTCGTCATCCAGGATCAGGACACCCGCCGCAAGAAGCTTTTGATCGCCGACATGGATTCGACCATGATCGGCCAGGAATGCATCGACGAACTGGCGGCCGAAGTCGGCCTCAAGGACAAGGTGGCTACGATCACCGCCCGCGCCATGAACGGCGAGATCGCTTTCGAGCCCGCCCTCCGCGAGCGCGTGGCGCTTTTGAAGGGCCTGCCGATCTCGGTCGTCGATGAGGTGATCGCCAAGCGCATCACGTTGACGCCAGGCGGCATGGAACTGATCGCGACGATGAAGGCGAAGGGCTATTACACGGCGCTGGTCTCCGGCGGCTTCACCGTCTTCACCAGCCGCATCGCAGCCACCCTCGGCTTCGACGAAAACCGCGCCAACATACTGCTCGAGGAAAACGGCCACCTCACCGGCTTCGTCGCCGAGCCGATCCTCGGCAAGCAGGCGAAGGTCGATGCGCTCGAGGATATCTCGAAGAAACTCGGCATCTCCCCTGAAGAGGCCATGGCCGTCGGCGACGGCGCCAACGATCTCGGCATGCTGCACCTCGCCGGCGCCGGCGTCGCCCTCCACGCCAAACCCGCCGTCGCGGCCGAAGCAAAAATTCAGATCAACCACGCCGACCTCAGTGCCCTTCTCTACATCCAGGGCTACCGCAAGACGGATTTCGTGACGGTATAAAACAGAAACCGGACCACTGGGGTCCGGCTTTCAGATATCCATGGATTGACTGACCGCCCCACCCTACTCCATCGGCACGGCGACAAACCGCAGGTCGCCATTCGCCGAGGCGATCATCATCTGCGCGTTGCGGCGGCCTTCCTGCTTCAGCGACTGAACCTTGGCGACGACGGTCTCCGGCGAGCGCATGAATTCCTGCGCCACTTCGACGATTACGTCGCCGGCCTTCAGGCCCTTTTCGGCCGCAAGCGAGCCCGGCTTGACCTCGGAGACGAGCACGCCGTCGACGCTCTCCGCAATCCCGAAGCTCTTGCGATTGTCAGCATTGAGCGCCGATAGCGACAGGCCGAGCACGTTCTTTGCATCACCGACATCGGGCGCCGGCTGCGCTGGCTTGCCCTTGCCGTCGGGCATAGGCTGGGCCTGATCGCTGTCGGGCTCATCCATGTCCTGGTTTTCCTGCGGATCCGGGTTGATCACGCCGCCGTTGCTGTCAGAGCTGTCCGCAGCCGCCTGATCGCTGTCTTCGAGCCGGCCGAGCGTGACCTTCACGGTCTGCTCCTTGCCATCGCGCAGCACCACGACATCGACTGCCTTGCCCACGGGGCTTTCAGCCACCACGCGCGGCAGGTCGCGCATCTCGTTGACGGCCTTGCCGTCGAATTTCAGGATGACGTCGCCGGCCTTGATCGAGCCGTCGTCGACAGGGCCGCCCTTGATGACACCCGCGACCAGAGCGCCTCTCGCGCTGGAGAGGCCGAGGCTGTCAGCCACGTCGTCGGTGACGGGCTGGATGCGAACGCCGAGCCAGCCGCGACGCGTCTCGCCGAAGTCGCGCAGCTGCTGCACGACGCCGGCCGCGAGTTCCGAAGGCACCGAGAAGCCGATGCCGATCGAGCCGCCGCTCGGCGAGATGATCGCCGTGTTGATCCCGATAACCTCACCCTTCATGTTGAAGAGCGGGCCGCCGGAATTGCCCTTGTTGATCGCAGCGTCCGTCTGGATGAAGTTGTCGTAGGGGCCGGCGTTGATGTTGCGTCCGCGTCCCGAGATGATGCCGACGGTGACCGAACCGCCGAAGCCGAACGGGTTGCCGATCGCCATCACCCAATCGCCGATGCGCATGCCGCTGGAATCGCCGAACTTGACTGACTTCAGCGGCGCCTTCGGCTCGACCTTCAGGACAGAGAGGTCGGTCTTGGTGTCGGTACCGATCAGCTTCGCCTTGAGCTTGCTGCCGTCGGCGAAATTGACCTCGATATCGTCGGCGCCTTCGATCACGTGGTTGTTGGTGACGATGAAGCCCTGCGGATCGATGACGAAGCCGGAGCCGAGCGAGCTGACATTGTGGTTGCCGCCGGGCCGCCCCTTCTGCTTGTTGAAGAAGTCGTTGAAGAACTCCTGAAACGGCGAACCATCGGGCGCGCGCGGTGCGGGGCCGGCACCCTCGTCGTCCTTGACGTTCTGCGATGTCGAGATGTTCACGACCGCGTCGAGCAGTCCTTCGGCGAGATCGGCAACCGACGCCGGGCCGTTGGTCGGCGGCGTGGCCTGTGCATGAACAACCCCGGCAAAGCCGACATTAGCCAGCATTGCTGCCCCGGCCAGAAGCGCGAGCGATCGTCTGAAGGTCGGGCGGATCGTGGGGGCCATCAAGCATCCTCATGTGTGTCAAAAACGCACTCTGATCATGAGCATAAGGCGTAATGATGGAGGGTGAAATCACCTTTTCGCGAAATCCCGTGCAATCTGCGTGGGGTGTTCGTGAACTCAGGGAACCGCGGCAAAATCCCCATAAAATAAAGGGGCCGGCAAGATGCCGGCCCCGATAGAATTCAGATGATCGCGATCAGTTCGCCGGTGCTGCCGGAACCGGAGGCAGGCTTGGTGCTGCCGCCGGAACCTGGCCGGGCTGGCCGGTCGCGCTGTTGAAGTAGCGGAAGAAATCCGTGTCCGGCGAAAGCACCAGCGTCGTGTCCTGCGAGGACATGGCCGTGGTGTAGGCCGCCATCGAGCGGTAGAACTCGAAGAACGCGGGATTCTTGTTGAACGCGTCGGCAAACAGCCTGCTGCGTTCCGCTTCGCCTTCACCGCGCAGGATTTCGGAATCACGCTGCGCCTCGGCGGTGATTTCGACAACCTGTCTGTCGGCGATGGCGCGACGGCGCTGACCTTCTTCGCCACCCTGCGCACGCAGGAGTTCGGCTTCGGCAAGACGCTCGGCACGCATGCGGTCATAGGTCTTCGGCGCGACTTCGCGCGTCAGATCCGTACGGCGAATGCGCACGTCCTGGATGTTGAGGCCAAGCGCCTCGGCATCCTTGTGCAGGTCGTCGCGCACCTCGAGCATCATCGCCACGCGCTCTTCGGAAAGAGCGGCATCGAAATCACGCAGACCGTAGACGCGGCGCAGCGACGAATCGAGCTGCGTGCGAAGACGTGCCTCGGCGGATTCGCGGTCACCCGATACCGTTTCGCGGAAACGGCGAACGTCGCGGATGTCGTAGATCACGAAGGCATCGACATCGAATGTCGCGCCGCCGCGAACCTGCACGCGGATGTTGTCGAGGTCGAAGCGAAGCGCCTGCTTCTCGACGATCTGGACGCGATCGGCATCCATGAAGGTGAACGGCAGCTTGAAGTAGATGCCGGGCTCGGTCTTCACCGACTGGATCTGACCGAAGCGAACGACGATCGCCTGCTCGCGCGCGTTGACCACGAAGATCGACGAGTAGAGCACCATGAGAACCACGGCGAAGACGACGAGAAAGATGGGAAGTTTATTCGACGTCATGGATCAACCTCCCTGCTGCGCCGGTTTGCCGATTTCGTTGAGCGGCAGATAGGGCACGACCCCCTGCTTCTCATCGATGATGACCTTCTTGGAGTTCTTCAGCACCTGTTCCATGGTTTCCAGGAACAAACGCTTGCGGGTCACTTCGGGAGCCTTCGTGTATTCGTCGTTGACGGAACTGAAGCGCTGCGCCTCACCTTCCGCTTCCTTCACGACGCGATCCTTGTATGCGGCAGCCGCTTCGCGGATCTGCGCCGCGTCACCGCGGGCCTGACCGAGCTTCTGGTTGGCATACTGGTTCGCCTCTTCGACGAGACGCTGCTTGTCCTGGTCGGCACGCTGCACTTCTTCGAAGGCATCGGCGACTTCACGCGGCGGCGCGACGTCCTGGATGGTGATCGCATTGATCGAGATACCGCTCTTGTAGCGATCCATGGTGCCCTGCACGATGGCGGCCACTTCGGTTTCGATCGGCTGACGATTGTCGCGGAACGCGTCCTGGGCAGGACGACGGCCGACGACTTCGCGCATGGCGCTTTCGGCCACCTGCTGCAGCGTCTCTGCCGGGTTCTCGACGTTGAAGAGATAGGCCTTCGGGTCCGTCACGGTGAAGAACACCGAGAACTGGACGTTGAGGATGTTCTGGTCACCCGACAGCATCAGGCCGTTCGACGACGACGACGACGTCGCGCCGATATTCTGCTGCTGAACCGTGACCTTGACGATTTCGACCGTTTCCATCGGCCACAGGTGGAAATGCAGGCCCGGTGCGGCCACTTCCTGCTTCGGATTACCGAAACGCAGCTCCACGCCACGCTCGTCCGGCTGGACGATGTAAATGCACTGGAAAAGCCAGAAAGCCACGATGACAGCCGCGACGATCAAGAGAACGCCGGTGTTGAACCCGCCGGGCACGACGCCGCGCAGCCGGTCCTGACCACGACGGATCATGTCTTCCAGATCGGGAGGTCCGCCCTTTCCGCCGCCACCACCGCCGCGTGGACGGTTCGGCCCCTGCCCCCATGGTCCCTGATTATTTCCTCCACCGCCGCCGCCGCCCCAAGGGCCGCCGCCGCCATTCTGATTGCTCCAGGGCATCAAAACCTCGTTGTTCGTTACACTCTGCGATCGCTTAACCCACGGGGGCGACGGATATTCGCGCTCGAAACCGTTATAGGTATCGCTGCATCGGCTTTCAACGCAGCATGAGGAACTTGGCAATGTTTATTGGAAAATAGTTTCTTTTCGCCGCTTAGCGCCTGTCATAAACGACGTAGCGGGTCGGATAGGTATCCTTCTCGCCCTCGGGCACGCTAAGGGTCTCGCCGGCACGCCAGATGGCGGGATCGATCGCGGGAAACGACGTATCGCCATCCACATCGGTCTCCACATGCGTCACGCACAGACGATCGGCGATATCGATCGCCTGGGCGTAGATCTGCCCGCCGCCGATAATGCAGATCTCGTCCGCACCGGTTTCCACCGCCAGCCTCTCGGCCACCGTCACCGCCTCGTCGAGCGAGCCGACGGTTCTGACATCAGGATGGTCGATGACCGTCGAACGCGAGATCACCACATTCGGCCGTCCCGGCAGCGGGCGACCGATCGAATCATAAGTCTTGCGGCCCATGATCACGGGTTTGCCTGTTGTCAGCGCCTTGAACCGCTTGAGATCGGTCGAGAGCCGCCACGGCATGTCGCCGTCACGGCCGATGATGCCGTTGCGCGCAGCGGCAACCACGATCGTCTTGCGGATATCGGACATGAGACCCCTTAATCAGACCGCGATCGGCGCCTTGATGCTCGCATCGGCCTCGTAGCCGACCAGCTCGAAATCCTCGAACTTGAAGCCGAAGATATCCTTCACCTCGGAATTGATGCGCATGAACGGCATCGGCTTCGGCTTGCGCGTCAGCTGCAGCTTCGCCTGCTCGAAGTGGTTATGATAGATGTGCGTATCGCCGAGCGTATGCACGAAATCGCCAAGCTTCAGACCGGTCACCTGCGCGATCATCATCGTCAGCAGCGCATACGAAGCAATGTTAAACGGCACGCCCAAAAACACGTCCGCCGAGCGCTGATAAAGCTGGCACGACAGCTTTCCGTCGGCGACATAGAACTGGAACAGGCAGTGGCACGGCGGCAGCGCCATGTTGTCGACTTCGGCGGGGTTCCAGGCGGAAACGATGTGGCGGCGCGAATTCGGGTTCTTGATCAGGCCGGACACCAGATTGGCGATCTGGTCGATATGTCCGCCATCGGGCGCCGGCCAGGAGCGCCACTGCGCGCCATAGACAGGGCCGAGATCGCCCTTCTCGTCGGCCCATTCGTCCCAGATCGAGACACCATGCTCCTTGAGATAGGCGATGTTGGTATCGCCCTTCAGGAACCACAGGAGCTCATGGATGATCGAGCGCAGGTGCAGCTTCTTGGTCGTGAGGACGGGAAACCCCTCCTGCAGATCGAAGCGCATCTGGTAGCCGAACACCGAACGCGTGCCGGTCCCGGTCCGGTCGCCGCGGTCGGTTCCGGTTTCCATCACGTGGTTCAAGAGATCGAGATATTGCTTCATCGCCCGCCGCCGATTCCATTTTTCCCATATTTAAGCCCATCGACCGGCAAAACCAATCACGCCCCCGTGTTTTTCCCGGTGATTCCTTGAAAGACCACGATGCTTTTGTGACGATGGCTCTTCCCATGCGCTCAGGAAAACACTATATCACGCTTGCCAGTCTTCGGATTGGCTATGGCGATAAATGAGCGGTGTAATAAGCCTATTGGACCCGGGGGCGGTACCCGGCGCCTCCACCAAAAACCGGCGGCCTTACAAAGAGATGGCCGGCTTTTGATGGGGGCGAAACAGGATCGACAAGGGTGTAAAGATCGTCTTTTTGCTCGGCATTGTACCGCCGTTATCGGGCTAAAATTGTAGTTGCAAACGACAACTATGCGGAAGCTCGTCTCGCTGCTTAATCGCGGTGTGACACTTCAAATTAAGTCCTGAAGGTTCGCACCTTAAGGCGGGGTCCGAAGGCACCTGGCAACAGAAGCCTTCACCTTCTCCCCCAAGCTCAAATCATGTATGATTTGCGAAAGCATGACTCGGCTGCGGGCTTTTCCAAGCCGCTTGAGCATGGCATATAGGCTTGGAACAGACGTACGGACGAAAGAAAGACAGGGAAAGCATGGGGCAGGATCATATCCGGTACGACATTCTGGCACAGGACGCGCTTCGCGGCGTCATCCGCAAGGTATTGTCGGAAGTTGCGGCAACCGGCCGCCTGCCGGGCGAGCATCACTTTTTCATCACCTTTCTGACCGGCGCTCCCGGCGTTCGCATCTCGCAGGCCCTGAAGTCCAAGTATCCCGAGCAGATGACCATCGTCATCCAGCACCAGTTCTGGGAAATGAAGGTCACCGAATCGAGCTTCGAGATCGGCCTCTCCTTCTCCGACGTTCCGGAAAAGCTCTTCATCCCCTTCAACGCCATCCGCGGCTTCTACGATCCGTCGGTCAATTTCGAACTCGAATTCGACGTGCCGCTCGCCGATAGCGACGAACTGCCGGAAGCCGAGATCACCGCCTACCCGGTCGCCCCTGAAAAGGCGGAAAAGACCGAAGACGCGGCGGCCAAGCCTGCCGACGGCGACGTGAAAAAAGCCGGATCGGTCGTCTCTCTCGACGCCTTCCGCAAGAAGCAGTAAGAACCAAAGGGAAGCAATCGCTTCCCTTTTTCATATCGCCTGTTTTTATATTGTAGGTGTCCCGTGAGCGCCGAAATCGTCAATCTCCGCCAGTTCAAGAAGAAGCAGGCCCGCTCCGACAAGGAGAGGCAGGCCGAGCAGAACCGGATTTCCTTCGGCCGCACCAAGCAGGAAAAGCAGCTCACCAAGGCTTTGAACGACAAGGCCGAGCGCGCGCACGACCAGGGCCGCATCGACAAGAACGACGACGCCGAATGACCGCGCGCGACCGCGAAAAAGACTCAGCGATCAAGCCTTTGCGCGCGTTTGCGGAATCATTTTCCGAACAATCCGCGCAATGATCCGCAAGCACTCCATCACGCTCCATGGCCACCGCACCAGCCTGTCGCTGGAAGACGAGTTCTGGACCGAACTCACCGCCATCGCCACCGCCCGCGCCATCCCGCTCGCCGGCCTGATTTCCGAGATCGACGACAACCGGGACGCCGACAGCAACCTCTCCTCGGCGCTGCGTCTGCACGTGCTCGACTGGCTGAAATCCGGGAAAGCCACATCACAGGGTAACCAGCCCGACAACGGGGAAGCGGCGGATGCCGGAGCGCGTTGAGATCGTCCCCTATGACGCGGCATGGCCGGCGCACTTCCGCGAACTCGCCGCCGCCCTGAAAACCCTGCTGGGCGGTCGCGTGCTCGATATCCACCACATCGGCAGCACCTCGATCCCGGGCATCGCCGCTAAGCCGCTGATCGATATCGATGTGATAATGCCGACAGCAGCCGACGTCATCGACGCCTGCCCGCTGATGGAAGCCGCCGGCTACGAGCCGCGCGGCAATCGCTACGACGCCGACATCTTCGCCTTCATGAAGCGCACCGCCGCACCCAGGCAGAGGGTATATCTATGCCCCGAAGGCCACGACACACACCACCGGCGCATGCAGTTTCGCGATTATCTGAGAACCCACCCGCAAGCCGCCGCCGACTATCAGGCGCTGAAGCTCAAGCTGGCTGAAGCCTTCGAATATGACGGCGACGGCTACACCGCCGCCAAGGCCGCCTTCGTCAACGATATCGTCGCCCGCGCCAGCAAGCGCTGAGACGTCGCCCACAGCAGAGCGCCGGCGCTGTCAGGCAAAACGCTATTGCGGAACCTGCACGCCCGGCGACCCCGGCACGGTGTTGAAGTTCAACGAGTTCTGCGGCGGTGTAATCAGTTGCTCCTGCGCCCGGCGCGCCGCCTCGGCCGCAGCCTTGGCATCCGCTTCCGCCTTGGCCTTGGCGGCGGCGTCCGCCTGCGCCTTGGCTTCAGCTTCGGCCTTGGCCGCTGCTGCCGCCTGGTCGCGCTCGGCCTGCTGGGTCGCGAGCAGCCTCAACCGCTCCTCCTCCGCCTTGCGCTGCGCCTCGATGGCGGCGGCCTTCTCGCGCTCCTGATCATTGAACTTGGCGAGCGACACTTCGCGGCGCAGACGCTGCTGTTCGAGAACGTTCGACTGCAGCTTCTCGACCCGCCGGCGTTCGCGCTCGAAGGCGCGCAACGACAGGTACCCGGTGATATCGGTGACATCCATCACCCGGCCCGGCGACCCGAGAACACCGGAGAAATCGAGCCGGATCGACGGGTCGGCGCCGGTCAGCGCCTCGCCCATCGGATTGAGGTTGATGTCGAGCGACGCGTTGATACGCTCCTGCGGCAGGTCGATCTGCGCATTGCCCGTCAGCGTCGCCTGGTCGGTGGCGACAGTCACGTTCTGGACCCTCAACACACCGTCCGTCACGTTGAACGGCACCGCCGTCGCCGGTAGCTTCGCCTCGCCATTGTTGAGCAGCGTCTCGACGATCGGATGCACCTTGCCGGCGTTCAGCTGGTCCTGCATCGGGTCGGTCGCCGACAGAAGCGGCGCCAGCATGCCGAGATTGAGACCGCGCACGCTGGTATCGCCGAGCTTCATCTCGCCGGAGCCGTTGAGCGAGCTTGCAATATCCTTCATCGACTTGCCCGATGCTTCCATCGACAGCGCCAGCCCGAACTTGCCGCTGGCGACAGGCGAACCGCCGTCCCGCTGCCACACGACACCGCCGAGATCGGCATCGGCAAGCGCAAGCTTGGTCTGCAGGAAGCCGGTTCCATCAGCATTGGTGAACTTCACATTGGCATCAACAGTGCCGCCGTCCCAGTTGCCCTTCATGTCGTTGAGCTGCAGCTCGTCACCCTTGTAGGCGACGTTGGAGGTGAAGTCGGTGATCGGGTTCGACCAGCCGAGCCAGAACTGCTTGGCGTTAAGCTTCAGGTTGACATCCATGTCCTTGAACACGGGAATGCCGAGCGGCGCCGCAAGCAGATTGCCGTTCGCGGGATCGGTCATCGGCCCATAGACCGCCTCGCCAAGCCAGGTGGCATCGGCCTTCGTCAGGGCGAGTTCGCCCGAAGCCGTCGTCCGCTCGGCCTTGCGATCCAGCGTCATGGCGCCGGTGAATTCGTTGTCCGCCGCATGGCCGGCAATGTTGCCGAAGGCCACCTTGTCGCCATCGATCGCCGCCGTCGTCGTCAGCTTGAACGGCAGCCCGGTGCCCATCTGCGGCACACCGATGCCGTTCATGACGAGATAAGGGTCGAGATCGGCGCTCTCCAGCGACAGCGCCAGCTGCCCGTTCATGAAGCTCTGCGGCCGGATATCGACCTTGCCGGCGGCGGTAAACGAGGTGCGGTCCGTGGCGAATGTCAGGTTGGCATCGGCGGGATCGGTCCCCTCCGCCTGCACCTTCAGCGTCATGCGGCCGTTCGCATCCGCATCGACAGGCAACGGATCGAGCCCCGCCTGCCCGAACAGCACCGAGGTCACATTGTTCTCGAGCGTCGCCTCGAGGCTCGTCGTTCCCTTGCCGGTCAGCGCCAGAAGGTCGGACATGCGGTAATCGAGATTCACGCGGCTGCCATTGGCGACACCGGCCAGCGTCACCGAGAGCCCGTTATCCTGATCGCTACCGAGCGTCACCGCCCCACGCAGCGCCGTGTTCGTGTACCAGGCGGCGTTGCGCACCAACCGGTCCATGACGGGGTGCTGCGGCAATTTCTGCTTCAGCATCGTGAAGAACGGACCGGGATCGGCCGCCTTGAAGGTGATTTCGCCGGAACCCTTGTAGTCGAGCAGCGAGCCCTCGGCGCGGCCGGTCGCCGTGAACTCGGCGCCCGCCAGGTTCTTCACCGAAAGCTTGTCCACGCCGAGCGCGCCGTCGGCGATCGTGAAGCTCGTCTCGACATCGCCCGCTTCGACGCCGAAGGCGGTGAACTTGTCGGCCTTCAGCTGCGCCTTGATCTTGTGGTCGAGAACATTGTTACCCGCATCCTGCCCGGTAAACAGGCCCGTCAGCGCTCGGAGCGCATCGAGATCGAGCGCATCGCCGGCAAGCGCGACATCGAGCGTCGGCGCCTGGTTCGGCATCGCCTGGCGGTCGAGCCTGCCCTTCAGCGTCGCCGGGCCGACCGCGATCTCGAGATCATCGAACGTCTGCCGCTCATGCGTGAGGTTCACATTCGCCGAAAAACCGGCCTGCTGCAGCGACCGAATGGCCGGATCGACATCACCCGAGAGCCACGAGGCAAGCCCCGTCGGCTGCTTGGAGGCGACGGTGATCGCACCCTTGAAGGATGGCTGCCCCTGCAGCGTCAGCTGACCGTTACCCTCGACGAGGGTGCGCCCCGGCAGCGTGCCGAAGGCATGGTCGATCGTCCAGCCACTGCCGGCCGGTTCCAGATCGAGCTGCACGTCGCGAATGGTGGTATCCCCCGCCACGATCGCCGGTAGCCTGACACTCGCCTTGCCGGGTACCTGCGGCACCGGGATCTGCGAGACGATCTGGATCAGCGCATTCAACCGCTGCTTGGCGGAAAGGCTCGGATCGCGCGAGGTCTTGCCGCCGGAGCCCTGGTTGCCGATGCGATTGACGTCGATCTGCTGGCCATCGGCGGTGAGCAGGAACTGCGGCTTCACGCCGGTATCGAGCGTCGCCTCGCCGGTCACCACATAGGGGTCTTCCACCGCGCCGATCTCGAGACGGTATTCGGGAATGCGAATGCTCTCGTTGGTGAGCTCGAACTTGCCCTTCAGCCGCGGCGGCTGGCTCTTGTCGGTGCCCTTGGCCTGGTTCGTGCCCGTGCGCTCGATCTGCGCCGACATCGTGCCCTGGTAATTGGGCTTGCGGTCCACAAGCTTCAGCTCGCCATCGAGATCGACCGACACAGGATGCTTGTCCGGCTGCAGCCGGGTGCGCATCCGGAGAACGCCGTTCTCGTCCAGCTGGTTGCTGGAGATGAGGAAATTGCCGTGCTCGCCGTCGAGCGCCGCGTCACCTTCGATGCGCCACGGCCCGGCCAGCGATTTCGCCGACATCTCGGCGTTGATCCCGGTCACGAGGCGTGTGCGGCCGGATTGATCGTCGATGAACTGAACATCGCCGCCGCTGACATGCACGTTCTCGAGAACCACCGTCTTGGCGGGAATTTCCGGCTGGCTGCCGCGCGTCCAGTCGAGCGTGCCGTCCTTCAAGAGCCGCAGCTTGACCTTGGGGTTGACCACGCGCATGTCGAAGATCAGCGCCTCGCCCGAGAGGAACGGCGCCAGTTCCGCATCCATGGAAAACTGCTCGACCTGCACGATCGGCGAGCCGTCCTGCTCCTGGCCGACGCGCACGTCATGCATCGTCACCGAGGGAAACGGCAAAAGGCGCGCATCGACCGCGCCGTGGACCACGACTTTCTTGCCGATGATGCGGCTGGCCTGATCCTCGAAATTCTGACGGAAGCCGGTCCAATCGATGAACATAGGCGCGAACAGCGCCACGAACAGCGCCACGACAACCACACCACCCAGTACGACGAGAAACCGGCCTACCAAGTCAATCATTCTCCATTCGGGCTACACCGCGGACACAAGGCCAAACTCGATCAGGAAACCCGATCGAGTTTTGACCCTAGATCATCAACCCGAAGCGTGTGAAGCCGCTTTCAGGCAACAAACCGCGCAATTCCTTGTTACGCCCACGCTTTCCCGGCGGCGCTCCGATTCGCTACGCTGTTCTCAATCCCTATCGGCATTCATGCCGCAAGCAAGCCAAGATCAAAACAGAGTGTTGATTTTCAGGCAGAATGGAAAATCTTGCCCGGATTGAAGATGTTATCCGGGTCTAGCGCATGCTTGACCTGGCGCATCATGTCGACAGCGCCCCCAAGCTCCTCTTCGAGAAACGCCATCTTGCCCTGGCCGATACCGTGTTCGCCAGTGCAGGTGCCGTCCATTTCAAGCGCCCGCTCGTTGAGCCGCGCCACGAAGCCCTCGGCAACGGCGATCCCCTCCTCCGTCTTGTCGTCGAACAAGAGCAGCACGTGAAAGTTCCCGTCGCCGGCATGACCGACGATCATCGCCAGCAAGCCATGCTCCTCGATATCGGCCTGCGTCTCGCCGATGCAATCGGCCAGGCGCGAGATCGGCACGCAGACGTCGGTCGACAGCGCCGCCATCTCCGGAGCCAGTGCGCGCGAAGCCCAATAGGCGTCATGGCGTGCTTTCCAGAGCTTGCTGCGTTCCTCGGCGTTGACGGTCCATGCGAACTCACCGCCCCCGCATTCAGCCGCGATCTCGCCGAACTGCGCCGATTGCAGCGCGACCGTTTCGTCGGTGCCGTGAAACTCGACGAACAGCGTCGGCTTCTCGTCGTAGTTCAGTTTCGAATAGGCGTTGCAGGCGCGGATCTGCAGGGCGTCGAGAAGCTCGATGCGCGCGACGGGCACGCCCATCTGGATCGTCATGATCACCGCGTCGCAAGCGGCACGCACCGTCGGAAACGCACAGACGCCGCCGCCGATCTTCTGCGGAATGCCCTGCAGCCGCAGCGTCACCGACGTCAGGATGCCAAGCGTACCCTCGGAGCCGACGAAAAGCCGCGTCAAGTCGTAGCCGGCGGAGGATTTGCGGGCGCGCCGCGCCGTGCGGATTTCCTCGCCATTGGCGGTAACGGCGGTGACCGAAAGCACGTTGTCCTTCATCGTGCCGTAGCGCACGGCGTTGGTGCCGGAGGCCCGCGTCGCCGTCATGCCGCCGATCGAGGCGTTGGCGCCCGGATCGATCGGGAAAAACAGGCCGGTATCGCGCAGATAGGTGTTGAGGTCCTCGCGGGTCACGCCCGGCTCGACGGTGCAGTCGAGGTCTTCCATATTGACCTCGAGCACGCGGTTCATCCGGCTGAAATCGATCGAAATACCGCCATTCGGTGCATTGACCTGCCCTTCCAGCGACGAACCGGTACCAAAGCCGATGACGGGCACCTTGTGCTCTGCGCAAACCTTGACGACAGCCTTTACATCATCGGCGCTCTCGGTGAAGAGAACGCCGTCAGGCAGCTGCGAGGGAATGTAGGTGGTTGTATGCGCGTGTTGCTCGCGAAACGACTGACCGGTCTGGAAGCGCTCGCCGAAGCTCTGTTTCAGGATACCGAGAACGCTGGCGATACCCGCCTCGTTGCGTGTGCCGGCCTTTGCGTCTTTGAGCGCCATCTCTTTGATCTCCTTACCGTCGTTGCCCGAGGGCACGTTGGTATGAGACAAGAGATGGCGGCTGTCCAGTGGCAGAATGGCCGCAGCAGTACGGCCATCACCGAGCTCAGACGAGCGGCGGGTTCAATCGCGCGAAACCCTCCTGCCGCTGATACGGAAAATACGGATAGGGCGCGCTGATCGCACTTGCCTTGTCGAGCCGCTCGACCTGCTCCTTCGACAGCGACCAGCCGACAGCCCCCAGGTTCTGCCGCAGCTGCTCCTCGTTGCGCGCGCCGATGATCACGCTCGACACCGTCGGGCGGCTGATCAGCCAGTTGAGCGCGATCTGCGGCACGGTCTTGCCGGTCTCCTCGGCGACGATATCGAGCGCGTCGACGATATCGTAGAGCTTCTCGTCATCGACGGGAGGCCCGTATTCCGCCGTCTGATGCAGCCGGCTTCCCTCCGGCAAAGGCTGTCCGCGCCTGATCTTTCCGGTCAACCGCCCCCAGGCGAGCGGACTCCACACCAGCGCTCCGACACCCTGGTCGGCGCCAAGCGGCATCAGCTCCCACTCATAGTCGCGGCCGGCCAGCGAGTAATAGACCTGATGCGCCACATAGCGCGAATAGCCATGCTGAGCGGATACGCTAAGCGACTTCATCAGCTGCCATCCGGAGAAGTTGGAAACGCCGATATAGCGGATCTTCCCGGCATCAATCAGCTGGTCCAGCGTCGAAAGCACCTCCTCGATCGGCGTCGATGCGTCGAAGGCGTGCAGTTGCAGCAGGTCGATATAATCGGTGCCAAGCCGCGTCAACGCCGCATCCGTCGCGCGCAGCAATCTCGCGCGCGACGCACCCCAATCGCCGGGCCCGTCTCCAACAGGAAGCGCCATCTTCGTCGAGATCAACACCTGATCGCGCCTACCCCTGATCGCGTGGCCAAGCACCTCCTCCGACGCGCCCGCCGAATAGACGTCAGCAGTATCGAACAGCGTTACCCCCGCCTCGATTGCGATATCCACCATCCGCGACGCCTCGGCGCCCGTCGTGTTGCCCCAGGCACCGAACAGCGGCCCCGAGCCGCCGAACGTGCCCGCGCCGAAACTCAACACCGGCACGCGAAGGCCGGATGCACCAAGCTGTCTGTATTCCATCGTCAGTCTCCTGTTGTTCCAACAGAGATAGACACTCCACACGCGATGAAATAGATTGCCGCCAGGAACACAATTCATGAATTTAAGTCATCATGAGCAGACCAGACATCAACCGCTCCGGAGAGATGGAAGTCTTCGTCCGCGCCGTCGAACTGGGCGGCTTCACCGCCGCCGCCCATGCCTGCCGCATGACGCCATCGGCCGTCAGCAAGCTCGTCGCCCGGCTCGAAGCACGGCTCGGCGCCCGCCTCGTCAACCGCTCCACCCGCAAGCTGCAACTGACGCCCGAGGGCTGCGCCTTTTACGAGCGCAGCGTCACCATTCTCGCCGATATCGCCGAAGCCGAGCGTTCCGCATCATCGGGAGAACTTGCCGCCGGCCCGGTCCGCATCAACACCAGCGCCTCCTTCGGCAATCACATCCTCGCGCCGCTCGTCTCGGGCTTCCTCGCGCTGCACCCCAGGATCACGCTCGATATCTCCTACACAGACAAGGTCGTCGACCTGCTCGACGACCGCGCCGACGTCGCCATCCGCGCCGGACCGCTGAAGAGCTCAACGCTGATCGCCCGCAAGCTCGGCGCGACGGACATGGTCATCGTCGCCTCGCCCGCTTACCTCGAAATACACGGTACACCCGCCACCGTGTCCGATCTCGAACATCACCGCCGCATCGGCCTCTCCTATGCTCGCAGCGTCGAGGGATGGCCCATGCGCGATGGCGGCGACGTCATCCGGCTGCCTCTCATACCGGGCATCCAGGTCGCCGATGGCGAGGCGATGCGGCACATGGCCTTGTCGGGTGCCGGCCTCGGCCGCCTCGCCCGCTTCACAGTCCGCGCCGATATCAAGGCCGGCCGCCTGATCCCGCTTCTCGAAGACCTCAACCCTGGAGACACCGAGGAATTCCACGCCGTCTATATCGGTCAGGGCGGCCCGCTGCCGGCGCGGGTCCGCGCGCTCCTCGATTTCCTCGCCGCCAATGTCAGGATGTAGGACCCCAAGAATTCGCAATTGACCCCATGTGCAGACGGCGCCTATACCCACGGCACGCCATCGGCGCCCGCCGATTTTCCAGCAAAGCCTCTGCCGCTCCCCCAGACGTCGCATCGACCCTTCATCAGCATTGGCAAGACATGCATCGGATAAGCCGTTGAAAGACGCCAGCCGCCAGTTCCGAACCGCCAGCCTGCCGCGCTGGGCTTTGCTGCTCGCCCTCTCCACCATTCTTGTCGTTGGCCTGGAAATGCTCGGCCTGCCCGCCTCGCTGCTGATCGGCCCGATGGTCGCCGCGATCCTCCTCGCCGTCTCGGTCGGCAAGGGCTCGCTGCGTGTCCCGCGCTGGCCGCTGCTGTTCGGCCAGGCGCTGGTCGGCTTCATGATGGCCCGTGCCATCACCGTCGATATCCTGCAGACGATGGCGAGCGACGCCCCACTCTTCCTCTCCATGATCTTCGCCGTCATCGCCGCAGCCGGCCTGCTCGGCTGGCTCTTGACCCGCTGGCAGGTGCTGCCGGGCACGACGGCGGTCTGGGGCTCATCGCCGGGTGCTGCGGCGGCCATGGTCGTCATGTCTGAGGCCTATGGCGCCGATGCGCGCCTCGTCGCCTTCATGCAATATCTGCGCGTCGTCTTCGTGGCCGTCGCCGCCTCCGTCGTCGCCCGCCTGTGGGTGGCAGCCGATGGCGGCGAGCCGCCACCGCTCATCCTGTTTCCGCCGATCGACTGGCCGGCACTAGCCGCAACCGTCGCGCTCACCTGTCTCTCGGCCTATTGCGCCACGCGCTTCCGCATTCCCGGCGGCACCATCATCGTCTCGCTGTTCACGGGCTCGCTGCTGCAGGGCCTCGGCCTCCTGAAGATCGAACTCCCCATGTGGCTCCTGGCGATCAGCTATGCCTTGATCGGCTGGAGCATCGGCCTGCGGTTCACGCGCGGGATCATCGCCCATGCCGCCCGCGCACTGCCGCGCGTCACCGCCTCGATCCTGATCCTGATGTCGCTCTGCGGCTGCATGGCCTATGCGCTGCATGTCTTCGCCGGCGTCGATCCGCTGACCGCCTATCTCGCCACCAGCCCGGGTGGCGCCGATTCCGTCGCCATCATCGCCGCCTCCAGCAATGTCGACGTGCCCTTCGTGATGGCCATGCAGATCGGCCGCCTGCTCATCATCCTCTTGACCGGCCCGATGCTCGCGCGCTTCATCGCCAAGCGCTCCGGCCTTGCGGAGAATCCTGTCTGAAGCCCTCGCGCCTCAATCCCGCCCATTGGCCGGGCGTCATGCCATAGGCCTTCTTGAAATGCCGGTTGAAATGGCTCTGGTCGGCAAAGCCTGTGGCGAACGCCGCCTCGGCGAGCGCTTCTCCGGCCCCAATCATCGCGCGGGCCTGCTGCAGCCGCCGCATCAGGAGATAACGATGCGGGCTGGTCGCGAATGCGGCGCGGAAATGCCGCGCCAGCTGAAACCGGTCGAGCCCCGTCACCACCTCCAGCTCGCCCGATGCCACCGGCCGCGTCGCATGCGCCTCGAGATAATCCCGCGCCAGCCTCGCGCGCTGCCAGGCAATGCTGCCGAGCGGCCTAGGCGGAGCGCCCGCATGCCGCGCCAGACCATCCGCCACCCGTGACAGGAAGTCGTCGACGAAGAGTTCGTCCAGCTCCCGGTCCAGTTCACCGAGCGCCGCCAGAAGCGTGCCGGCCAGCACGGGATCGTTGAAGACAGGCTGATCGACGAAGGGCAAGCCGATGCGCGCCGCCTCCAGACAGTCGAAAAGCAGCGAGGGTTCCAGATAGAGCATGCGGTATTGCAGCCCGTGATCCGTCCCCGCCCCGCCATCGTGCTCCTCGTCGGGATGCAGCACGATCACCTGCCCCGGCAAGCTGAAACGCCGCTCTCCACGATAGGAAAAGGTCTGCACGCCCTTGATCGTCACCCCAAGCGCATAAGTATCGTGACGATGCGGCTCAAACGCGTTTCCCGCGAACTGCGCCTCGATGCGCTCGATGCCAGGAAAGGCCGGCGCGGTGACGATCCCCGGTGCAATGGCACGCCCGTTCGTGCCAGGCTCCGTGCACAAACGTTCAAGACCCTCAAGGGCGTGATGGCTTAGATCCTCATCCAACCGACGTCGAAACCCGCATGAAAAGAGACTGGAATGTTTGATACCAAAATTGCGATCGTGCTGCGAAACAATCTTCCATCCTGGCAGACGCTGAATGTCACCGCCTTCCTGATGAGCGGGATCACCGGCCAGAACCCCGAGATCATTGGAGACGCCTACAAGGACCGCTCGGGCAATCTCTACAACCCGCTCTCGATCCAGCCGATCATCGTTCTGGCAGCACCCGAGGAGACCATGTCCACCATCCACCGCCGCACGCTGGAGCGCGGCATCACCGCGTCGCTCTTCATCGAGGAGATGTTTGCGACCGGCCACGACGCCGCCAACCGCGCCGTCTTTGCGCAATACGCGCCAGATGACGCCAAGGTGGTCGGCATCGCCATCCGCGCCGACAAGAAGATCGTCGACAAGATCACCAAGGGCGCTGTCATGCACCCTTGAAGCAATGCCAGGAAAAGTGTGAAGCGGTTTTCCGTCCGGAATTGCGTAATTCAAACTACTCTAACGCAAAACGGCCGGGCATCTGCCCGGCCGCTTCAACTCTCGATCGAGCCCGATCAGCTCTGGGTGATCGGCGCGATCTGGATTTCGACGCGGCGGTTCTGCGCGCGTCCGGCTTCCGAGGCGTTGGAAGCCACCGGCTGCGACGGGCCGAAGCCGACGGCCGACATGCGGCGCTGGTCGATGCCCTGACCGCCGAGATAGCCTGCGACAGACTCGGCACGGCGCTGCGACAGATCCTGGTTGTGCTGCAGGCTGCCGGTCGAATCGGTGTGGCCGTTGACGTCGATCAGCGTGCGGTTGAACTTGCGCAGCACAATCGCCACCGAGTTCAGCGTCGGGTAGAAGCCAGGCTTCACGGCGTCCTGGTCGACGTCGAAGGTGATGTTCGACGGCATGTTCAGGATGATGTTGTCGCCGTTGCGGGTAACGGAGATACCGGTGCCCTGCAGCTGCGCGCGCAGTTCCGATTCCTGCTGGTCCATGTAGTTGCCGATCGCGCCGCCGGCGAGAGCGCCGACACCGGCGCCGATCAGCGCCGCGTTACGCCGACCAACCGGCGAACCGCCCACGGCCAGACCCGCGAGCGCGCCGACGCCGGCGCCGAGCAGCGCGCCGCCCGATGTGTTCGACATCTTCTGCTGGCCCGTATACGGATCCGTCGTCGTGCAGGCGCTGAGGTAGGTCGCGGCAACGGCGAGAAGGATGAATTTCTTGATCATGGACAGGCGTATCTCCAATTCGATGGTGATGCGAGCAGTATTAAGGAATGCGGCAAGAAGATGAAGCGCGCGCCCTGAATACTGGAAAATCGATGGATTGCACAGCCTTAGAGCCGGAACTCCTGAAAAAGTCACCGGCGTCGGCGACGCCGGCCGCCAATAGCGGCCGATGCAAACGATGACGCGTCAGAAGTTCTGGAACAGCTGCCGCACCGTGTCATAGGTGGCGTTCGCAATGTTGAGCGATTGCAGGCCCAGTTGCTCTTGCGTCTGCAGTGCCGCGAGCCGGCTCGATTGCTCCTCCATGTCGGCATCGATCAATCTGCTCATCCCGCGTGCGAATGCGTCGCCCAGCGTCTGCGCGAAGTCGCTCTGCAGGCTGATGCGCTTTTCCAGCGCGCCGAAGGACGAGCCGATCGTCGTCATCTGCCCGAGCATCTTGTCGACGACCGAGACCATCTCCTTCACCTCCGCTGTGGTCGTGCTCGACGACACCCCGATCTCGACCTGCCCTGCCGTATTGCCGGCGCTGGCGAGCATCACATAGTTCTGCGAGGCGCCAAGCTCGGTCGCGAAATATTGCGAGGTCAACGCCCCATATTCACCCGATCCCGTGGTCCGATCGTCGATCAGATAGCGCGCGTCCTTGGAGGTTGTCGATCCAACCGGCGCGATATCGACCTCGTAGCTCAACGTTCCGATTTCGACGCTTCCGTCGGGATGCCTTGTGAAAGACGCCGGGATCTCGCGCGGTCTCGCCGGATCGTCGGCATCGTCGATCGCCACCCAATTGTCGTTGTTGAAGCTGGCGGCGCCGGAGACGGCCCGCAGCTGCTGCTTCAGGTGGGTGATATCGAGATTGATCTTGTCCTTGTCGACGCCATCCTCGGTGGCGGCCACGAGCTTGGCCTTGATCTGGCTGACGAGCTCGGTCGATTCGCCGACGGCGGTATAGGCCGTATCCATCGTCGCGGCGGCCAGTCCCAGCGCGTCGCGCACCGCCGACTGCGCTCTCTGGTCGCTCTTCAAGGTCGAGCTGATCGCCCAATAGGCGCCGTTATCCGAGGCGCGTTCGACCCGGAGGCCGGTGGAGACCTGCCTCTGGGTCGTCGTCAGTTTATTCCCGATGTCGCGCAATACATAAAGCGCGGCATCCACCGAAGTGCGCCGATAAATACTCACGGATACAGAACTCCGAACACAACATACGCAACAGGTACAAATGAACCGGTGCCGCGAACACTCATGTCCGGGGGCGCCAAAACAGCGGCGCCGTGCAGCCTCCCGAAACGCTGGAAGACCATCGGTATCGATGCCAATGATTACGGACTATGCTTAAAAAACAGCTAAAAGTCGCAATTAATTTAGCCTGTTATGCAACCATTCGGAAACTATACGAAAACACCGCCCGAACCGCCCCGAAGGCACGATTGCAGGGCGGCGATTGTCATTCAGCAGCTTCGAGCTGATCCCGCGCGGCGGCGATTTTCGGCCGCTCGGCATGTTCCATCTCCTGATGCAACCGTGCCTCTTCATGCGCATGCGGCTTGGCGAAGCGGGCGATCAGCAGATAGGCGACGGGCGTGATGAACAGCGTCACCAGCGTCGCGAAACCAAGTCCGCCGACGATCACCCATCCGAGCGCCACGCGCGCCTCGGCACCCGCGCCATGCGCGAAGACCAGCGGCACGCCGCCGAGGATGGTGGCGATCATCGTCATCATCACGGGACGCAGACGCAGCGCGCACGCCTTCTCGATCGACGCCCTGACCTCCTCGCCCTGGTCGCGCAACTGGTTGGCGAACTCGACGATCAGGATGCCGTTCTTGGCCATGACGCCGACAAGCAACACCAGGCCGATCTGGCTGTAGATGTTGAGGCTGGAGCCGGTGATCACAAGCGCGAAGACCGCGCAGGCAAGCCCCAGCGGCACCGTCGACATGATGATCACGGACGACAGCATGCTCTCGAACTGCGCCGCCAACACCAGGAAGATGATGATGATGGCGAAACCGAAGGTCAGCGCCATGCCGTTGGCGTTTTCTTCCAGCGTCGCCGCTTCCGCAAGCGGCATCAACCGTGCACCGGAAGGCAGCAGAGGCCCGGCCAGCGTCACGGCCTCTTTCACCGCATCGCCAAGCGACACGCCGTCCTTCAAGCCAGCGGTGATCGCCACCGACGCCAGCTGCTGTTCGCGATTGAGCTGCGGCGCCACGGCGCCTTCTTGCAGCGAGGCGATGACCGACATCGGCACGATCTTGCCGTCGCCGGTTTTCAGGAACACGTTCTCCAGATCGGTCGGATCGTCGAGCGGCCGCGTGTTCGAGGTCAAAAGCACCGGATAGGCATCGCCCTTGACGAACACGTCGACAACCGAGCGCCCTTCCAGCAGCGACTGAATGGCGGTCGACAGGCCGGTGATGTTGATGCCGAGATCCGACGCCCGCTCGCGGTCGATCGAGATCGACACCTGCGCCTGCGTCGGCTCGTTGGCGAGACGCGGCGTGTCGTATCGTCCGGTCGCGTCGAGCGCCTGCACCAGCTTCAGCGCCGATTGCGTGAGCGCATCGTAATCGCTGCCGATCAGCGCCATCTGCAACCCGTTGCCGGCGCCGCGAATGCGCAGGCTGTTGGACTGGATGGCATTGCCGCGCAGCGCCGGCACCTTCAGCGCGGCGCGATTGATATCGGCGACGATTTCGTTCTGCGTGCGCTCGCGCTCGCCCCAGGGGGCCAGCGTCAGCACCATGAAG
Source organism: Rhizobium sp. FG113 (assembly GCF_057809895.1). NCBI lineage: Bacteria > Pseudomonadati > Pseudomonadota > Alphaproteobacteria > Hyphomicrobiales > Rhizobiaceae > Rhizobium > Rhizobium sp. FG113. The sequence goes on along the minus strand of NZ_JBMDKV010000023.1, from coordinate 9,932 downwards.
CCGCTATTGGCTTGCCCGTTCTGGCCGGAGACCGAAAAGACATTGCGGATATCACCGCTATCGACCAGCGGCTGCAGATATTCCTCGACCAGCTGCAGCTTGTCGCGCGTATATTCGAGGCTCGATCCCTGCGGCGTCGTCAGCCGCATCATCACCATCGCCCGATCCTCGTTGGGCGTCAGCTCGCTCTTCACGCCGGTAAAGGCAAGCACAGCTGCACCGGCGAAGATCACCGAGAACACGATGACGACGAAGGGCGCATTCAGGCAGCGCTGAAGGCACCATTCATAAGCGCTGGAAAACCGGTCGCCGAAGCGGCCGAGCATCCCGTGATCCTCTTTCATCTCCCGGGTCAGCATCCGCGATGCCATCATCGGGCAAAGCGTCAGCGCCACCAGCGACGACAGGCCGACGGAGAATGCGAGCACGAAGCCGAACTCGCGGAACAGGCCGCCGACCTGCCCCGGCAGGAACGACAGCGGAATGAACACGGCGGCCAGCGTCGCTGTCGTCGCGATAACAGCGAAGAACACCTCGCGCGTGCCAAGCACGGCGGCCGCGCGCGGCCCCATGCCCTGCGCGCGGCGGCGCACGATATTCTCGAGCACCACGATTGCATCGTCGACCACGAGACCGGTCGCGAGCACGATCGCCAGCAGCGTCAGGATATTGATCGAGAAACCGACCATGTAGATCGCCGCCAGCGTGCCGATCAGCGCCACCGGCATGCTCACCGCCGGAATGATCGTCGCCCGCCAGTCGCGCAGGAAGAGATAGATGACGGCCGTGACGATGACGGCGGCCAGTACCAGCGCCAGCACCACTTCGTGGATGGCGCCCTGGATGAACACCGCATCATCGCTGGTAATCGCGATCCTGGTGCCCTCGGGCAGCGTCTTCGACAACTGCTCGACCGCAGCCTTGATACCATTGGAGATATTGAGCGTATTCGACTGCGCCTGGCGGATGACGCCGAGACCGATGCCGGGCACCCCGTTCGAGCGCAACGCCGTCTGCCCATCGCGCGGACCAAGCGTCACGGTCGCCACATCGCCGAGACGCACGCGGTCGAGCAGCATGACGTTGGCGAAATCCTCGGGCTTCTGCAGGCTGGCGGTGGCGCGCACGACGATATTCTGCGTCGGGCTCTTCAGCGAACCGGCCGGCACGTCGAGTGCTGCATTCGACAGCGCATTGGTGAGATCGCCGATCGTTAGCCCGCGGCTCGCGAGCTCCGACTGATCGACATCGACCCGAAACACCTTCTCCTGATCGCCATAGCTTTCGACATCGGCCACGCCATCGACGGAGGCCAGCCGGTCGATCACCTCATTGTCGACGAGCAGCGTCAGGTCGTCCATGTTGAGCTTGGTGGAGGTGACGGCAAGACGCATGATCGGCTGCGAATCCGAATCCGCCTTGACGATCTGCGGCGCGTCGGCGTCGTCAGGCAGCCGGTCGGTAATCCGTCCGATCGCGTCGCGCACGTCGTTGGCGGCGACCGCCAGATCCACCGTATCGGAGAACTCCAGCGTCACCCGGCTCTGGCCGAACTGCGAGCTCGACGAGATCGACTTCAGCCCGCTGACGCGCGCCGATGCGCCCTCGATGACCTTGGTCACCTCCTGGTCGATCGTCTGCGGCGACGCGCCGTCGAATGTGGTGCGCACGGTCACGACCGGCCGATCGACGTCAGGCAGCTCGCGCACCTCGATGCCGACATAGGCGGCGAGACCCGCAACGATCATCAGCGTGTTGAACACCAAGGCCAGGATCGGCCGGCGCACGAAGAGAGCCGTGAACGTCTGCTTGCCCGAAGGCGTATTATTGTGGGTGCCGCTGTCGCTCATCAGGTGACGGGCTCCTTGGCGGCCAGTTCGCCCCCTTCGGAGCGCACCGGCCCGCCCTCGCGCACGCGCTGCAGGCCCTGCGTGACGATCAGGTCGCCATTATCAAGGTTGCCCTTGACCAGCACATAGTCGGGATTGCGCTGGACGATGCTGACGCGCACCTTGTGCGACTTCTGCTCGGCCACGCGCCAGACGAAGGAGCCTTGCGAATCCCACTGAACCGACTGCGGATCGACCGCCGGATACTGGTCGCCATCGAACCGCATGCCGACGCTGAACGACATGCCGGCGCGCAGCTCGTCGGCCGCGTTGTTGATCCGCGCCCGCATCCGGAGCGTACGGCTTGCCGGATCGACGCGGTTGTCGATCGCCTCGACCGCGCCCGAAAACACCTGCCCCGGCCGCGCCACCGACGTCGCCTCGACTGCCTGGCCGACCTTGACCGTATTGGCGAAGCGCTCCGGCACCCAATAGTCGACGAGGATTTCCGTGCGATCGTCGAGCGTCACGATCGGCGTCGTCGTCGAGACGTTGTCGCCGATATTGACAGGCATGATTCCGACGATACCGTCGATCGGCGCCAGGATGTTGCGGCGATCGAGGCTGAGCTGCGCCGCCTGCAATTGCAGCCGCGCGTTCTGCTCGGCGATCTCCTGATCGAACACGTCCATGCGCGACACGCTGGACTTGATATTGTTGTACAGGCTGGACTTCTCGACCGCCGATTTCAGCGCGACTTCGGCCTGCCCCTTGACGATCACCTGCTCCTCGCTGTCGAGCTTGGCGATGATCTGCCCCTGCTTGACCCGGTCGCCGGACTTGACGAGGATTTCGCGGATGAGACCGCTCGCCTGCGGCGTCACCACCACCGAGCGGATCGCATCCCCCGTGCCGATCGCACCCAGCCGGTCGTTGACAACGCCAGGCACGACGGCCTGCGTGACGACAAGCACCGCGCCGTTGCGGCCGCCACCGCCGCCATTGCCACCACCCTGGCGACGATTGCCCGCCTGCTCGCCACCTGCTGTAGGCGCCGCGGCGCTTGCTTTGTCGGGATCGATCGCCTTACCGACCAGCGCTTCGGGAACGCCGGCATTGCGCAGCGTATCGCGCGCGCCGGGCACAAAGACAGCCCATCCGGTAACGCCAGCGGCGATAACGATGAGACAGATCGCAAACTGCTTCCAAAATGACATTCACGTCTCCAGAGGGACTCGAGGTTGTCCAGGGTCGATCGACAGAGGCGCATACGTGGCAAATCGCCGCGCAACGCCGGAATTATTGTCCGTTTACGGGTCAGCGGCAAGAGAATTGCCCACCCATTACAGGATTGTAATGTCAACTGATGATGACCGGCGAATGTCGGTCTTTGCGCGCTGACGTTGCGGGCAGCGGGAACGGGCCCGCCCAACAGCAACAATGTCGGCGAAATCAGGAAATAGTGCTTTCGTTTCTGATCATTCCGATGTTCTCTGCCGTCGCGCAATGGACCGCAAGAGCGCCCGCCGCTCCATTCATTCAAACGCGAACGCAAAGAGGATGACGAGCATGCCGAAGATCACCACCAAGGACGGAACGAAGATTTTCTACAAGGATTGGGGCACCGGCCAGCCGATCCTCTTCTCGCATGGTTGGCCGCTTTCGGGCGACGCCTGGGAAGCGCAGATGCTCTATTTCGGCCAGAACGGCTACCGCGTCATCGCCCACGACCGCCGCAGCCACGGCAAGTCCTCCCAGACCTGGGACGGCAACAACATGGACCAGTATGCCGACGACCTGGCCGAACTGATCGAGCATCTCGACCTCAAGAACCTGATCATGATCGGCCATTCCACCGGCGGCGGCGAAGTCGCCCATTATCTCGGCCGCCACGGCACCAAGCGCGTCGCCAAGGTGGTGCTGGTCGGCGCCGTTCCGCCGCTGATGCTGAAAACCGACGCCAACCCCGAGGGCCTGCCGCTCAACGTCTTCGACGGCATCCGCAAGGGCACCGCGCTCGACCGCTCGCAATTCTTCCGCGATCTCTCCATGCCCTTCTACGGCTTCAACCGCGACGGCGCCAAGGTCAACGAAGGCCTGCGCGAAACCTTCTGGCTGATGGGCATGGCCGGCGGTATCAAGGGCGAATACGACTGCATCCACGAATTCTCCGAGGTCGACTACACCGACGACCTCCGCAAGATCGACAAGCCGACCCTATTCATCCACGGCGACGACGACCAGATCGTCCCCATCGTCGCGGCCGCCCTGAAGTCCTCGAAGATCGTAAAGGGTGCCGTGCTCAAGGTCTATGAGGGCTCCAGCCACGGCCTCGCGCAGGTCGAACCGGAACGCTTCAACGCGGATGTGCTTGCGTTCATCAAGGGGTGATCGGCCCGCCGCGCCGTCGCATGTTGGACGCTTGAGGTTCACCCGCACCGTTGGATTCGAGGAAACGTGCTTAGATCCTCGGCACAAGGCCGAGGATGACGCCGAGCGAGAGGAAAAATCTTCCACCTCAATAGGTTACAGACGCGCCCCTCATTCTCAGCCGTCATCCTCGGGCTCGTCCCGAGGATCTGCTAAGCCCTCGTTTTGCTCGACGTGAATGGACACTTGGCGCGGCACCGCACCGTTGAACTCGCGGAGACGTGCTTAGATCCTCGGCACAAGGCCGAGGATGACGCCGAGCGAGAGGAAAGCTATTCTACTTCAATAAGTTACAGACGCGACCCCCACCCGCCGCCGTCATCCTCGGGCTCGTCCCGAGGATCTAACCACGGTCCCGCTTGCTCGACGTGAATGGACACGAGGCGCAACCAGCGCATCACTCACTCCCGACCGCAACACGCAACATCCCGTGGACCGGGAATGAAAGCAGAACATCTTTTCTGGTCTTTCCGATCCGAATCACTACATTACGCGCCATGAGCAACAGTTTCGACGATATGCCCTTCTTCGACGAGGAGCCGGGCGAAGCGCCGCGCAAGCCGCAAGCCCCCGCAGCCCCAGCCCGCGGCGCCCCGACATCAGGAGGTCTCGCCGCCCGCGCCATGGCCGCTCGTGGCGGTGCTCGAGAGCGGCCGGATTATCTCGATGGCCTCAATCCCGAGCAGACCGAAGCCGTCGAAACGCTGGAGGGCCCGGTCCTCGTGCTTGCCGGCGCCGGCACCGGCAAGACGCGCGTGCTGACCACGCGCATCGCCCATATATTGAACACCAACCGCGCCTTCCCCTCGCAGATCCTGGCGGTGACCTTCACCAACAAGGCCGCCCGCGAGATGAAGGAGCGTATCGCGCATCTGGTCGGTGGCGCGGTCGAGGGCATGCCCTGGCTCGGCACCTTCCACTCGATCGGCGTCAAGCTGCTGCGCCGCCACGCCGAGCTCGTCAACCTGCGCTCCGATTTCACCATTCTCGACACCGACGACGTCGTGCGCCTCGTCAAGCAGCTGATCCAGGCCGAAGGCCTCGACGACAAGCGCTGGCCGGCCAAGCAGTTCGCCGGCATGATCGACACCTGGAAGAACAAGGGGCTGGGCCCCGCCGACATCCCCGAGGGCGACGCGCGCGCTTTCGCCAACGGCAAAGGCCGCGAACTCTACTTCGCCTACCAGCAGCGCCTCTCGACGCTCAACGCCTGCGATTTCGGTGACCTCCTGATGCATCCGATCGCGATCTTCCGGAAGACGCCCGATCTGCTCAAGGAATACCACCAGCGCTTCCGCTATATCCTCGTCGACGAGTATCAGGACACCAACACCGCGCAGTATATGTGGCTGCGGCTGCTCGCCCAGCGACCCAAGGGCGAGCCGCAGAACGTCTGCTGCGTCGGCGACGACGACCAGTCGATCTATGGCTGGCGCGGCGCCGAAGTGGACAACATCCTGCGCTTCGAGAAGGATTTCCCCGGCGCCAAGGTGATCAAGCTCGAGCGCAACTACCGCTCGACCGCCCATATTCTGGGTGCCGCCGCGCACCTGATCACTCATAATGAAGGCCGCCTCGGCAAGACGCTATTCACCGACCGCCGCGACCCTGATGATATCAAGGTGCAGGTCCACGCCTCCTGGGACAGTGAAGAAGAAGCCCGCGCAATCGGCGACGAGATCGAGCAGCTGCAGCGCAATCAGCACAAGCTGAACGATATCGCGATCCTCGTGCGCGCCTCCTTCCAGATGCGCGAGTTCGAAGATCGCTTCGTGACGCTCGGCCTCAACTACCGCGTCATCGGCGGCCCGCGCTTCTACGAGCGCCTCGAAATCCGCGATGCCATGGCCTATTTCCGCCTCGTCGCCCAGCCGGCCGACGACCTCGCCTTCGAGCGCATCATCAACACCCCCAAGCGCGGCCTCGGCGACACCACCGTGCGCGCGCTGCACGATTATGCCCGTGCCCGCGACATCCCGATGCTGGCGGCAGCCGCCGACATGATCGAGACGGACGAGCTGAAGCCGAAGGCGCGCAAGGCGCTGTTCGACGTGATTCAATCTTTCCGCAGATGGCAGGAAAGGCTTGAAAACACATCACATACCGAGCTCGCCGAGCAGATCCTCGAAGAGTCCGGCTATACCGACATGTGGAAGGCCGACAAGACCGCCGACGCCCCCGCCCGCCTCGACAACCTGAAGGAACTCATCCGCTCGATGGAGAGCTTCGAGTCGATGCGCGGCTTCCTTGAACACGTCTCGCTGGTCATGGACGCCGAGCAGAACGAGAACCTCGATGCCGTCTCGATCATGACGCTGCACTCGGCCAAGGGCCTCGAATTCGAGACCGTCTTCCTGCCCGGCTGGGAGGAAGGCCTCTTCCCGCACCAGCGCTCGCTCGACGAGACCGGCCGCGCCGGCCTCGAGGAAGAACGTCGCCTGGCCTATGTGGGGCTGACCCGCGCCAAGCGCCGCTGCCACATCTGGTTCGTCTCCAACCGCCGCATCCACGGCCTGTGGCAATCGACCATCCCTTCGCGCTTCCTCGACGAACTGCCCGACACCCATGTCGAGGTCGCCGAGGTCGAGCAGAGCTACGGCGGTTACGGCCGCGGCGGCTACGGCCAGTCGCGCTTCGACAAGGCCGAGCCCTTCGCCAACAGCTATTCCACGCCCGGCTGGAAACGCGCCCAGCAAAACCGCAACGACGCCACCCGCGACAACTGGGGCTCCCGCTCCGGCCACTCGGTCGAGCGCATCGGCTACGGCGAAAGCGGCCCGAAGACCCGCACCATCGACGGCGAACTCGTCGCCAAATCGACAGCGACCCAGCCCTCGAAATTCACCGTCGGCGACCGCGTCTTCCACATGAAGTTCGGCAACGGCAACATCAAGATGATCGAGGGCAACAAGCTGACGATCGACTTCGACAAGGCCGGCGAGAAGCGGGTGCTGGACGGGTTTGTCGAGGCCGTTGGCTAGAGAAGACACGGCGGCCCAAAGCCGCCGTCACCCTTTCGTGACTTCGCATATAGCCCCACCTACCGCATACTCCCCGCGCCCGCACCATAGTCACGGGCCTAAATAGGAGGATGCCATGAAACGCTACTCGCTATCCCTGATCGCAATGTCCCTTGCACTGGCCATCGTCGGCAACCCGGCGATCGCGCTCGCTTGCAACAAGATCGTCGGGACGTGATCAGCTGAATGAATAGGGTGAGCGGGTGCGAGCCCGCTCATCACCTCTATTCGTCTATCGAAGCTTGCTTACTTCCGCGAGAGCGAGATCGATGTTTTCAAGAGCCATCTCAAGCGCAGCTTTCGCGTCTTGCAAAGCCTTCAACGAATGATGGGCCGCTCGGCCCGAGGAATACGGCCCCGGAGGCGGTAGTGTCTCCATGGATGCGGCAGGAACCCAGTCGAATTTCTTCCCGGAGAGAATATCTGCAACCCGGCCCTGGTTTACACCAAACCAAGCAGCTATATCGTGATGGCGATCGTACCGCGCGCCCATGCCTTTGACCAAGGCTGCATCAAATTCGTCAAGTCGTCGACCGCTCGGCTCTGCCCTCAAGGTATTACTCCAGACCAATACTGAGACTACGGGCAGCAATATCAAAAAATGACTGATCAGAAAAACACCAATACAATTTAAAGTTAAAATTGACGAGCCGATACACTGGGTAGCCCTCACCCCAAGATCGGCATCGACCCCAGCCCCAATATATCGTTGAGCAGCGCCAGCCCAATCCCAACAGCCACGATCGTGAGCCCGATCAGAAACAGCCGCCGCGAGCGGTCGTATTTGGCTGCGATCAGTGAATCCCGCGCGAGGAGATCGGCGAAGACCTTCACCTGAAGTGCGATGCCGACGATGAGCAGCAGCATCGGCAGGATGTCGATGGGGCTCCAGTCGTTCGGATTGGAGACCCAGCGGCTGATGAAGGTGAGACAGAAGCCGAGGATGATGCCGGCGGCGGTCAGCGAGCCGTTGCGGAAGGTGGCGTCGATCTTCTCTTCCGGATCCGGCTCGGGCATGGCTCTGACTTTCGGTTGAACGGCTGATCGAAGCAAGGCAGAAATCGCGCGAAACAGCAAGAGCGGCCGAAGATTACAAAAGCTTCACTAAAAAATCATGTTTTAATCTTGCCAGTCCTCTCGGCCCCGGCTAGGTAAGAAACACATCTGCCGCATCCGCTCCTTGAGAGCGGCGCCGCACGTAAGCGTTAACGTCAACCAACGCGCTGATCGAACCCGAAGCCGGGGTGCGAGCGGCGCGGCGTGCCTGCGTCATGAGCGTCCCGGTTCTCTATAAGGAACCAAAGATGACGGCCAACACCACGCCATCCCCCACCGAAAAGCGCCACCTGATCGAACGCGTCCGCCACGAGCTCAAGCGCCGCGTGCTCACCGTCCGCCGCGTCGAACACGTCACCCCTCAAATGCTGCGCGTCACGCTTGAGGGTGCCGATCTCGAAGGCTTCGTCAGCCTCGGCCATGACGACCACGTCAAGATCCTCGTGCCCCGCCCCGGCGAGGAGCCGGCCTTTCCGGAGATGGGCCCCGAGGGCAAGCTTTTGATCGACCCGGAAAACCGCCCGTCGCTGCGCGACTACACGCCCCGCCGCTATGATCCCGTGGCCGGAGAACTCGACATCGACTTCGCCCTGCACGAGGCCGGCCCCGCCACCGAATGGGCGCTCAACGCCAAGCCCGGCGACAGGCTCGGCCTCGGCGGCCCACGCGGCTCCTTCGTCGTCTCCACCGATTTCGACTGGTACCTGCTGGTCGGCGACGAAACAGCGCTCCCCGCCATCGGCCGCCGCCTCGAGGAACTGCCCGAAGGCGGGAAGGCGATCGTCATCGCCGAAGTCGCCGGCCCCGAGGAGGAGCAGGCCTTTGCCAGCAAGGCTGAGCTCTCGGTCACCTGGCTGCACCGCGGCGCGCAGCCGGCGGGCACCACGGACGATCTCGAACAGGTGCTGCGCGATATCATGTTGCCCGAAGGCGACGGCTACGTCTGGATCGCCTGCGAAACCGTGCTCGCCAAGCGCCTGCGTGTCGTCATGGTCGAGGAGCGCGGGCACCCCAAACCCTGGATCAAGGCCGCCGGCTACTGGAAGCGCGGCCAGGCCGACTTCCACGAGACGCATGGGGATTGAGGCCCGGCGTGATGCCGACGGGGATGGACACGAGGAAAGGCGGGGCTGCGGATGCTCGCAGCCGTCCACCCACAGCCGCACCGTTGCACTCTCGGTGACGTGCTTAGATCCTCGGCACCTTGGCCGAGGATGACGCCGCGCGTGGGGTTTTCGCTGCGGGAACAAGTGGTTGGTGGCCGTCACCAGATGTCTGGGCACCGTCGCTGCCCCACTCTCGGCGTCATACTCGGGCTCGTCCCGAGTATCTGCTAAGCGTGCCACTTGCTCGACGGGAATGGACACGAGGAAAGACGGCGCTGCGGGTGTTCGCGGGCACCGAGTCAAAGCCGCACCGTTGCACTCTCGGCGACGTGCTTAGATCCTCCGGACGAGCCCGAGGATGACGTCGCGAATGGGGTTTTCGCTGCGGGAACAAGCGGTTGGTGGCTGGCACCCGATGTCTGGGTGCACCGTCACTCCACTCTCGGCGTCATACTCGGGCTCGTCCCGAGTATCTGCTAAGCGTGCCACTT
>NZ_JBMDKV010000022.1:0-79526 GCF_057809895.1 Rhizobium sp. FG113 | reverse complement strand
TGGCGTGAACCTTGCCGATACGACCGGCGCCGAGAAGACCAAATCTGACTGTCATATAAACCTCCCTTGAATTCGGCCTCCCTCTCGCGGAATGGATGGGCCGAATTTATCTCATTGTGGAATTTTCATTCCATTTTATCCGCGCGTCGTCAAGGCCGTGGGCCTTTCACATTTTAAGAAACCATTTTAAAGACGTGTAACAGTTTTACATGTGGGAATGAGATGCAGCTGATCGATCCAAACCATCCGGCCTATCGCGCGCTGTGGGTGCGCGTTCTCATCGTCGCGGTCTGCTTCGGCTGGACCGGGATCGAGGCCTTATGGGGCGATCCCTTCTGGGCGGTGCTGGCGGCCGGTGCCGGCGCTTATGCCGCCTACGTGCTGCTTTGGTCCTACAAGCCGGCAGAACCTGCCGAGGAAAAAGCGGCTGTCGAAGACAAGTCTGCTGAAACGCAGGACGCTCCCAAGAACGACGCATAATCAGCGCCTGGCGGTTCTCGTCTTGCGGCGGATCGCCTCGTCGATCAGCTGATTGGCGATGGTCATGCGCTTCGTGGCGTTGTCGCGAAACAGCGGGTGAACGCGATCGGGATGATTGGCCTTCGCGAAGCCGCGTCGTTTGTCGCTGAGGCTCTGGACCGTATCATTCGCCGAGATCGCCAGTTCGGCGGCGATCTCAGGCAGCGCTGTGCGGGCGAGGTGCTCCGGCATCATCGGTTCGGGCTCGATCTCGGGAAGTGGCTCGGGCGCGGGCGCGGGGGCGGGTGAGGGCGCAGCCGGCGGAGTGTTATTGGTCGTCTCTCGCGGCGTTTCGAATTCCAGATTGTCGAAATAGGCCTGGCCGGGCCGCGCCGAGGGTGCGGATACGCCCTCCATCACGTCGAAGGCGAGGCCCGTCGTGAAGCCCGGCATGCGGTGCGAAACGGGAGCGGCCTCTTCCACAGCGTCGCCATCCTCTTCCTTCAGTCGATCGAGCACTGACTGGAACAGCGATTGTCCGAATAGCATGGAGCCTCCCTTGCGCGAATGCGCATAGAACGCGACCAAGATGGCGTGGGGCTTGTGAGCCCCATCCAAACAGTCAGGTTCCGCCCTTGCGGCTTTCGGCCAACACCAGATCGTAAAGCAGCCGCGCGCTCGGGGGCAGGGCGCGTTCCCTTGCGGTGATCAGACTGTAGGGCCTGACGTTGATCTCGAAATCGATCGGCAACACACGGACATCCGAGGCGCGCGAGCGCTGCGCCGCCAGGAAGTGGGCGACGTCGATGGCGATCGGGGCGATCGCGTCGGTCTGGCAGATGATCGCGCAGGTGAGCAGCAGCGACGAGGTGTTGACGATATTCTCAGGCACGGCAACGCCGCGCGACAGGAACATGTCCTCGATCGTGCGCCTGAGCAATGTGCCGGGCGGCTGGAAGACCCAGTCATAGTCCGTCAAGTCGGCCATGGTGGCCACGCCCTTCTGTAATAGAGGGTGGCCGCTGCGCACGATCAGGCAGGCGCGCTCGACGCCGATCTCCTGCACCTCGAAAAGCCGCGGGTTTAGATCGTCCGGAATGCGGCTGATGACGAAGTCGTGGCGGGCGGCAAGAAGCTCGCGTGCAAGCACGTTGCTGGTCTCGACCTGGATGTTGACCTCGATCCCGGGAAGCGCCGTGCGGATCTGCTTGATGGCAGGCACGACGAGGCTCATGGCGGGCGCCGTCACCGCGCCGATGAAGACCGATCCGCCCTTGCCGGATCTGAGCTCGGCGATCTCGCGGCTTGCCTCCCTGAGTTCCAACATGATCTTGCGCGCACGCCTTGCGAGTGCCTCGCCGAAGGTGGTCAGCACCACGCCACGGGCAACGCGCTCGTAAAGCGGAGTCTTAACAATGGTCTCCATTTCCGACAGCATTCGCGACGCGGCGGGCTGTGAAATGTTAAGTGCTTCGGCAGCCGCCGAAATCTGGCCGCTATCTTCGATTGCGACGATCATGCGCAGGTGATTCAGCTTGAGTCCCGACCGCAGAAGGCCGTCATCCCCAAAAATCTCTGTCTGTATATCCACGTTCTCTAATGCCACATGCCCTGAATTGCTCGACATGGTTGCAGCCTCCCCACTGCTCTCCATCAAAAGTAATACTTTTTAACGATATACCAAATTTGTTATGCCTTTTGCCACTTATTCTATTTGACAGTTATAGGAATCCATACCAGTTTGCCGCCGTGTGCTGGTTGGCACTCAACACGTGTGAGAGCGTGGAGGAGACCTACTTCGTTTCTCGCTATTGAAGTATTATCCAATACGAAACCCGCCACAGTTCGGGGTGGGCGAGGAGTCGCCCGCGCATTTATTAACTTAGGGAGAGAGAGATGAAATCCATTATCTCATTGATGGCAGCTGCCGCGTTCGGCGTTGCTTCGTTCGTTATGCCGGCTGTTGCCGCTGACAAGGGTCTCGTCGGTATTGCCATGCCGACCAAGTCGTCCGCTCGCTGGATCGACGACGGCAACAACATCGTCAAGCAGCTCCAGGACGCCGGTTACACGACCGACCTGCAGTATGCTGACGACGACATTCCGAACCAGCTGTCTCAGATCGAGAACATGGTCACGAAGGGCGCGAAGGTTCTCGTCATCGCTTCGATCGACGGCACCACGCTGTCGGACGTGCTGCAGAAGGCTGCTGACGCCGGTATCAAGGTCATCGCTTACGACCGCCTGATCCGCGATTCGGCCAACGTCAGCTACTACGCAACCTTCGACAACTTCCAGGTCGGCGTTCTTCAGGCCGGCACGATCGTCGACAAGCTCGGCCTCAAGGATGGCAAGGGCCCGTTCAACATCGAGCTCTTCGGTGGTTCGCCTGACGACAACAACGCCTTCTTCTTCTACGATGGCGCAATGTCCGTCCTGCAGCCTTACATCGACTCGGGCAAGCTCGTCGTAAAGTCCGGCCAGACCGGCATGGACAAGGTCGGCACGCTGCGTTGGGACCCGGCAACGGCCCAGGCTCGCATGGACAACCTGCTGTCGGCTAACTACACCGACGCCAAGGTTGACGCGGTTCTGTCGCCTTACGATGGTCTGTCCATCGGCATCATCTCCTCGCTCAAGGGCGTAGGCTATGGTTCTGGCGATCAGCCGCTGCCGGTCGTTTCCGGCCAGGACTCGGAAGTTCCTTCCGTCAAGTCGATCATCGCAGGCGAGCAGTATTCCACGATCTTCAAGGATACCCGCGAACTGGCGAAGGTTACCGTTGCCATGGTTGATGCCGTCATGTCCGGCAAGGAGCCTGAAGTCAACGACACCAAGACCTACGACAACGGCGTAAAGGTCGTTCCGTCCTACCTGCTGAAGCCCGTTGCCGTCACCAAGGAGAACTACAAGACCGTTCTCGTCGACAGCGGCTACTACAAAGAAGACCAGCTGAAGTAATCTGACGAACGCCGGAATCCGCGCCCATGCGCGCGGGTTCCGGTTTCCGATTTTTAGAACGCCAGGCCGATCTTACGGCCACGGCGCTGGAATTTTGATCATGGAAAATACACTCCTCGAAATGCGGAACATCACCAAGACGTTCCCGGGCGTAAAAGCGCTCGAGAATGTGAACCTCAAGGTTCGCCAGGGTGAGATACACGCAGTTGTGGGGGAAAACGGGGCCGGCAAGTCGACCCTGATGAAGGTTCTTTCCGGTGTCTACCCCTCGGGCACCTATGATGGAGAGATCTTCTACGACGGCGACGTCCGCAATTTCAAAGTCCTGAAGGACTCCGAAGAAATCGGCATCGTCATCATTCACCAGGAACTGGCGCTCGTACCGCTGCTCTCGATCGGGGAAAACATCTTCCTCGGCAACGAGAATGCGAAGAGCGGCGTCATCAGCTGGGAAACCACCTTCAACCGCACCAAGCAGCTGCTCGCCAAGGTGGGCCTGCGCGAATCTCCGAACACGCTCGTGACCGACATCGGTGTCGGCAAGCAGCAGCTCGTCGAAATCGCCAAGGCCCTGTCCAAGAGCGTCAAGCTGCTCATTCTCGATGAACCGACCGCGTCGCTCAACGAAAGCGATTCCGATGCGCTGCTGAACCTCCTGATGGAGTTCCGCAAGCAGGGCATCACGTCGATCATCATCTCGCACAAGCTCAACGAGATCCGCAAGGTCGCCGACCAGATCACCGTTCTGCGCGACGGCATGACCGTCAAGACGATGGACTGTCACAAGGAAGAGATCAGCGAGGACACCATCATCAGAAACATGGTGGGCCGTGATCTCGAAGACCGCTATCCGCCACGCTCGGTGCCGATCGGCGAAACCATCTTCGAAGTGAAGAACTGGAACGCGTTTCACCAGCAGCATCGCGACCGCCAGGTTCTGCACGACATCAACATCAACGTCCGCAAGGGCGAGGTCGTCGGCATCGCCGGCCTGATGGGTGCCGGCCGTACCGAATTCGCGATGAGCGTGTTCGGCAAGGCCTACGGCCACAAGATCACCGGTGAAGTCTATGTCGACGGCAAGCAGGTGGACACCAGCACCGTTCGCAAGGCGATCGATGCCGGTCTTGCCTATGTGACCGAAGACCGCAAGCATCTCGGTCTCGTGCTCGCCGACAACATCATGCACAACACGTCGCTCGCCAATCTGGCGGGGATTTCAAAGAGCACCGTCATCGATGGCATCAAGGAAAGCAGGGTCGCGACCGACTATCGGTCGAAGCTGCGTATCCGTTCGTCGGGCATCTACCAGGAGACGGTCAACCTCTCGGGCGGAAACCAGCAGAAGGTGGTTCTGTCCAAGTGGCTGTTCTCCGATCCCGACGTGCTGATCCTCGACGAGCCGACCCGCGGTATCGATGTGGGTGCAAAATACGAAATTTATACTATCATCAACCAGCTTGCTGCCGATGGAAAAGGCGTTCTGATGATCTCGTCGGAAATGCCTGAACTGCTTGGCAACTGCGACCGCATCTATGTGATGAACGAAGGTCGCATCGTCGCTGAACTGCCGAAGGGCGAAGCGAGCCAAGAAACCATCATGCGCGCCATCATGCGCTCTGGGGAGAAGAAACAATGACTCCTGTCAACCCGACCAGCCACGAGGAAAGCAACGTCGTTTCCGTCGTCGATTACATCCGCGGCAACATTCGTGAATACGGCATGCTCATCGCGCTCGTCGCGATCATGGTGTTCTTCCAGTTCTACACCGGCGGCATCCTGTTCAGGCCGGTCAACCTGACCAACCTCGTTCTCCAGAACTCGTTCATCGTCATCATGGCGCTCGGCATGCTGCTGGTCATCGTGGCCGGCCATATCGATCTGTCGGTCGGCTCCATCGTCGCCTTCGTCGGCGCGCTGGCGGCGATCTTTACCGTCTCCTGGGGTATGAACTTCTGGCTCGCGGCTTTGCTTTGTCTGGCGATCGGCGGCGTCATCGGCGCGGCGCAGGGCTATTTCATCGCCTATCACCGCATTCCGTCCTTCATCGTCACGCTCGCAGGCATGCTGGTGTTCCGCGGTCTGACACTGACGGTTCTCGGCGGCAAGAACATCGGTCCGTTCCCGAAGGAATTCCAGATCATCTCCACCGGCTTCCTGCCCGGCGACATGGTCGACATCTTCGGCGTACCGACGCAGATCACCTCGCTGGTGCTCAGCGTCATCCTGCCGGTCATCCTGTTTTACCTCGCATGGCGCCGCCGCAAGGTGAACGAAAGCCACGGCATCGACGTCGAGCCGATGGGCTTCTTCATCGCGCAGAACGTCATCGTTTCGCTGGCGATCGTGGCGCTCGGCTACCTGCTGTCGACCTATCGCGGTCTGCCGAATGTGCTTGTCGTCATGCTGGTGCTGATCGCGGCCTATGCTTTCGTCACGCGCCGCACGACGATCGGTCGCCGCATCTACGCCATGGGCGGCAATGAAAAGGCCACCAAGCTCTCTGGTATCAACACCGAGCGCCTGAGCTTCTTCACCTTCGTCAACATGGGCGTTCTCGCCGGTCTCGCCGGCATGATCGTGGCGCTTCGCCTGAACTCGGCAACGCCGAAGGCCGGCGTCGGCTTCGAGCTCGACGTCATCGCGGCCTGCTTCATCGGCGGTGCTTCGGCATCCGGCGGCGTTGGCAAGATCACCGGTGCCGTCATCGGCGCGTTCATCATGGGCGTCATGAACAACGGCATGTCGATCGTCGGTCTCGGCATCGACTTCCAGCAGATGGTCAAGGGTCTGGTGCTGCTCGCAGCCGTCTTCTTCGACGTCTACAACAAGAACAAGGGCTAAGCGCTTCGGCGCTGCCCACCTATTTGCAGTGACTTGAATTCGCAGTGACATGAACTTTTAATCCGGCTCCCTCGGGAGCCGGAATGGCGGAGCACATTCCGCGCAATGGAAAAAAGGATGAAGACCGTGCTTATTTCGCAGATCAAGGGTTCGAACGGAGAGATCGTCGTCGCCGTGCGCGAGCCGGGCGGTACCGCGAAAGCCGTCAACAATGCCGGCAGCGTCTATGCGCTCGCCATGGAAGCCGCAAACGGCGGCAAGTCGCTCGCATCGGTGATCGAGGCGCATGGCCTGGGTGACACCGTCGATCTCGAAAAGGCGTATGCCGAAGGCCGGTTCCTGGCCCCGATGACGCATCCCGACGCCGCGCACCTGCATCTGACGGGCACGGGCCTGACGCATCTCGGCTCTGCCGCGACGCGCGACAGCATGCACAAGAAGACCTCCGAGGCCGCGGAAGAGACGCTGACGGACTCGATGAAGATGTTCAAGATGGGTCTTGAGAACGGCAAGCCGAAGGCCGGCGAGAAGGGCGTTCAGCCCGAGTGGTTCTACAAGGGCAACGGCTATGGTGCCGCCGCTCCTGGCGCCGCACTCGTCTCCCCATCCTTCGCGCTCGACGGCGGCGAAGAGCCGGAGATGGCCGGCATCTATGTGATCGCTGAGGACGGCACGCCGTTCCGCATCGGTTTCGCGCTCTCCAACGAGTTTTCCGACCACGTCACCGAGCGCCAGAACTATCTCTACCTCGCGCATTCCAAGCTGCGTCCGGCAAGCTTCGGCCCCGAGATCCGCATCGGCGCGGCGCCTGAGGATATCCGTGGCACCTCGCGCATCAAGCGCGGCGACAAGGTGATCTTCGAAAAGCCCTTCCTGTCGGGCGAGGCGAACATGTCTCACACATTCGCCAACCTCGAATACCACCACTTCAAGTACGGCCTGTTCCGCGTCCCCGGCGACGTCCACGTCCACATGTTCGGCACGGCGACGCTGTCGTTTGCCGAAGGCATCAAGACGGAAGAGGGCGACGTGTTCGAGATCGAGGTTGCCGAGTTCGGCCTGCCGCTGCGCAATCCGCTGAAGATCGACGCCGAAGAAGAGATCGTCGTCAAGCAGCTCTGATTTCTCAGCTCTGGTTTCTAGGGCCCGGCGCATTGGCTGTCGGGTCATTCTTTCATAAGCGGTAAAGGAGGCTTGCAGGGCCCATGACCATTTATCAGAACCTGATCGCCGGCGAATGGATCGGCTCGGACGCCACCAAGAACATCAACCCGTCGGATACGAACGAAGTCGTCGGCCTCTATGCCGATGGTTCGGCCGAGGACACCAAGAACGCGATCGCCGCCGCCAAAGCCGCATTCCCGGCATGGTCGCGCTCCGGCATCTGGGAACGCCACGTCATCCTGAAGAAAACAGGCGACGAGATCATGGCGCGCAAGGACGAACTCGGCGCGCTCTTGGCCCGGGAAGAGGGCAAGACCCTTCCCGAAGCCATCGGCGAGACCATCCGCGCCAGCCAGATCTTCGAATTCTTCGCAGGTGAAGTCCTGCGCCTTGCCGGCGAAACCATCCCGTCGGTTCGCCCGAACATCGGCGTCGAGATCACCCGTGACCCGCTCGGCGTCATCGGCATCATCACGCCCTGGAACTTCCCGATCGCCATTCCGGCCTGGAAGATTGCCCCGGCGCTCTGCTACGGCAACACCATCGTCTTCAAGCCGGCCGAGCTGGTTCCGGCCTGCTCCTGGGCGATCGTCGATATTCTCCACCGCGCCGGCCTGCCGAAGGGTGTGCTCAACCTCGTCATGGGCAAGGGCTCGGTCGTCGGCCAGGCCATGCTCGATAGCCCGGATGTCGCGGGCATCACCTTTACCGGCTCCACCGGCACGGGAAAACGCGTCGCCGCTGCATCGCTCGAGCATAACCGCAAGTTCCAGCTGGAAATGGGCGGCAAGAACCCGATGGTCGTTCTCGACGACGCTGACCTCAATGTCGCCGTCGAAGCTGCCGCCAATTCCGGCTTCTTCTCGACCGGCCAGCGCTGCACGGCGTCCTCGCGCCTGATCGTCACCGAAGGCATCCACGACAAGTTCGTGGCAGCGCTTACGGCCAAGCTCGAAACGCTCATCGTCGACAGCGCCATGAAGTCAGGCACGCATATCGGCCCCGTGGTCGATGAGAAGCAGCTGAAGACCGACACCGACTATATCGAGATCGGCAAGAAGGAAGGCGCCAAGCTCGCCTTCGGCGGCGAACTCCTGAAGCGCGACACGCCCGGCTTCTACTTGCAGCCGACGCTGTTTACGGAAGCCACCAACCAGATGCGCATCTCGCGCGAAGAGATCTTCGGACCGGTCGTCTCGGTCATCCGCGTCAAGGATTACGAAGAGGCGCTGGCGACGGCCAACGACACGCCGTTTGGTCTGTCCTCGGGTATCGCGACGACCAGTCTCAAGCACGCGACGCACTTTAAGCGCAACGCCGAAGCCGGCATGGTGATGGTCAACCTGCCGACGGCGGGTGTCGATTTCCACGTTCCGTTCGGCGGCCGCAAGGGCTCTTCCTACGGGCCGCGCGAGCAGGGCAAGTACGCCGCCGAATTCTACACATCCGTCAAGACCAGCTACACGCTGGCCTGACGTCAAAATAGCGATACGGGCCGTCGCGAGGACGGCTCGGCATCCCTCAAAAGGCAGAAGACAATGTTTAAAAAAGCGGAATGGCCGCGCAAGCTTCGATCGCAGGAATGGTACGGCGGTACCAGCCGTGACGTCATCTATCACCGCGGCTGGATGAAGAACCAGGGTTACCCGCACGACCTGTTTGACGGACGCCCTGTGATCGGCATTCTCAACACCTGGTCGGACATGACGCCGTGCAACGGCCATCTGCGCGAACTGGCGGAGAAGGTGAAGGCCGGCATCTGGGAGGCCGGCGGTTTCCCGATGGAAGTTCCCGTCTTCTCGGCATCCGAAAACACCTTCCGCCCGACGGCGATGATGTACCGCAACCTCGCGGCGCTCTCGATCGAGGAAACCATTCGCGGCCAGCCGATGGACGGCTGCGTGCTGATGGTCGGTTGCGACAAGACCACGCCGTCGCTGCTGATGGCGGCTGCCTCCGTCGACCTGCCGTCGATCGTGGTCACCGGCGGCCCGATGCTGAACGGCTACTTCCGCGGCGAGCGCGTCGGCTCCGGCACGCACCTCTGGAAGTTCTCCGAAATGGTGAAGGCCGGCGAGATGACGCAGGCCGAGTTCCTCGAAGCCGAGGCTTCGATGAGCCGTTCGTCCGGCACCTGCAACACCATGGGAACCGCGTCCACGATGGCATCGATGGCCGAAGCGCTCGGCATGGCGCTTTCGGGCAATGCCGCGATCCCTGGTGTCGATAGCCGCCGCAAGGTGATGGCGCAGCTCACCGGCCGCCGCATCGTGCAGATGGTCAAGGACGACCTGAAACCATCAGACATCATGACCAAGCAGGCCTTTGAAAACGCCATCCGCACCAATGCGGCGATCGGCGGTTCGACCAATGCCGTCATCCATCTGCTGGCCATGGCCGGCCGCGTCGGCATCGACCTGACGCTCGACGACTGGGACCGTTGCGGCCGCGACGTGCCGACGATCGTCAACCTGATGCCATC
This sequence comes from Rhizobium sp. FG113, assembly GCF_057809895.1. Lineage (NCBI taxonomy): Bacteria > Pseudomonadati > Pseudomonadota > Alphaproteobacteria > Hyphomicrobiales > Rhizobiaceae > Rhizobium > Rhizobium sp. FG113. The sequence continues at coordinate 69,616 of NZ_JBMDKV010000022.1, read as the reverse complement.
GGGCAAGTACCTCATGGAAGAGTTCTTCTATGCGGGCGGCCTGCCTGTCGTCATCAAGCGCCTCGGCGAAGCCGGCCTGCTGCACAAGGATGCGCTGACGGTTTCGGGCGAGACCATGTGGGACGAGGTCAAGGACGTCGTCAACTGGAACGAGGACGTCATCCTGCCGGCCGAAAAGGCGCTGACGCAGTCGGGCGGCATCGTCGTTCTGCGCGGCAACATGGCGCCGAAGGGCGCCGTTCTCAAGCCGTCCGCCGCTTCGCCGCATCTGCTGACGCATCGTGGCCGCGCCGTGGTGTTCGAGGATATCGACGACTACAAGGCCAAGATCAACGACGACAATCTCGACATCGACGAGACCTGCGTCATGGTCATGAAGAACTGTGGTCCAAAGGGCTATCCAGGCATGGCCGAAGTCGGCAACATGGGTCTTCCTCCCAAGGTGCTGAAGAAGGGCATCACCGACATGGTGCGCATCTCGGATGCCCGCATGTCCGGCACCGCCTACGGTACCGTCGTCCTCCACACCTCGCCGGAAGCGGCCGTCGGCGGCCCGCTCGCCGTCATCAAGAACGGCGACATGATCGAGCTCGACGTGCCGAACCGCCGCCTGCATGTCGATATCTCCGACGAAGAGATGGCGCGCCGCCTGGCCGAGTGGAAGCCGCAGCACGAGCTGCCGACCTCGGGCTACGCGTTCCTGCACCAGCAGCACGTCGAAGGTGCCGACACCGGCGCCGACCTCGACTTCCTCAAGGGATGTCGCGGCAGCGCGGTTGGCAAGGACAGCCACTAATCGGTCGTTTCGATCGGGTGAATTGACGAGGAGGCGGGGCGAAAGCTCCGCCTTTTCCGTATCCGGGAAGCGCACGCCCCGCGCGGGAAGCCGGGAAGTTATAGTTAAAGATTTAATAAAATCATGCTACGTTGCGCTCGTACTGCAATGACGACGAGGCCAGATATGCGCAAGCCCGCGCCGAAGACCACTCACCACGATGCCGACGGGACCGAGACCGAAGACAATCGCCAGCTGGTGAACCGTCTGCTCGAGAACGCGCAGCGTGAGGTGAGGGCGGAGGCGCCGGTTGCTGTCGAAGAGGCGCGCGAGACGCGCCATTCGGTGCTCGAAATCGCCGTCCTCGTCTGCTTCATACCCTTCTACTGGCTCTACTCGCTGGCGACCCGCCGCACGGCTGAGAAATACGAGAGCCTCTGACCCGCCTTAACGATCCGCTCCCGAGCTACCATTGTGCTGGTCAACTGATATCGCTGCCTTATGTGTCCTGACATAGGCAACGAACGCGGGAGGAGCGCGCAATGGCTAAGAACACGATCTGCGTATGGTACGACAAGGACGCGGAGGAGGCAGCGCGCTTCTACGCGAAGACGTTTCCTGACAGCTCCGTCGGGAAGATCACGCGCGCGCCGGGCGATTATCCCTCTGGCAAGGAGGGACAGGTGCTCGTCGTCGAGTTCACCGTCGCCGGTGTTGCCTGTATCGGCCTCAATGGCGGCCCCGTCTTCAAGCACAACGAGGCCTTCTCGTTTCAGATTTCCACCGAGGATCAGGAAGAAACCGACCGCTACTGGAACGCCATCGTCGGCAATGGCGGCGAGGAGAGCGCCTGCGGTTGGTGCAAGGACAAGTGGGGCGTATCCTGGCAGATCACGCCGCGCGTGCTGACGGAGGCGATGAACGCCGGCGGCGGCGAGGCCAAGCGCGCATTCGATGCGATGATGGACATGGGCAAGATCGACGTCGCAGCGATCGAGGCTGCCCGCAGGGGCTAAAGCGATTGCTGGGCGACCCCAGCCAAATTTCTTCTCCAGACCGCCTGTTCTCAGGAACGAAACGGGCGTCCTGCCGTTATCGCCGCAGGAGAGCGTCAATGCCAGGAGTGCGGAAATTGATTGTGCTGAGCGCGTTCAACATCGATGACAGCGGCGCTCTGGTGCACGCGTTCGAACCGCGCCGGATGAAAGGCGAGGACACGGCCGTCTATGTCGCCGAGACAATGGTCAACGACTATGCCGGCGTCGTCGTCTGGTGCCGCGAGGCCAATGTCGCGGTCGGCGAGCAGGGGCCGTCGATCATTCTCTTCCAGTCGGGGCAGGTACCGGAGTTCGATTAGACGCGTTCGACTAGAAGCGTTCGATAAGCAGGGCGTCCGCCCGGACCGTGGCGGGCGAGGGCAGCATGACCGTATATTCCGTCAGGCACATCACCCAATACAGCTACAAGCGCCCGGTCACCTTCGGGCAGCACCGGGTGCTGTTTCGCCCGCGCGACAGCTTCGACCAGCGGCTGCTCGACGCGACGATGGTGGTCGAGCCGGCGCCGGCACGGGTGCGCTGGATCCACGACGTGTTCGGCAATTGCATTGCGCTCGTCGATTTTGACGGACCGTCCGATCATCTCCGCTTCGAGACCAACATCCGGCTGGATCACACGCCCGAGGTGCCCGTCGAGTTCGAGATGGATAGCGAGGCGCTGACCTATCCTTTCTCCTATGAAGAGGACGAGCTTCCCGATCTCAGCTGCACCATCGCCCGCTCCTATGACGATCCCGAGGGGGCGGTGGCGCACTGGGCGCGGCAGTTCACCGGCGCTGGTGCTTCGGTGCAGACCGGGCATATCCTGATGACGCTCTGCTTTTCGATCCGCCAGAGCTTCGTCTATGCCCGCCGCGTCGAAAGGGGCACGCAAACGCCTGTCGAGACGCTGCAGCGGCGGGAGGGAACGTGCAGGGATTTCGCGCTTTTGATGATGGAGGCGGCGCGGTCTCTGGGTTTTGCCGCGCGTTTTGTCACCGGCTACATCTATGTGCCTGATCGCGATGGATCGCGCACGCTTGGCGGCGGGTCGACGCATGCCTGGTGTCAGGTCTATCTGCCGGGCGCGGGCTGGGTGGAGTTCGACCCGACCAACGGCATCGTCGGAAATCAGGACCTCATCCGCGTCGGCGTCGCCCGCGACCCACACCAGGCGATCCCGCTCTGGGGGAGCTATGACGGCACTAGCGACGACTTCGGCGACATGCTCGTACAGGTCAATGTGACCACCGAAACATGATGCCGTGAACCGGCCGCCACGCGTGGAACCGATCGGTGCCGGTGACGTTCCCTGAAAGCGCGCCAATGCCGCCGCGCCGCTTTTTCGAGAAGGAACGATCATGAAGATCCATGCCGGTTTCACGATAGGGTATGAATGCGTGCAACCGACGCCGATGCTTCTCACCCTCAACATTCATCCCTCAAGACGGGTCGATCTTTTGACCGAGCAGGTGCTGGAGTTCGACCAGCCGATCGAAGCCTGGGGCTACACCGACGATTTCGGCAATGCCTGCACCCGTATCGTCGCGCCGGCAGGGATCACCACCATCTCGACCAGCTTCGACATCTACGACAGCGGCCAGCCCGATGTCATACCCGTCGATGCCGTGCAGCATGAGATCAAGGATTTGCCCGACGACGTGCTCGTCTTCCTGCTCGGCAGCCGCTACTGCGACACGGATCGGCTCGCCGATTTCGCCTGGGAGACCTTCTCGGCCACCGCGCCCGGATGGACCCGCGTGCAGGCGATCACCGATTTCGTGCATGGGCACATCCGCTTCGATTACATGAACGCCGATCTGCTGCGCACCGCGCATGGCGGCTACACGGACAGAACCGGCGTGTGCCGGGATTTCGCGCATCTGGCGATCACGCTCTGCCGCTGCATGAACATTCCGGCGCGCTATTGCACCGGCTATCTCGGTGATATCGGGGTTCCCAAGGACCCGGCGCCGATGGATTTCAGTGCCTGGTTCGAGGTCTATCTCGGCGGCCACTGGCACACGGTGGATGCGCGCCACAACACGCCGCGCATCGGCCGCATCCTGATGGCGACCGGCCGCGATGCCACCGATGTCGCGATCTCCACGGCGTTTGGCCCGGCGCGGCTGGCGCAGTTCGAGGTCGTTACCGATGAGATTGTGACTGGCGATACCCTGCCGGCGATGCCATTGATTTCTAGCTCTGGGACTGACTCTGAGATTGCCCCTGGTCCGCGACCTTGACGATCACCTGCAGCTTTTCGCCGGGCGTGCCGATGCGCATGCCCGAGACCGGGGCGGCGTCCTTGTAGGAGAGACCGCTGGCGATGCGGACATACCGCTCGTCCGGGCAGATCTTGTTGGCGGGATCGAAGCCGACCCAACCGAGACCCGGAATATGCGCTTCCGCCCAGGCATGGGTTGCCGCCTGCTCGATCTTTTCTTCCATCATCAGATAGCCGGAGACGTAGCGCGCGGGAACGCCGAGCGCATGCGCGGCTGCCACGAAGATGTGGGCGTGGTCCTGACAGACGCCGGTCTTCTTTTCCAGCGCCTGTTCGGCCGTGGTTTCGACGTCGCTGGTGCCGGGCTGGTAGTTCACCGTCTCGTGGATCGCGCCCATCAGCGCATGCATGCGGCCAAGCTCGTTGTCGCCGCTGACACCCTTGATGAGTTCCTTCACCAGCTTTCCAGGCTTGGTGCGCGGCGTGTCGCGCAGGAAGAGCCAAAGCGGGCAAAAGCCTGTGTGCGGGCCGGTGACGCCGTTCAGATCCTCGGTCTCGACCTCGCCCTCGGCGACGATGCGCGTCACCTGCTGCTCGCCTTCCAGCGAGACCAAGTTGACGTGGTTGCCGAACTGGTCGTCATACTCGACTTCAGGCTTGGCGCCCTCGACATGCAGCGACCAGCTCAGCACCTTTTGGCCGGGACCCGATGGCGGGGTCAGCCGCAGGCGCTGCAGCGAGAAGGCGGAGGGTTCGTCGTAGCGGTATTCGGTGACGTGGCTAATCTTCAGTTTCATGTCGCGATCCGCCTATGCGTAGAACCGGTAACCGTCGGAAATTTCCTGTCCGAGCTGGTTGTTGCGTGAGACGAAGTCCTCGAGGAATTCGTGCAGGCCCTGATCCATGACGTCCTTGATCGCCTGTTTCTTCAGCGACTGGCGGATGGCGTCGGCGGTGTCGTGCGCCTTCAGCCGCTCGCCGTAATCGGTGGCGAGGTGGCCGAGTTCGCTGGTGATCTTCTCGTAGCAATAGGCGAGCGACCGCGGCATCTGGCCGTTGAGGATCAGGAAGTCGGCGATGTTGGTGGCGCGGTATTCGCCGTCATAGGCCCAGCTGTAGGAGCGGTGGGCGGAGACGGAGCGCAGGATCGATTCCCACTGGACGTTGTCGATCGAGGTGCCGACGGCGGAAACTGCCGGCAGCAGCACGTAATACTTCACGTCGAGGATGCGGCTGGTGTTGTCGGCACGCTCGATGAAGGTGCCGATGCGGGCGAAGTTGTAGAGCTCGTTGCGCAGCATCGAGCCGTGCAGCGCGCCGCGGATCAGGCCGGCGCGGTGCTTGATGACGTCGATCGCCTGCGGCAGGTCGGCGGGCTTCAGCCGCTTCGATAGGAGCTCCTTGAGCTCGATCCAGAACTCGTTGGTCGCTTCCCAGGTCTCGCGGGTGAGCGCCGTGCGCACCATGCGGGCATTATTGCGGCCGAAATCGACGCAGGACATGACGCTCGACAGGTTGGTGCGGTCGCGCAGCAGGTAGTCGATGGCGTCGGGACCGGTCAGCTTCGAATGGCCCTCGTCATAGGCTTCGCGGACGCCGGCGCTCTGCAGCACGCCGTCCCAGTTGTCGTCGCTGCCGCTGCTTCTGGTGAGCGACATGCGGATGCCGGCATCGATGAGGCGCGCGATATTCTCGGCGCGCTCGAAGTAACGGAACATCCAGTAGAGGCCGTTTGCGGTTCTTCCGAGCATCAGATCAATCCTCCAATACCCAGGTGTCTTTGGTGCCGCCGCCCTGGCTGGAATTGACCACCAGCGAGCCCTGCTTCAGCGCAACGCGGGTAAGGCCGCCGGGAATGATCTGCACCTTGTCGGAAACCAGCACGTAGGGACGCAGGTCGACGTGGCGGGGCGCAATGCCCTTGTTGACGAGGATTGGCACCGTCGAGAGCGAGAGCGTCGGCTGGGCGATGTAATTGCTCGGCTTGGCGCGCAGCTTCTCGGCGAAGTCGGCGCGTTCTTTCTTCGACGCGGTCGGGCCGACCAGCATGCCGTAGCCGCCGGAGCCGTGCACTTCCTTGACGACGAGCTCTTCCAGGTGCTCCAGCACGTATTTCAGGCTGGAGGCCTCCGAACAGCGCCAGGTCGGCACGTTTTCGAGAAGCGCCTTGCGGCCGGTGTAGAACTCGACGATTTCAGGCATGTAGGAATAGATCGCCTTGTCGTCGCAGATGCCGGTGCCCGGTGCGTTGGCGATGGTGATGTTGCCGGAGCGGTAGACATCCATGATCCCGGGGATGCCGAGGGCGGAATCCGGGCGGAAGGTCAATGGATCGAGGAAGTCGTCGTCGACGCGGCGGTAGAGCACGTCGATCGCCTCGTAGCCGCGCGTGGTGCGCATCTTCACCTTGCCGTCGATGACGCGCAGATCGGAACCTTCGACCAGCTCGACGCCCATCGTGTCGGCGAGGAAGGAGTGCTCATAATAGGCGGAGTTGTAGATGCCTGGTGTCAGCACGGCGACGCGCGGCTTGCCCTTGCAGCCGGGAGGGGCGAGCGAGGCGAGCGACTGGCGCAGCAGATAGGGGTAATCCTCGACCGGGCGCACCTTGTTCTCGTGGAATAGCTCCGGGAACATGTGCATCATCGTCTCGCGGTTTTCCAGCATGTAGCTGACCCCCGAGGGCGTGCGGGCATTGTCTTCCAGAACGTAGAACTGGTCCTCGCCGGTGCGCACGATGTCGGTGCCGACGATGTGGGTGTAGACGCCGCCGGGCGGGCGGAAGCCGATCATCTCGGGCAGGAAGGCATCGTTCTTCTCGATCAACTCGCGCGGAATGCGGCCGGCGCGGATGATCTCCTGCTTGTGGTAGATGTCGTCGAGAAAGGCGTTGAGCGCGATGACGCGCTGCTCGATGCCCTGCGCCAGCTTGCGCCATTCGCGGCCGGAGATAACGCGGGGGATGATGTCGAAGGGAATGAGCTTTTCGGAACTGTCGGCGTGGCCATAGACGGCGAAGGTGATGCCGGTCTTGCGGAAGATGTTTTCCGCATCGCGGGATTTGGCGATCAGATGAGCGCGATCCTGATTATTGTACCACTCAAAGTATTTTTCATATGGCTGTCGAGGGCTTTCGTCCCCGGTGATCATTTCATCAAATGCCAAAGGTGTGGCTCCCCTTTTTTCTTCATTTGAGTACAACGGAGAAAGCAATGCAAGAACCATGCTCAGTTCAAACGGAAGATTCATAAAATCATAGCTATCGGCGAAAATAGCCGAAAAACTGAGCATTTCCGGGAAGGTAGCGCCGGGGCGACAAAGAGCAATTGTATCTCGTCGCTTAAAACATGAGCATGTGATTATTTTCCACGCGCGGCGCGATTCATTTTCGGGCGATCGAGATGCTGGAGCGATTTTCCGACGGCTTCAATGAAACTTACAATAAGCATCAACGCTTCGCCTTTGACTGCCGGCACCCGCAGCGGCTATCTCGGCCCATTTCCGTTTTCCAAGGCCGCCCATGTCGCTCGATCGCCTCGCACCCGCCATCTTCGTTCTTCTCTGGTCCACCGGCTGGGTGGTGGCGAAGTACGCGGCCATCCATTCCGAGCCCTTCACCTTTCTCGCCATTCGCTTCGCGCTGTCGGCGCTGGCCTTCCTGGCGCTCTGCCTCGTGCTCCGAGTGCAATGGCCCGGTAGGGCGGTCATGTGGAAAGCGATCTATTCGGGGCTCTTCCTGCACGGCTTTTATCTCGGCGGGCTGTGGTGGGCGATCGCCAATGGCGTGCCGGCAGGTATCTCCGGCATCATCGCGGCGCTGCAGCCGCTTCTGACAGCGATGGCCGCCCCGCTTCTGATTGGCGAAAGGCTGCAGCCGGTGCAAAAGGCCGGGCTCGCGCTCGGCTTCGTCGGCATCGCCATCGCCATCTCGCCGAAGCTCTTCGATCCCGCCAACGCCAATCTCGCTCATGCCCTCGTGCCGCTCGCCATCAACCTGTTGGCGATGGCTTCGGTCACCTATGGAACGCTCTATCAGAAGAAGCATCTGCAGGCCGGCAACCTGACTGCTATCGCGACGCTGCAATATGTCGGCGCGCTCATCGTCAGCGTGCCGCTGATGCTGAGCTTCGAGCGCATGCATTTCGACGGGTCGGCAACGGCGGTGGCGGCCCTCGTCTGGTCGGTCTTCGGCCTGTCGATGGGTGGCGTCGGCCTGCTTCTCTATCTGATCCGGCGCGGGCAGGTGTCGCGCGCGGCATCGTTGATCTACCTGATGCCGCCGACCGTGGCGCTGGAGGCCTTCATCGCCTTCGGCGAACCGCTGACCCTGCCGCTCGTTATCGGCACCATCGTGGTCGTCACCGGCGTCTATCTGACCAACCGGCAGGCGGTCGCGCCGCTGCGCGAGCAGGCGCAGTAAGAGCAGCGAGCAGGCGCAATAAAAAACGGCGGGATCTCTCCCGCCGTTCGTTGTTCAATCGCGTCTAAAGCTTATGCGCGTTCGCGACGCTGGCCGCCATTGCCGCCGCGCGAGGGGCCGCCGCGGCGGTTGCCGCCGTTGCCTTCGCGACGTTCACCACGTTCGCCGCCGGCATTCTGCTGTGCGCCACGGTCTTCGCCATGCTTGCGGGCTGGACGGCCCTGGCCGTTGCGGGGGGCATTGCGGGCGCCGCCGCCGGGCTGGTGACGGTTTGCGTCGCCATGGGCGTGGTTGCCGTGCTGCGGGCGCTGCTGCTTGCGGGCCTGGCCTGCGCCACGGAAATCCGAGGTCGAGGCGAGATCGTTGTCAGGGCCTGCCGTGACCGGCGCGACTTCGCCGCGACGCTGGCCGCGGAAATCCTCGTTGCGCTGCGTCTGGCGTTCCGGACGGGGACGACGCTCGCGGCGTTCCTCGTTGGCGCGGACTTCGTCGCCAGCTTCCGGACGCGGACGGCGCTCGGGGCGGCCGGCGCGGGCGTTGCCACGGCCTTCACCACCGCGACCTTCACCGCCACGACCCTGGCCCTGGCCACGGTGGCCATTGCCGCTGCCGCGCTTCGGCGCCGCGTTCATGTTGGCCGGGGCTTCGCCGCTGGCTACCGCGATCGAGATGTTCATCAGGCGCTCGATATCGCGCAGCAGACGGGTTTCATCCGGTGCGCAGAAAGCGATCGCGATGCCGTCGCGGCCGGCACGCGCCGTACGGCCGATGCGGTGAACGTAGGCGTCGGGCACTTCAGGCAGATCGTAGTTGTAGACGTGGCTGACAGCCGGGATGTCGATGCCGCGGGCAGCGACGTCGGTCGCGATCAGCGTCTTGATATCGCCGTCCTTGAAGGCCTTCAGCGCGCGTTCGCGCTGACCCTGGCTCTTGTTGCCGTGGATCGAGGCGACGGAGTAGCCGACGTGCTCGAGATGCTTCATCAGCTTCTCGGCGCCATGCTTGGTGCGCAGGAAGACGATGGCGCGGCCATCGGGGTTCTCGGAGAGCGACTTCTTGAGGAGGTCGGTCTTGTCGTTCTTGCCGTTGACGAAGTGAACATACTGCTCGACCTTGTCGGCAGCCTTGCCCGGAGGCGTCACTTCGACCTTGACCGGGTCGGTCAGGAAGTCGGCGGCGAGATCGGCGATCGCCTTCGGCATGGTGGCGGAGAAGAGCATCGTCTGGCGACGCTTCGGCACCATCTTGGAGATCTTGCGGAGATCATGAACGAAGCCGAGGTCGAGCATCTGGTCGGCTTCGTCGAGCACGAGGTAGCGCACGGCGGTGAGGCCGATGGCGCGGCGGGCGACGAGATCGAGCAGGCGGCCGGGGGTGGCGACCAGGATGTCGGTGCCCTTTTCAAGCTGCAGCTGCTGCTTGTTGATCGACACGCCGCCGACGACGACGTTGATGCGCAGATGCGACTTGCGCAGGAAGTTCTTCAGGTTCTCGGCGATCTGGTTCACCAGTTCGCGGGTCGGCGCCAGGATCAGCGTACGGGTGGTACGGTTGTCGGGGCGGCGTTCTTCCGGGATCAGCTTTTCGATCAGCGGCAGGCCGAAGGCGGCCGTCTTGCCGGTGCCGGTCTGGGCGAGGCCGATCAGGTCGCGGCCTTCGAGAAGAAGCGGGATCGCCTTTTCCTGGATGGGGGTCGGCGTTTCGATGCCGAGCTGGAACAGTGTGGCGACGATCGGCTTGGAGACACCAAGCGATTCAAAATTGGTCAAGTCATAACCTTTTTAGGGCGCGCCAAAACAAAATCGCCGGAACGCGGGGGTGCGGTCCGGTGTTACTCTGGCGTCAAGCACCCCGCGTGAAGTGGGAACTTGTCTTGTTGGAAAAAGCTTTCCAGCGCTTCTGCCGCGTCCCTTGGGATGCGGTCCATTCGAAATGCGCTTTTGTCCTTCTTCCTGCATCCTATTTGCTGGCAGGGGCACGCTCACGCGGCGGCCGGAAGGTGAAAGCTGGCCTGCATTTGGTCTAGTTCCGCCGGAAAGTCAAGGGGAGGGGCGCAAAAGGCCGAGCAGGTCCACGGCGCGGAGGAGGTGTCACGCGCGCCGTTGTCGGGCGATCGGCTGAAATGTCAGTACGGGCAGACGCGAACGCGGTAGGCCTCGCCCCATCCGTTGCGCCGCCATTCGAGATGGCAGGTGCGATAGGGCTGGACATAATGCGTGCGGTAGACCGGATAGGCGCGGTAGGGCCGGTATGCCCGATAGGGATATCCGTAGCGATAGCCATAGGCATAAGGATAGCCGTAACCGTCTGGATAGCCATATGTGTAGGGGTAGGGGCGGAGCGCCTGCGACAGCAGCACGCCGCCGACGAAGCCGGCCGCGGCGCCGCCCCAGGCGTAATGTTCATGCGCCATCGCCGGCGCGGCCGATGTCAGCGTCGCCACTGTCAGCGTGAGCAGGATAGAGCCGGTCGCCATGCTTTTATGAAGTACGGACATGTTCGCCTCCTATAGCGGAAGAGTTGTTCTTGGACGTCGGCAGCAGAAGGTCGCGACGGCCTAAGAAATGGCTGCGATTTTAGCACGATTTTCGAGGTTTTGCTTGGCGACGACAGGAGCATCAGCCGCTGCAACCACGCATGCTCTTCTTCTACTCTTCTCAATCTGCGGCGTTATTTTTGGCTGGCCGGGTCATGGTTAATTCGTTGTTAAACGCCTCTCGGCTATGGTCGATGACGTAGCAATTTGCCTAGTGTTTTCATGGTGGAGCAGGTGTTTTTGGGACCGAACGGGGACATTCTCGAACTGGCATGCCGCCGGATCGCGGATCTGGACAACCCTGCCTATGTCAAGAACAGCGAGCTGCGCTATGTCGCGGTCAACCAGGCCTATGCGGATTTCTTCAACAAGGAGATTTCCGATTTTATCGGCCGGCGCAGCCGCGAGCTGTTCGACCGCCCCGACGAGCAGGACCGCGAGGACAAGGAGCGGCGCGCCCTGGTGTTTGGCAGCGAGGAAAGCGCGCTCTGCTTCGACGCGACAGGCGATCTCCATGACCGCGTTCGGATCGAGAGCTTCGCGCTGTCGGACGAACGGATCTATGTGCTCGGCATGTTCGAAGAAGCGCGCAAGGCGGCGCGGCCGAAATGGCCGGCGGCGCGGGTGCTCAGCGAAATCAGCACGGATATCGACTTCCTGCGCGATGTGATCGAGGCGCTTCCGGTTGCCGCCTTCGTGCGCGACGAGGATCACCGGCTGGTCTATGCCAACGCGTCTTACGAACAGCTGACGGGCCTGCCGCGGGCCGAGGCGCTGGGCAAGACCGAGCGCGAGATGTTCGGCAAGGCGGCCGGCGATATGGTGAGCCGCGGCCATGTGCAGGCGCTGGCCAAGGGCGAGGCGCGCGATATCGAGAGCCTGGTTCCCGGCGCCAAGGGCGGGGTCTATCCGATCCTGGCGCAGATCAACCGGATTAATGGCGACGACGGCCGGCACTATACGGTCGGCTCCTTCTCGGATGTCTCGCTGCTGAAGGAGCGCGAGAGCGCGCTCATCGCCGCGCAGGCCCATACCGAAATTCTCCATCGCGACATGGCGCGCGTGCTGAACTCGCTGCCGGTCGGCGTTCTCATCCTCGAGAGCGATCTGACGATCCGCTACGGCAACCACGCTTTCTACACGATCTCCGAGCTGCCCGAGGGCCTCTTCGACGGGAAGGGCTTTGCCGAGCTCGTCGAATACAACCACACGCTGGGGCGCTATCCACCCGGCGTGACGGCCGAGGAGATTCTCGCGCGGCGGACCGACCAGTTCCGCTCCGACAAGCCGGCGGCGGCCGAGATCAATTGGGGCGACAAGTTTCTGCTGGTCGACAGCCGCAAGATCTCGACGGACCGCATCCTGCTGACCTATGCCGATGTCTCCGCCGTGCGCCGGCATGAGCGCGAAATCCATGCCGCCCGAGAGGAGCTCGAAAACCTCGGCGAGCTGATGGGTGACGCGACGCACGCGATGTCGCAGGGGCTGCTCGTGCTGCAGGACGGAGAAATCCTGCTCAGCAACGATGCGCTGGCCGGGATGCTTGATCTTGCCTGCGAGCATGTCGCGGTCGGGCGCAACTGGCGCGAGATGCTGTCCTTCTGCGCCAAGCGAGGTGATTTCCCGGAGGATGCCGACCACCTGCTCAACGATATCGGCCAGGCGCTTGCCGACGGCCAGCCGGCATCGCATCTTTTTCGCGTGCCGGATGGCCGCTGGGTGCAGATGGACGTCATGGTCAGCGCCCGCCGGCATTGGGTGGTGCTGTTCACCGACATTTCGGCGATGAAGATCCGCGAAGGCGATCTCGAAAGCCTGCTTGAACGCGCCGAGGTCGCCGATCGGGTGAAGTCGGAATTCCTCGCCAATATGAGCCACGAAATCCGCACGCCGATGAATGGCGTTCTCGGCATGGCCGAACTTCTCTCGAAGACCAATCTCGATACGCGCCAGAAGACCTTCGTCGATATCATCACCAAGTCCGGCAATGCGCTGATGACCATCATCAACGACATTCTCGACTTCTCGAAAATAGATTCCGGGCAGATGACGCTGCGGCGCGTGACCTTCGATCCGGTCGAGGCCGTCGAGGACGTGGTGACGCTCTTGTCGTCGCTGGCGGCGGAAAAGAGCATCGAGCTTCTGGTGCGCGTCACGCCGGGGCTGCCTGCGGCGATCATTGGCGATGCCGGGCGTTTTCGCCAGATCGTAACCAATCTTGTGGGCAATGCCGTCAAGTTCACCGAGCGGGGCCATGTGCTGGTCGAGCTCGGCTATGTCGCGGGTGCCACCGACGAGATCATGGCGACGTTGCGTATCGAGGATACCGGGATCGGCATGCCGAAGGACCGGCTCGACCAAATCTTCGGCAAGTTCTCGCAGATCGATTCCTCCTCGACGCGGCGTCACGAAGGCACCGGGCTGGGATTGGCGATCACGGCGGGTCTCGTCGACTTGTTCGGCGGTTATATCGAGGTCGACAGCGCTGTCGGCGAAGGCTCGGTCTTCACCGTCACCCTGCCGTTTACAGTCGGCGCCAAGCGGGCGGAGCCGCGGCCGCTGCCGGTCAATGTGCGCGGCGCGCGCGTGCTTGTTATCGACGACAACGCGGTCAACCGCCAGATCCTGACCGAGCAGCTCACGCAATGGGGCTTCGATGGCGCGGCCGCCGAAGACGGTGTCGAGGGGCTCGCCATTCTCGAGGAAGCATCCGCACTCGGTGTTTCCATCGATGCGCTTGTTCTCGACTACCAGATTCCCGGCATGAACGGCGCCGATATCGCCCGCCTGCTGCGCGCCGACGAACGCTTCGCCGACCTGCCGATCGTCTTCCTGACCTCGATGGATATCTCGGGCACCGAGAAGGAATTCGCGGCGCTGAACGGCCAGGCGCATCTGATGAAGCCGGCCCGCGCCAACGTGTTGCGCAACACGATCGTCGATGTCGTGCGCACCAACAGGATCAGGCTGGCGCCGACGCTGCGCCCCGTCATCGAGGCGCCGCCGCTTGAGCCTGAATTGTTGCCGGAAGCTCTCAGCGAAAGAGCGCCGCCATCCTTCATCGACGTGCTCGTCGCCGAGGACAACGAGGTCAACCAGATCGTCTTCACGCAGATCCTGCAGGCGACAGGGCTGAACTTCCTCGTCGTCAAGAATGGCGAGGAGGCTGTCGAGGCCTGGGAAGCCTATACGCCGCGCATCATCATGATGGATGTGTCGATGCCTGTCATGAACGGCCACGACGCGGCGCGGCGCATCCGCGAGCTCGAGCGCGGCCAGGGGCACCGCGTGCCGATCATCGGTGTCACGGCGCACGCGCTCGACGCCGACCGCGATCTCTGCCTCGACGCCGGCATGGATGACTACATGGCCAAGCCGATCAGCCCCGAACTGCTGGAAGAGAAGATCGCGCTCTGGCTCGGCAAGGAAGGCCGCGCGAGCGGGGTTTCGCTGAGCTAGGCTAGAGTTGGTCTAGCTCTCGGCGCGCTTGACGCCGCACAGCATTTCGCGCTTGCCGGCGAAACCCGGACGACGCTCGACCGCGAAGCCGGCGGCGCCCAGATTGCGGCGGACGAAACCGGCTGCGGCGTAGGTCGCGAAGGTGCCGCCTGGGACAGTCTTCTCACAGACCAGCGTCATTAGCTCCTGCGACCACATGTCGGCATTTCGCGATGGCGCGAAGCCATCCAGATACCAGGCATCGAAACTCGCCTCGGCCGCCGCCACGCCATCGAGCGCCCGGCCGCAGACGACGCTCAGCGTGGTCTGCTCGTCGAGCTTCAAGGACACGATGCCCTCGGGCTGATCCGGCCAGGCCGAGACCAGCGCGATGCGCTCGGCGTCGATCTCCGGCCAGTGCGACAGCGCGCGGTCGATCTCGTCGCGCCGCATCGGGTAGAGCTCGAAGGACATGAAGTGCAGATGCTGGCCTTCCGCGCGCTTCAGCTTCCAGTTTCTGAAGGTCTCGGCGAAGTTCAGGCCGGTGCCGAAACCGAGCTCGCCAATCAGGAAGCTCTGCGCCTGAGCCCATCGCTCGGGCAGGCCGTTTCCGGCGAGGAAGACATGGCCGCATTCGAGGCGGCCGTCGGTCTGGCAATAAAAATGGTCGCCAAAGGCCGGCGAATAGGGCATATCGCCGTCGCGCCATTCAAGCGGCCGGTTCGCCATCTCAGCCTGTGCCAAATTAATCTGATCGGGATCGATGTCTGTCATGTCAACAGCCGATAGTCCGGCCTTGCCCTCGGGTCAATTGTCCACTGATCTGTTGATCGTCGGCGGCGGCATCATGGGGCTCTGGGCGGCCGTCTACGCCGAGCGGATGGGGATCGACGCGGTGCTGATCGATGCCGGCGTGCTTGGAGGCGGGGCGAGCGGCGGGTTGCTGGGCGCGCTGATGCCGCACATGCCGGACAAATGGAATTCGAAGAAGCAGTTTCAGTTCGATGCGCTGGTGGCGCTGGAGGCCGAGGTGGCGCGGCTGGAGGCCGAGACGGGCCTCTCAACGGGCTATCGCCGCTCCGGCCGCCTGATCCCGCTGCCCAAGCCGCATCTGCGCGATATCGCGCTCGGGCATTCCGGCGATGCCGACAGCCACTGGAATGCCGGCGAGCGACGCTTCCATTGGAAGGTGATCGATACGCCTGATGTATCCGGCTGGCCGGACGCTTCCGGTATGGAGGGGGGCTTCGTGCATGACACGCTGGCCGGCCGGGTGGCGCCACGGTCGCTGACGGGTGTGCTCGCAGCCTTTCTCCGCCGCGCCAGACATGTGCGCATCATCGAGAATTCAGCCCTTCGCGGCATCGATGCCGGACGCGGGGTTGCCGACACCGATGCTGGGCCGATCGCCTTCGGACATTGCATTATTGCGGCCGGTTACCAGTCGTTTCCGCTTCTGGCGCGCGACACGGCGGGCCTGACACAGCCGCTCGGGCAGCCGGTGAAGGGGCAGTCGGCGCTTTTGAAGGCGGATATCGATCCTGGCCTGCCGACCATCTTCCGCGATGGGCTTTATGTGGTGGCGCATGAGGGCGGGCATGTCGCGATCGGCAGCACCAGCGAGAATCGCTTCGACGCACCCTTTTCGACCGACGGACAGCTGGATGTGCTGGTCGAGAAGGCGCGGGCGCTGGTGCCCTTGCTGCGCAATGCGCCCGTTATCGAGCGTTGGGCCGGGCTGCGCCCCAAGGCGATCGATCGCGACCCGATGATCGGTCCGCATCCTGCGCATGAGAAATTGCTGGCGCTGACCGGTGGCTTCAAGGTCAGCTTCGGCCTTGCGCATCGGCTGGCCGAGGCGGTGGTGCATATGGCAACCGGCACCGCGATACCGTTCGCGGTGCCCGAGAGTTTTCAACTGATCAATCATATTCACGTCGCTTCACGCTAAAGTGCCTCGCGATCGCTTGAATTTTCTCGTTTCGCTTACGCTTTTCCGTTTTTCGCTGTCTAATCCTGAATTCAGCGGCCACTTTCGCGAGATATTTGGCAATTCACGTTAAACGTGAATTAGCACTCGCTGTCCTTCGTCAATCTGTCATGCAAATCGCCTATCTGCTTGCAAAACGGCGGCGCGCTGACGAGTCGCGCCTGGTGCCGACGGAGAAAATTGCATGCGATACGCCATATGCTTCACGCCCGCCGCGAATGACCCGCTGTCGCACGCGGCCGCCAATTGGCTCGGCCGAAACGTGTTTTCCGGCGAAATGGTGGAGCCCACGGCAATCCGAGGGCTCAGCATTCACGAGGTCGCCTTTCATACGGCGGTGCCGCGGCGCTACGGTTTTCACGGCGCGCTGAAGGCACCCTTCCGGCTTGCGGCCGATATGTCGGAGCCGCAACTCTTGCGGGAACTGATGCGCTTCTGCGGCACGCTGACGCCGTTTTCCATTCCGCGGCTCGAGGTCGCGCGCACCGGTAGCATCTTCAGCCTGGTGCCTTCGCTGCCCTGCGACAACGTCCAGTATTTGGCGTCCTCGATCGTGCAGCAATTCGACCAGTTCCGCGCGCCGCTCAGCGATGCCGATATCGAGCGAAGCGATCCGGATGGGCTTTCGGCGGCGCAGTTCGCCAATCTGCATCGCTGGGGATGCCCCCATGTGATGGACGAATTCCGCTTCCACATGCCGTTGACCGGTCCGGTCAGCCTGGTCGACATGTCGCGCATCGAGCGTTCGCTGCGCAGCGTTTTCGAACCGGTTCTCATCGATCCCGTGAAGATATCGAACGTGGCGCTGATGGTGGAAGAGGGCAATGGCGGGCCGTTCCGGGTGCATTCGCTGCATCCGATGGGCAAGGTCAGCGCGCGGCGCGAGCGGGTTCCCGTTCCGGCCTAAGCGATTGTGCCATAAAGGCAAAACTCTGTTGCGCAGTTTCCGTCTCGACATTCGCTCTTGAGGTGTTACCGTTCGCCGACTTTCTGGAAGGTGATTTCATGGTATCCGAGACTTACCCGCGCAATCTCGTCGGCTACGGCCGCAACACCCCCGACCCGAAATGGCCCGGCGGCGCCAATATCGCCGTGCAGTTCGTCATCAATTACGAAGAGGGCGGCGAGAGCTGCATTCTGGATGGCGACGCAGCCTCGGAAAACCTGCTGTCGGAGATCGTCGGCGCCGCTCCATGGCCCGGCCAGCGCAATCTCAACATGGAATCGATCTACGAATACGGCTCGCGGGCCGGTTTCTGGCGGCTCTTCCGGATGTTCACGGAGCTCAAGGTGCAGGCGACCGTCTATGGCGTCACGCAGGCCATGGCGCGCAACCCCGAGGCGGTGGCGGCGATGAAGGAAGCGGGCTGGGAAATCGCCAGCCACGGCTACCGCTGGTTGGAATACAAGGATTTCCAGGAAGAGCTGGAGCGCAAGCATATTCTGGAAGCCGTGCGGCTGCACACCGAACTAACAGGCGAGCGGCCCTATGGGATGTATCAGGGCAAGCCATCCGACAACACGCTGCGGCTGGTGCAGGAAGAGGGCGGCTTTCTCTACTCGTCGGACAGCTATGCCGACGATCTGCCTTTCTGGGTGAAGGGCGTGGATGGCAAGCCGTTCCTGATCATTCCCTATACGCTCGAAACCAACGACATGCGCTTTGCCACGCCGCAGGGCTTCAATTCGGGCGACCAGTTCTTCACCTATCTCAAGGACGCGTTCGACACGCTCTATGAAGAGGGTGAGGCGGGCAGCCCGAAGATGATGTCGATCGGCCTGCATTGCCGGCTTGTCGGCCGCCCGGGCCGCGCCGCGGCGCTGAAGCGCTTCATGCAATATGTGCTCGACCACGAGAAGGTGTGGATCCCGCGCCGCATCGAGATCGCCGAGCACTGGCACAAGCACCACAGACCGGAGACCATCTGATGATCGCACGCGACGAATTCATCTCCCGCTTCGGCGGCGTCTTCGAACACTCGCCCTTCATCGCCGAGCGCGCCTTCGACGACGGCTTCGTCGGCGAGACGCTGGATGTCGACCGCGTGCATACGGCGCTGGTTGCGATCTTTCGCGCCGCAAGCCCGGAGGAACGCCTCGGCGTTCTGCGCGCCCACCCCGATCTCGCCGGCCGCCTGGCGATCGCCGGTGAGCTGACGGAGGAGAGCAAAAAGGAACAGGCCGGCGCCGGGCTCGGCCGGCTGAGCCCTGATGAGCACCAGCGTTTCACCGAACTCAACCGAGCCTATGTCGAAAAATTCGGCTTTCCCTTCATCATCGCGGTGAAGGGTCTCGACAAACAGGCAATCCTTTCGGCCTTCGAAAAGCGCATCGACAACAGCCGCGATGCGGAATTCGAAACGGCGACGGCGCAGGTGGAGCGCATCGCGCTCCTGAGGCTCGAAGCGCTTCTGCCGACACGCTGAGCGACACCGCTTTTCTCTTGTCCGTCCGCCGCTTATAGTCGTCGAGAGGGAGCAAAGACGGTGAGACCATCGGAAGTGCTGGAGAGAAACAGGCAGGCGATCCGCGAGGTGACGACGCGCTTCAACGCGACGAACCCGCGTGTGTTCGGTTCGGTGGCGCGGGGTGAGGATCGGGCGGATAGCGATCTGGATATTCTGGTTGATGCGTTGCCCGGCGCGACACTTCTTGATCTCGGTGGTTTGCTCGATGAACTCGAGCAGATGATGCTGGGTACGCCGATACACCTTATGATACCGGGCGACTTTCCCGAAGATGTCCGGCGGCGCGTTCTCGAAGAGGCCAAGCCGATATGAGTTCGACCATTGTTCTTGCCGAGTGGTAACGTGAGAAGATGATGAGACCGTCCGAGGTGCTGGAGCAAAACAGGCAGGCGATCCGTGAGGCGACCAAGCGCTTCAACGCGGCGAACCCGCGTGTCTTCGGCTCGGTGGCGCGCGGCGAGGATCGGGCGGATAGCGATCTTGATATTCTCGTCGACACACTGCCGGGGACGTCTCTTTTCGATCTCGGTGGGTTGTTGGAAGAGTTGAAGGATATTCTGGGGGTGAAGGTGGATCTGGTGACGCCGGGCGGTTTGCCTGAGAACATTCGCGAGCGTGTTCTTTCTGAAGCGACCCGCATATGAGCGCGGAGAGGCTGGTCGATTATATCGGCAGGATGCAGGCCGCCGCCGAACAGGCGCGGATGCTCACCGAAGACATGGACGAGCAGGCTTTCCTGTCCGACGTGCGCACGCAGCTTGCGGTGACCATGTCGCTGGTGCTGCTCGGCGAGGCGGCATCGAGGATCGCCAGCAATCATCCGGAGTTTCCCCGTGAGCATGAGCAGATACCCTGGGCGCAAATCCGGGGCATGCGCAATCTCATGGTCCATGACTATTACCGGGCCGATCTGCCCGCGATCTGGACCACCGTGCGTCGCGACCTGCAGACGCTGATTTCCGAGCTCGAATCCCTACGCCACTGGCGCATACAAGGCGAATGACGTGACAGACTTTCTCGATATCCAGCCGCTGACCAAAGCCGCCTTCGCGCCCTTCGGCGAGGTCATCGAAGCCGATCCTGATACGATGCGGTATATCAACAACGGTACCACGGAGCGGTTTCATGCGCTGGCGTCTGCCGACGTCGTGGGCGAGGGCGCGCGTGTGATCATCAACCTGTTTCGCGGGCAGCCGCGTGATTTTCCCTATGAAGTCGGCATGATGGAGCGGCATCCCCTTGGGAGCCAGAGCTTTTCGCCGATATCAGGACGGCCTTTTCTGGTCGTGGTGTCAGAGGACGACGGCGGCAAGCCGGGGCGGCCGCAGGTGTTCCTGGCGCGGGGCGATCAGGGCGTGAATTATGGGCGCAATGTCTGGCATCATCCCTTGATGTCGCTCGGCGCGGTCAGCGGTTTCCTGGTTGTCGATCGCGACGGGCCGGGCAACAATCTGGAAGAATATTTTTTCGACACTCCCTTTGTCATCAGCGAGCCCATTTCATGACCGGATTGACCACTCATGTCCTCGATACCGCCTCCGGCAAGCCGGCCGAGGGGCTGAAGATCGAGCTGTTTTATATCGAGGCCGAGGTTCGCCGGCATGTGAAGACCGTCGTCACAAATGCCGATGGCCGCGTCGATGGCGGGCCGATTCTTGTCGGCGAGAGTTTCAAGGCCGGGACCTACGAGCTTCTGTTTCATGCCGGCGATTATCTGCGCGGCACCGGTGCAGCACTCCCGCATCCCGCCTTCCTCGATCTCGTACCGATCCGTTTCGGCATCGCCGATGAGAGCGCGCATTATCACGTGCCGCTCTTGATCTCGCCCTATGGCTACTCGACCTATCGCGGGAGCTGAGTGATGCGTTTTGCCGCGATTGCCGATGTGCACGGCAACCATCTGGCGCTGGAAGCTGTGCTTGCCGATATCGAAGCGCTTGGGATTTCCGAGATCGTCAATCTCGGCGATTGCCTGAGCGGGCCGCTCGATGCGGGCAAGGCGGCGACTAGGCTGATGTCGCTCAATGCGCTGACGGTGCGGGGCAATCACGACCGCTACCTGATCGAAAGCCCCGCCGACGCCATGCCCTCCTGGGAGCAGCACGCCTATGGGCAACTGTCGGCCGCGCATCTCGCCTGGCTGCGGAGCCTGCCGTTCAGCGCCGTCTATCGCGACGAGGTCTATCTCTGCCACGCCACACCTGGGCATGACGAAACCTATTGGCTGGAATCCGTCTCGCCAGACGGTCATGTCTTCCTGAAGCCTCTCGAAGAGATCGAGGCGTTGGCCGAGGGGATCGAGCAGCCGCTGATCCTCTGCGGCCACAGCCATGTGCCGCGCATGGTGCTGCTCGGTGACGGGCGCCTGATCGTCAATCCCGGCAGCGTCGGTTGCCCCGGCTACAGCGACGACACACCCTATGAGCACAAGGTCGAAACAGGACATCCGCTAGCCTCCTACTGCATCATGGAAAAGACCGCGTCCGGCTTCGTGCCGCAGTTCCGCACTGTTGCCTATGACCACATGGCGATGTCGCGGCTGGCGCGGGAAAACGGGCGCCCGGATTGGGCGGGTGCGCTGGCGACGGGGTGGGTGCGGTAAAGCTAAGCCGCCGCGTTGCGCTCGATCTCATGCTTCGCGGCCTTGGCGAGAAAGGCGGAGCGCGACAGGCCGGCTGCGGCGGCGACCGCGTCGATGCGGGCCAGAACATCTTCCGGCAGCGTCACATTGATGCGCACGGCCCTGCTGGACGCTGCTTTCAGCGAGACGAGGATAACGACGCCGTCCTTATTCTCTGGGTTGGCCATGACGGTTTCGAGCGAAGAGGGTTGTGGAAGCGTCTCGCCGTCCTCGATCAAGCCTTCGACGTGAAATGCCAGGGCTTCCTCGGCCATTTCGCGCGCCTCGTCCAGTGTCGAGCCAGCCGTGATGGCGCCGGGAAAATCCGGAAAGGAGACGCCGTAGTCGCTCTCCGCGTCCTTGTGGATCAGTCCGATATAGTTGCGCATGATCACCTCAACTTCAGGCCCGACTGGTTCTCGATGCTGCGCAGCGTCCCGATCGGAATGTCCCGTTTGGGATGCGGCACCGTCACGCGGCCTGGCTTGTCCGCATGTTTGAACTGGGTATGACTAAAACTGGCGATTGCTGGCCTTGCGGCCGACCTCGAACCAGCCGGCTTTCAGCAGCAGGGCAATGACGTCGGCGCTCTTCATTGGGCGAAATTATACACAATGATGTGTATAATGCAAACTGAGAAGACAGTTCAGAAACGGCACGGTTTCAATTTTTTCCATTGAAAACATTGGGAAATTTCCAAATCATACCCGAGTAGATGTCATTCCTGTGGTGTCAGATACGACACGATTTCGGAAAAATCGCTGTAAACAAGGCGCAAAAAAGCCCCGACATGCGATGCCGGGGCGTGGTCTGGACTACGATTTTGGCTGACTAAGACTTGCGATTTTCGGACCTATATCTCTCGATCTCAGCGCGGCGGTAGAAGGTTCCGTTCCTTCTCTGACCGATCGCCCATACCGGGTGAATGCCCGAATTTTCCAGTGCGACCTTCAGGTTCCGATGCGGCATCCAACCTTCCGACGCTTCCGAGAGAGTCACGTATTCGCGACGAAACGCAGCATACGCTTTGTGCTCGACCACGTAATAAGGAACGCCATTCAAGCTCTGGGTGACTTCCCTCAGTTCGAAAAGGCCCGAGTAGAACAGCGGCTTGCCGATGGAATATGTCAACCTGAGCTCGCGCAGGAATTCGTGGCATTTAACACCAAGCGATGGCGGTGCGAAGACGAGCCTCACCTGGTTCGCGCTAACCAGCAGCCGATCGATTCCGATGCGCGAAGAATCTTTGCAGAGGTATCTCGTCGATACCTTGCCCTCTAGGATCGCTCCAAAGACTTCGACGATCGAGCAGACCGCCTTATGGGCCGCCGCCCCAACGTGAACCAGTTCCGAGGACTCGTCACGCACTTCAAGACCTCCAACCAGCTTTTCCATGAATTCGTCGACGGCTCTCCGAGAGAACTTCGGCTTGTGTTTCTTCAGTAGCTTCGGCTTCTGCGTCAGCAGACCCGCCTTGATCATCTTCTGCACCGTAGGCAGCGTAACGCCAAGGCGCCGGGTGATCGCTTCGATATCGATCTCATCATGGTACTCGGCTACGGCAGCCGCTACATCCGCGGCGGCGCAAATTACATAGTTGTCCGTTTTCCTACGATCGGCTTTGCTCAGGACACCATGCTGCTCGAGGATGCGACGCAGTGTCCGGCTATCGATACCTGTCTCACGCATTGCAGTGTGCGCGGTATGCCAGTTGCGGACGCCGCCGCCGCCGATGAATGGATCCTCGGGGCCGATCGGCACCTCCGACATCGCGCACTCGCGCACGAAATCGATGAGCGGACGCAGCGCCGGCACTTCAACGTGGTCGGTAAGTACGTCCTGGAGTTCTCCATAGAGTGCGTATCCCTTCGAGAACTTGCTGCGGCTGATGAAGTCCTCATTCAGTTTCGAAAGGCACTCGCGGAATTTGCCCCTGTCCGCCAACAGCTCGAACCCGCTAAGCCGGAGGGCGCGCGACACCGGCACTCTGGCAGCGAGCCGAAGATCAGGACTGCGCGCTAGTCGTTCGATGCGCCCGGCGACAATACAGAGCTTCTGGGCCATTGGGTATGATAGGCCATGAAGAAACTCCAAGGACTGAGCCGATCCGACAGCCAGGCTCTCTGCGAAATACAGGTCATAAGCATGGAGCTGCGCTTCCGAGCAACTCGCGATGGCATGCTCCACCTCCGCTTTTCTCTTGCGAAGATACAACGCAAAATCGAAGCGGTCGCTGTTGGGGTATTTGAATGAGGACGTGAAGATCGGCGTGCTGTGTTCCACACAGATCTCGTTGAAACTCAGAAGCCAATCCCAACGGACGTGCGGTCGAGCTTCCCAGCGTCCGGATCCACTACGGATCTCGCTCTCAATGCAACGCGGGCAGAAACGCGGATTGCGGAGGTTCAGATGCCAACCGTTGAACTCACGATCGCCGTAAGCAACTAGTGTACCTCGCACATGGAGATTTCGTGAGGCCAGCGTCTGCGCATCGATCCCACTGAGAGCGGAGAGGCCTTCAAGCGTTCTGGGATGCATGAGGTGGTGGTCCTGCCGAAAGTTCATGTGCCGGAGAAAGTCGCGGATGCTTGGGGCGGCATTTGCCGCCACAAGCCTGGATACGAACATCTGCAAGGGTTCCGAATCCGCTAGGACCGGCACGTGAGCGAGACGAGCCATGTTCAAGCCTCCTTCTTTCTGGATCTCGACGGCTTGGTCTCGCGCGGCGCCTTGGCGATGACGTGGGCCAAGGACTGGCGGGGGTCGACCTTGTCCCAGTCAGGGACGAGAAACACATTGGCTGACGGGCGGCAACCGAACTTGAAGGCATAGTCGGCGGCATAGTGCTTGATCTTGACTTCGGGTCTCGATCCGGTATCGGGAGCACGATTTTCATGCTCAGTCTGGGCACGTTCCGTAGCCCCCTGGATAGCCTGGATAATGGTGCCGCAAGCACCCTGGTAGGCGTGGATCAGGCGGTGCGCGAAATCGAGGTTGTCCGTTTCGCCGAGTACGAGGCCCTCGTCCTGCACCATGTAACGCTGGAGGGTCAGCAGCGCGTCGCCATCCGCCCGTGTCATCTGCTTAAGCTCCACTACGAAGCTACGATTCCGGAGCTGTGCATCGCCATCTTCCGGCGACAAAAAGAGGCCGAGAGACGGCACACCGGAAAGGATCATGTGAAGGGGCCATCCCGGGATCTGCAAGAGGCTTTTGATGATGTCGGAAACGTTCTGGATTTCGTTGGTCGTCGTCCCCTTCATCACATGCTGCATCTCGTCAATGTGCATGAAGAGAATTCGATTGTTCCGAATGGTCTCCTTCAACAGCTCGAAGAGCTCCTGTTCGGTGAGCTTATGGGAGACGTTCGGGTAGCCGCACGCCTCCAGCGCCTTTCGCGCGAACCCCTTCAACGTGATCGGGCGGGGGCATTCAAACGAGACGAACGGCTTGACCAGTTCTCCTGACGGCCGCCGATAGGGCAGGAACTCCTCGCGCTTCGGAATGTGAAATTCCATTGCACGGGTCTTTCCACTGTCTGACTCTCCGATCAGGAATAGTGCGCGCCGCTTGCCGGATTCTCCGAATGCTGCGGCTGCGGCGTTCTCGCAAAGTTCATCAAGCGCATTTGCGATCAACGCATCCTTGGGCATCGTCACGTACCTTGCCTGCTTCTTGCCTCGGCGCTCAGCACGCATCCGCCTTTCGGGACTCAGGGTCGCAAGCAGGGCGAGGGCTGCCTCGTGGAACTGCGGCATGCCATCGTCGATAGGGGCCATGCCGGCCTCGCTAGTGGGCGAGACGGGCAGGCCGTTGTTGGAGAGAGAGGCGAGGGCGGTATTTTCGAGGAACTGCGTAGGCATGGTGGTGCTCCTTTGGAGTTGGAAGAATTGGACTTGTTGGGTGGGCGGAAGTGGTCGTCAGAGGCGGAAGCGGCTGTCGACATCTTCGACGTAGTTCTTCGCAAGCTTGACGAAGCGTGACAGCGTCAGGGGCGGAGGGGCCTCGATTGAGGTCCGAGGCATGGGGTCGCTACACTTTTCAGCGATAACGGTCGTGAGCGCTGTGGCTGGATGAGGTGGGTATGTTGCGGGCGTGGGATCCATGATTTCTCTCCTGGTCTGATCTTGTTGCGGGCCCGCAAAGGTGCGGGCCGTTTCTTCGAAGCGTCAGTCCTCGATCGAGAAGGAGAACCCGCTCTCCTCGCCGCCATATTCGAGGCCAGACTCTTCCGGTGCCGAGGGGGCTTCGGCTTCGCCGAAGTACTCATTGACCTCCTTCTTGTTGCGGGCGAGGAAGCGGAATTCCTCAACGGATGTCGTGAGCGGATCGTGCGCGATAGCCAGTGGTGCGAGCTCCTTGCCGCTCAAGACGTCCATCGTGATTTCGCGAGCGAAGCGCTCGTGCTCGACCTTGCGGTAGGCAGCCTCACTGGGGATGTCCGTTCCGAGTTCGGCACGGGCTGCTGCGGCGATGCCTACCTCGCGCAAGTGGTTGACCGCGTTGAGCATCGCCGAAAGGTTGATCTCGGCGTTCTTCCCGTGGATGGCCGCGAGGTCGTCTTTCGCCTCCGTCCACTCCCAGACGCTGACACCTTCCGGCAGATGCTCCGCAGTGAGGTCGAGCCACTTGATGCCGTTGTGGAACGAAACGGTGCGAAGGTTGAAGCGATCGATGCGTACCTTCACTTCGACGCTCGGAGAGTTCGGCAATGCCGCGCGTTCGGCCCACAGGCGCTCAAGCTCGCGAGACTGGTAGTGGATGCCGAGGAAGACGATGCCGCGGGCAGAAACCTTGCGCTTGATAAGGGTTCCGAACATGACGCGGCGCTGGCGCTGACTCAGCGGAGGAAGCATTGCGTACTCTCGCGACAGGCGAAGCCACGCATTTGCCGGAGTTTCACCGCCCAAGCCCGTGTGGGGTTCGTTGTGGTAGATATCCACGATCGCACGGGTCAGAGTACGGCAGACCTCGTCAACGTTAAGGACGGCGTTTCCGTCCCCATCGTAGTCACCCCGAGCGTATACGCTGGAGAACGTGCGGCCGTGGAAATAGTCCAGGAAGCGCTGACCGAACGTGCGGAACACGGATTCGATCGTGCCGCGTGCCGATGCCATACCGGCCGGGGGAATGGTGTGTACGCAGTGGAGTGCAGCCAAGGTCTGACGGAACGATGTGTCGATGAAGCCTGCTCCGGCATCGGTAACGAGTTCACGGGGCACGAAGGAGTGGATCCAACGGCTTTCGGTGCCGGCTACTTCCGCGATGTGCTCCTTCTCGGTGACGATCATTTCAAGTGCAGCGATCGAAGAGTGTGCGGAGTTGGCGCGGGTACTGAAACGGAGCGCAACGATGCAACGCGTGGCGACATCGATCGCGACAGTCACCCAGATGCGCACCTTCTTCAGCGCTTCGCGCTGCTTCACCGTCATCTCTTTCCAGATGGGTGTCAGAACGAACCAGGCGTGGAGATCGACCTTCCACTCGTCCATCTCGACACGTTCGCCCGGAGCGAACACCTGAAGGCCATCGCGGACCGGCGCGAACTTCTTCTTGGCGGCGTCCTCGCCATAGCGAGCAGCATGAAGGAAGAATTCGCCCATGCCCTTGATCAGCGCCTCGAAGGCGTTGCGCGACGGCATCTTGTGTTTGAAGTCTTTCTTCGAACTGGCCTTGTTGCGCTTGTCGATCTCCGCCTTCAGCTTCCCGAAGCACGCGCGCATCGACGGGCGCAGTTCGGAGGCGTACATCTGGGCAAATTCGGTCCAGAGCTGGAGGTCGATCGGATTTGCCTTCGAATACGAGCCCGGCCCCTTGCGGCGGCTGACGAGCACAGCCGGGTCGCAGCCGCCTGCCACATAGAGATTGTAAAGGCGACGGAACTGACGAGGGTTCGGAAGCGTGACCAGCTTGTAGTCCTTACCTCCCTTATCGCCCGCCCACTTCGAGACGACGTGGGCTTTAGCCAGCGGACGGAGATACTTTTCCAAGCAGTCGTGGCCGAGGGTCGCCTTGCGCTTCCAACCCATTTCAGCGAGGCGGGGATCCTTCTTGCCGACGATCGTCATCACAAAGTCAAACGCGTCGGCGTATACCAGTGCGCGGCGAGCCTTCTCCGGGTCTACATCGATGATGTCGCGCCCGAGCTTCAGTGTGGAGAGTTCAAGGGTGTCGCGCTCCACCTCGAGCAGGTTCTGCAGGTGGTACATGTACAGCGTCGCATGAGAGAAACGCTGAACGACGCCGTCCTTGTTGCGGAGTTCACTGTGTTCCTTGGTCTGACTGACAACAGTGTAGTCGACGCCCTCGATCTTGACGGACTTGGCATCGCCAAGCCAAAACATGGGGTTGTGGCTGCGGTTGGGTGCGAGGGCGAAGGGATTGTGCATGTTCATGGCTCTGTTCTCCTTGGCTTAGAGCGTGACGATCATGATGGTCGTGTCTTCGATGCGGCCGGGCGCGGCGGGGCGCAGAAGCCCGTCATCAATGAGGCACCAGAGGGCCGTGCGGCGGTGGGCCGGGACATCGGCGCCGGCGAAAAGCGCACGGAAGCGGACGGGCCCACGGACGCCCTTCAGCACTTCCAGCGCCGCATGGCATTCTTCCTCGTTGCGGAGGCGACGCGAGAGAAGGATCTCGCGGGCATTGTGGGCCGCATCGTCTGAGGCAAACTTCTCTGTCACGAAGCTTACGTCGTCCAAGAGGCCGTTCATTCCCTGCTGCTTGATGCGCAGCAGAGTGCCGACAAGGTCGGTCTCAATGAGCTTCAAAATGGGCTTGGTGGCGATGCCGATGCGCTTGCCATTCCGAAGGCGGGCACAGACGTCGAAGGTGTGGCTGTGCTCCACGCCATAGTCGTCCTCGTAGAAGCACGTGGGCTGCTGCGCCTGCAACTCGACGATGTTGCGATTGGTCTGAAGGACGAGCAACGCGTTGCGTTCGACCGAACTCTCGAATTCGAGCACGCGGGGAGCGTTGTTGTTCGCCACCAGGGTGCCGCGGTAGTTGAACGGCGACTTCTCCGCCGGAGTGCGGTTGCCGTTTGCAGGCAGAGGCTCCGGATACTCGATTGCTTCCGTGGGCTTGCCATAAGTAGCCGATGCCGGGATGGTGTAGTCGATCTTGTCGCCGAGGCGGACGCGGACCAGGTGGTGCTTGATGAGATGTTCGCGACGCACGAGATGCTCCTTTGGTTTGTCGTGAAAAATCGGCATGGGGGTCCGTTCGGGGTGGCGATGCCACCCGCGCTCGGCAGGTTTGGTTTTCGGTTGATTGGCCCGCTGGGAAGCGGGGTGAAGCCTTTGGGCGGTGGCTACGGCGGTGACCGCCGTAGCCTGTCGTTTACGCCGCGTCGGCGATAAAGGCGTTGGTTACCCGCTCGCAGAAGAAATTACGCCAAGCGGTTTCGGCAGCTTCGTCGAAGCGCCAGGAGTGGTTCTCACCGATCTGCTCGAGGAGAACCTGAAAGACGTGTTCCTCGAAGCCCTTGAGTTTGAGTGCGAGACGTACAAACTCTTCGACGACGGGTTTATCCTCATCGGTCAGGACGACGTCGACCGGAGCAGGCTGGCACACGGCGATCATCTGCTGCTTCTGCTGGCGAATGCGCGCCATCACGCGACTGACACGTTCCGCATATTCCAGCTCGGGATCGAGCAAAGTCGCGAAGTAATCGCTCCCAGGTCCGGCGACCGGCACATCGCCAGTCTCGAGCTCGGGATCTTCGGCATGACGAAGACGCCAATCCTCAAGGAGCTGCATGAATGCGGTCCAGGCAGGCATCTCCAGCGGAGCGACATTCAGCGCTGCAAGCTGATCATTCAGATCGGTAACGTGCAGCGTGGCGCTGGCCCACACCGAACGCTCGTTATCAGTGCATTCTGCCGCGAGCAAGAGCATGTCCTCGAGCACCTGATCGCGCAGTTCCTCGAACCCGTACTTGCGCTGTACGTCGGCGATCTGGAGGGTGTCGCCCAGTATCTCGATGGCGTCCTGAATTGCCTGTATTGCACTGTGGTACTTCATGGTGGTCTCCGTTTATGGGTGAGGCGTTCTAGCCTGGGGAACGTAATGAAAGCGTGTCGCTCACTGAGCAGGGTCCTTGGCAATTTCAGCGCGGAGGAATGCGACGAAGGTTTCCAGCGACACGCAACGGAGCGGAGGTGCATCCATCTCGGCCAGCCGCTGGTTCATGCCTTTGAATTCGTTCGACAACCAGTTCCAGACTTCATGTTTTGATTCAGGGTGCTCACGTGCCATCCGAAGCGCGGCTTCCAGTCCTTCGCGCTCGACTTCAAGATAGCCGAGCTGCTCGCGCAAGCGGCGCTCTTCCTCGAACTGAGCGGCCATCTTCTGGAAAACTGCTTCGATCTTGGGCTTGGTGGTCGGTGCGGATAAGAGCGGATATTTCATGTCTGTCGTCCTTTTTGTGCGGGGTGTGGTCAGTGGCGATTGATTCCGAGCGCTGCCGCAGCGGTCGATACGAATTCGAAGGTGTCCATCTTGCGGCGCTGTCCGAGGCGCATGTACCGGACGAAATCAGCCGGCATCGACTTCACGATGCGACGGAAAGTCGTCAGCGACGGCTTGCGGACAGGGTGCGTGTTACGAGCCGCGTCCTCATCGACGAGTTCACACAGGATCCGGTAGACCTGGGCGATGCTCGGTCGGGCCGCGTCGGCGTATGCAAGTGCCACGATGCGGTAGAGGTCGATCTCGTTCCACGCGAAGTAGTACTGATGGCGGCGCGCCCAATGCTGGAGTTCGGGGAGAAAGAGGTCCGGGATGCGGTTCCGGACTAAAAGGCGTGCGTCGTCGTTCTTCTGCAGCATTGCGCAGTTCCTTCAAGTTCGTGTCTTTGCGGAGAGGCCAGCGCGATTTCGTCGGCTCGAGGTGAGACTGACGGCAGCCGCTGGACGGAGCGGACCCACAGAGGTCCAATCCGACTGCCGACCATAGTGATCGGCACCCTCAAGCCTCGTGCGAGGCCATCGGTCGGATGCGTTCCGGCGAGACCGGAAAAGTCTTGGCGAAGCTGGACTTCGACAAGGCCCCGTGCCGTCACCTAGGGCGACGACACGACAACATCATTGTCGCGTGCTGCGGATATGCTGGAGGGGATCTTTCGGAGACTGTGACATGCTATTCCTCAATTCTTCAAAGCCGAAAATCGTCTTGCTGAGGGAAGGGGTGGCCTGCTAGAGGTCACCGAAGTCGCATCGATGCCTTAGTTGGCTTGTTGGCCCTTCCGAGCCGTTTGTGTCGATGTGACTTGTTGCATGTCGCTTAGTTCCTGTTTCCGTGTCCCATTCTTGGGATGAGCAAATCCAACACCATCCCGATTTGGATTGCAACAGGTATAGGCTCGAATTTTTCGAGTTTTTAGCAAGCGGATTTTAGAAAAAGCTAAAGTTTTCAGGCTTTTAATATTTTGTTAAACTTAACGATTCACTTGGAAATATGGTTAATACTACAGTGAAACATGCTTTTTCAGTGAATATTAACTAGCAAGGTCCCGGGGTTTTCGTCGAGCCTGGCCATGATTTGTAAAGTTGGTCCCGCTTTGGCACGTACCAAAATCTAGGCAGATGAAGGCCAAGATAGAGAGTCGATCGACGGTCTGGGGTGGCTATTTTTTTCGACCAAGAGACATTTTTTTGGTGGAGAGGTTCAAAATATCGTCTTCGGACGCCGGACCGCGTGTGGCGGGCGTCCCGTTCTCGAACGCGGCACCGCAAAATTTGACGGACGCCGACCCATCCTTTTTTGGTTTTGAGCAGCAGGTAAGCCCTTGCGGTCATCTAAATACGAGGCAGTTGGTCGCGTCCTCCTCTTCCGCAAAATCCCATGAGCGTAACGGCTCGACAAACCACCTCCGCTTCACCGGCTCGTAGAGGCCGGGTAGGGGGAACTCCGAATGTATCGTCATGAAGTCCTGTATGTCGCGCGTGACAATTGGCATCTCGTACCGGATGGAGATTGCAGCGATCGCCGGGTCGCACCCGAAGCGGAGGTCGTCGTCGGAGTTTCCCGATGCCCAAAAGCGCCGGAACCGCGGCACGGTCGCCATGCGTGCGACCAATCGGGAGGCTGTTGAGTCGAGTTGCGCGATGTGGACGTTGGTCCCAAGCATTTTGTCCAGCCAGGAAAGAAGTGGCCTAGCCCGATCGGGGTTGATCTGGCTGAGCATGAACCCTCCGCGCTCCAGTTCGAAGATAGCCGGCGCCGGAATAGCAACTACATGATCGGGGAGGGATGCCAGGAAGCTCCGGACTTCCTTAACCGGGTTTGGCCCCCTGGCGTCGCTTAAGACACTCGTATCCAACAAGAGGTGCATGCCCGTTTCCCCAGCAACCATGGAGTATCGTTCCGGAAGAGGGTTGACGAAGGATTAACGGGTCTAGCAGCATCTTATTAGATGCGGTATCGTGTGGTTGCATGAAAGGATTCGAATTTGATGCCTCGCAAAGCCAAAGAGTGGACGGTTCAGGAAGCGGGACTCGACATCAAGGAGTTGCTTGAGGCTGTCCGCTCGAATGGACCACAGAAGATCGTAGACCCTGTCAGGGGCGTCTTTCTTGTGTCTCAAGTGGAGTCCGGTCAGAAGCCGAGCATCATCGACTTTCTCGTAAGCGGCAACATCGACGAGTAAGCGAACTCGCGTGGTGCCGCCTGGATACTCGCATCCTCAGATGTCGTATCCCTCCATCTTCCAAGTACATGCCTCGGCTACCGGCTATCTTCGAAGGACTGGATTCAGCTTGGTCGGGCTGGAGAGCGAAGCCATCAACTCCTCACCAGGATTTTATTCTAGCCGACTATTGTCGGGCTAGTCGCCCAGAGAGCCATGGAAATCCAAGTACTCGACGGGGACCAAATCTGTGAGCCAGACACTGTTCTCTGCCTGATAGAAGGGCATGCCGAGGTCGAACATTTTTCCTGCGTGGACAGTCAGCACGACCGGACTGCCGTGTCGGCCGCCGACTTTGACCGCTGTATCGCGATCCATCGAGAGATGGACATGCTGCCGCCGCCCCGGGATCAGGCCTTGCTCCCGAATCGACGCAACAAATCCGGCTGCCGTACCATGATAGAGTAGCGCCGGCGGCTTGGAAGGCTGCAGTCCGAGGTCGATCTGGATAGAATGACCCTGTGCAGCACGGATCGACTGTCCGTCTTCGGAAACCGTGAACCGCTTTTTGTCGTTTGTCTTTACGACTGCATCAAGTGTCGGGCGGTCGAAGTCGGGGTATCCTGCTCCACGGATCCGCTTGATTAGCGGCTCGATCGCGGTCCAGCCATTGGCATCCAGCGTCAGGCCTAGTCTGCCCGGATCGTGGCGTAGGACTAAGCTCAGCAACTTGCTTATTTCTTTGGACATGTTGAACCCGATCCTCTTGTGGAAGCGCGCTTCTAGCATCACGAGCTATGCATAGCCAAGTGTTGGTCGCTCCATGCAGCCCGCACGTGGTCCGGTGTTTTCAGGGATGCGTTTGTTGCGGCCGCACATGCTGCAGGCATGCAAGTGCGAAGAAGACGGCTGACAAAGGAAGCCCCGCCGGAGCGGGGCAGGTAGAGAGGAGGTCTCAATCCAAGGAAGGATAAGCCAACTTACCAACCAGCTTCGCTCAGGCAATCGTTATTTAGCGTTCTCTGAAGTAATCCCCAGATGACTTATCGAAAGCGTTCGAAGCCACGGCTGTGGTCCTTGCGAAACACGTATAACGACGGCGTATCGGGTCGAGGAAGCCGTTGGTAGATGGCACCAGAGCAATTTCTTAATTTTCCGTTGACGACCTCAATTCTGTTCACTATATGTTCTCGCATGAAGCTAGATCACCGACAACACCAACAACGCTGATGTGAACGTCGCCCGCCGGCGGCACGACCTCCGTTGTTATAGGTGTTGTCATGAGTTCAGAACGCTTCGAGTCAGGCGCCAGCGATGAAACACGCGCCGAAAAGATCACCCATCCCCCAAGAGCTACTGTCTTCTGCAGCGGCACGCCAGTGTTCCGGTCGCGCGCAGCTCGTGATCTGGGTTGCCTTCTGGATGTTGATCCCGATGTAGAGGGATGGGAATGCCAGGCCGTGCGGCTACGAGTCAACGATCGTTGGCACGCCCCCGACTTCCTCATCACCTACCTCGGCGGGGTGAAGTGGCTGCTCGATGCCAGCGAGGAGGAGGGTGATCGCGCAATCACCGAGGCGGCGATCCGAGAAGGTCACCGGCATCGGTTCATTCCGCGCGAGGAAAGGGAAAGCGGATTCCGGCTCCGGAACGCTCGCGACCTGCTCCGGTACGGCAACTATCGATGCCCTCTCGGTGATCGCATCCGGATAATTGCCACCCTCGACGAAGTCGGTTCGCTCTCTGTCGCGGAAGCCCTCGGCATCTTCAGAGAAGTATCCCCGATGGCAGGCCTCGCTTCTCTGATTCTCCAACGAATGCTGGCGATAGAGCTCGATGATGCTCTCATAAATCCCGACACCATCGTTCGTCGTTTCTAGGAGATTCCGATGCGAAGCATTCCGCTGAGCGAGCGCGCTTCAACGCTCGAAGTGCATACCTATGCCTGCGCAGTCCGCACCGCACTTCGCCGCGGCAGGATATTCCTGGGCCCCAACCGTCTGCTGGGATTGAGGCTGCCAGGCGGGGCATGGATCGACGCGTATAGGGATGCCACCGAAACGATCCTGAAGTCGGCCGGGCTGGAACGGTACGTTATCACGATCCTGCCAGCCGCCCCCAAGCCCGGCGAGGCAGATGCCACTGATGCAATCTACTACACCACATTCAAGGCCGCCGTAGTCATTCTGATTCAGGATGGGGCGACAGTTCCTATCGAGTTGGAGGTCGGCCTCGACGATATCATCGATGTTGCAGATATCCATCCGAGGCATCTGGTTGCAGCGGCCAAATCCTCGGTCGCTCTGGACATGCCGCTCGATATTGCCAGGAAGCTCGCCGTCTATCCCGCGCGCACATTGTTTCTGGCGCTGCGGCCGGGGCGTTCGCTGGATGTCGTTCTCGAGAAGCTGGAAGCGACCAAGGAGGTGAGGTTTGAAAAGCCGAAGCCTTGGAAGCCGCGTCTGGAGGATCTCGAAGGTTATGGAGAGGCCAAGCGGTGGGGACTCGATCTGGCCGTCGATCTAAATGACTGGCGCCAGAACAAGATCACATGGGAAGATGTGTCGTCCGGCCTGTTGCTGAGCGGTCCGCCCGGCACCGGAAAGACCATGTTCGCGGCGGCGCTCGCTCGGTCGTGTGGCGTCAACTTCATCGCAACCTCGAGCGCACAGTGGCAGAGTAAAGGGCATCTCGGCGATATGCTCAAGGCCATGAGGAGATCGTTCCGCGAAGCCGAAATGATGGGGCCGACCATCCTGCTCATCGACGAGATCGACTCCATCGGCGATAGGTCAGCGTTTACCGGGCAGAACATTGACTACAACATTGAAGTCGTGAACGCGCTGCTCGAGTTACTCGACGGTTCCGAGGGCAGAACAGGCGTCGTCGTGATTGGCGCAACGAATTTCCCTGGAAAAGTCGATCCCGCGCTCCGGCGGCCGGGTCGCTTGGACCGGCATTATGAGCTGGAACTTCCAGATATCGATACGAGAGCACAGATTGTCGGACTCCATCTCGGTGCTCACGACATCAGCGCCGACGACATTCGGGCAATTGCAATGGCGACTATCGGACGCTCTGGGGCGGACTTGAAGCAGTATGTCGCCGATGCGAAACGTCAGGCTAGGAGACAGAGTAGAGCAATCGCATCTGCGGACATCCTTGCGCTCATTCCCCCCATCAAGCCACTCGACCGCGATGAGCGTCGGATCGCATGCGTTCATGAGGCCGGGCACGCTGTTGTAGGCCTCGCGTTGTCAGTAGCCGACATTAATCTGGTGGCAGTCGCCAAACAGAAGGTGGCAGGGCAGGCGATGCAGGGCTACGTGCAGTGGAACATTCCATCTCCTTCGTTTCGCAATCGACAGAGCTACTTCAACAAGATTGCCATGCTACTTGGGGGAATTGCTGCGGAGAGAATGGTCTTCGGCGAGCACTCTGATGGAGCTGGTGGTTTCGTCGGCTCCGATCTGCAGATCGCGACCGATCTGGCAACACTCATCGTTGCAGCCTTCGGGATGGGAGACACCATGGCGTACACACACGCACCGACGCCGGAACTCCTGCAGAGGGCCAGGGAGAACGATCCGGGCGTGCGTCACCAAGTTGAACGGGTGTTGTCTGAACAGCTTGCAAGAGCAGTCGATCTCGTCGAGACCAATCGAGCAGGCTTAGAGCGACTGGTCGCGATCCTAGACCAACATGAGGTCGTTTCCGGCGACGAAGTTCGTGCGGCCCTTGTCCACAATCAGACTTGCAACTGAGGAATTGCGTAGGAGCTCCCGATTTTCATCAAGCTCCTCTGCCGAGGTGATCGGCGCGTAGACGCTCCCGCTCCCTTTCCAGGTATTCAGAAAGATGTCCGAGATAGTCGCTATGGCCAGCGAGTTTTTCCATCTCCAACCGCATTGTCCGAAGCTGCATGACTCCGAACTTGGCTTCATTTCGTCCCTGAGCGTCACCGTCCCTTTTTGCAGCTTCCCTGACATTCTTGGTAAGGATAACGAGTGCGTCTCCTCCGGGGATCCGCCTCACGACCCAATGTGCCAGGCTATGACGATGAAGGCGATGCATTTCCAAAGTGTTTGCAGCTTTCACAATGCCTTCGGAGACGTTCGAATTTCCGGTCCAGGCGTCGGCACCGATTTTCAAGTGCGTCAGGACGTCTGCGTCGTTCAACATTCCCGCGAAATCTTGGATGTCCCCGAGATTGATCGCGCGAAGCGCATTCACGGTAGCGCGGGCATTCAAGTCCGCAGCGCAATAAATTTGAATGAATTTGCCAATGAACGCGAAGTCGGCCTCAGTGGGGATCTCGGTTTTTTTGACCCATTCTGCATCTTCCTGTAGCCCTGCGGTGAACTCCCGAAGATCAGCAAGCTGCTCGTCGAACGACTTGGTGCCAACGATTTCCGTGGAAGCCTTGCGGAACAGCCGTGCCCAAGAATTTTTGATCCCGTCCAGATATAATGAGAGCTTTCGTTTCAAAGGTTCGAACCCTTAGAAGGACCTAAAAATGATTATAGGCAACGCCAGTTAATTGCTGGCGCAGTTGGCTGTACTGTACGGGAGCGCATCATACCATTTCCGGAATGCATTCAGATCTCTCAGGGGAGAGCTCTGGCAACAACGGAGGTGCCGATATTTCGACGCGGGGGGCAGTCGTAACCTCACAGGCCAGCAAGGGAGTTCGCATCATCACATCGATATCGAAGTCGACATCCTCAAGCGCAGTATATAGCGCTAGCCCGACCGCCTGCGCCGCGCGGGGTGGAAACGCATTCGCGATCTGCTGATCACGTGCGCCCAATGCGCCTTCGAACACCCATTCATCCGGAAAGCCCTGAATCCTTGCCCGCATGCGTTCCGTCAGCCCCGGCATGAATCCTGGCATCGCCGCCTCCGCCGCCGTCGGAGCCTTTTCCGGCCTCCGGCCCGCGTCGATTTCGATTGTCTTCCAACCATTGGCGAAGTTCTTCGGCGCGTTGCTCCGGTAT
Organism: Rhizobium sp. FG113; assembly: GCF_057809895.1. Lineage (NCBI taxonomy): Bacteria > Pseudomonadati > Pseudomonadota > Alphaproteobacteria > Hyphomicrobiales > Rhizobiaceae > Rhizobium > Rhizobium sp. FG113. The sequence continues at coordinate 32,478 of NZ_JBMDKV010000022.1, read as the reverse complement.
CCAACTAGCGTCGGCGCGACGACCCCGCGATCAATGAGTCCGTCCCGCAACGTGTTCGTCGATCGACGCCGTGCCGCCCATGCCTCCGCTCCGTCCCAGCCGTTTGCCCGCATCAGGTCGAGGAGGGCATCGCCGATATTCAGCCTGAAATCCGGGGAATGGTCCGGAAGCCTGAACGTCCTAGCGCTCAGGCCCTTGCGGATGCCGACAACGATGATCCGTTCTCGCCTCTGCGGGACGCCCCAATCCTGCGCATCAAGCTTTACGATCTGAATATCGTAACCCGCGCGGCCGAATAGCCGGATCAAGATGTTGCGATAGCGTGCATGCGTCACCTGAGCGAATCCGGAGACGTTCTCAAAGGCGAACATCCTCGGCTGCATCTCGCGAACAGCACGTACACCGGACAGGAACAGCTCGCGGTCGTCGTCCTCGCCCTTTCGAGCCCCGAGGATCGAGTACGGCTGGCATGGAAGACCTCCGACGACAACGTCCACTCCTTCGAATCGGGTAAAGTTTAACTTGCGGATATCGGCCTCGATCACGTTTAGACCAGGCATGTTGCCGCGTAGTGTGGCGGCTGCTTTCGGATTCATCTCGACGGCTGCCAGATGGTCAAATCCGGCCGCGTGCATCCCGATGAGCATGCCGCCGGCACCCGCGCAGAGTTCGACGGCGGTCAGGCGGCGCGGCGCGGAGGTTGCAAGCTTTTCATTGCGCTTGCGCGGTCGTGTATGAATCGGAAGACGACCGACCGGGCTGGACAACACAGAAAGCGCGATGACCATCTCGTGCCGCTCCCGGTCGGTCTCTTCTCCAAAGGCCGTGTAACCTCGGCCAAACTCGCCGCTAGTGATGTGCTGTAGCGCATGGCGGGCGCGTCCAAGACGACGTGCTGGATCGTCTTCATCCAGGTGTGCCCACTCGGCGGCGGTGAGTTGCTCGCTTCCAAACAGCCCATCGAACTCCGCGAGAATTTCTCCCGCAGTCTTCATGCGAACGCGCTTCAGGCGGTCGTAGTCTTCGACGCTTCGTTCAGGATGCAGGTCATAGAGACCTCTCATCAGTGTGGCGACGCGATCATCAAGCGCTCCGACGGCAACCATTGCCTTCACCGACACCGCACGGGCAACCATCTTCGAGCGCTTTGCCTCCCACTGGGCAAACAGGGTAGTGCGATCCAGGCGAAGGCGCTTGCGGATGTTGGAGATATCGACCGACGTGACAACGGTGCCGGCAGCAATCGTCGCAAGCGCGATGTCGCGCGTTTCGGCACTGGCCGTCGCGAGCGAGCGCATCGATGAAAGCGACAAGCGTTTGCGGGCGCTCTTCGGAAGTCGCGCGTCGAGCTTTGAGCGAAGTCCAGCATAGAATTTGATGTCAGCAGGGGTGAGCCCGCACTCGACGCGGAGCTGCTCTTTCACTTCCTTGAGAGGTACTGCTTTCTCAAGGTCTGCGAAAGCATCGGACATCCGCATTGCCAGCGCGATCATGTCTCGCTGCAGAGACATTATCTTAGTTTTCGCTGCGCCGTATGCTTCCGGATCCATTTCTACCATCCCGTTTTCCATGTCGTTTGTCCCATATCGACACGGCTGTTAAAGCCCGGGGAAAGGATTCAATAAAATCCGATCGATTGATGATTTAAGGATTCCTCGGTCTTAACGTCATCGAAACTGCCGCTGATCGATATCGCTGGCACGAAGCAAACTGGGGAACCAAATGAGTCATTCGTCTCCACCGTTGGAAGGCGTCGTTGTGATCATCATCGACGCACCCGAGGCCGCCAAGCACATCGAAAAAGCCTTCGGAAATGTCGGGGCGACAACCTTCGTCGCCGGAGACTATGATGAATGTCGGGCGCTACTGCAGCGGATCTCGCCGCACTTCGCCATCGTCGATCCGTCCATCTCTGAGGGCGGGTCCCAAACCATGGCATGGGCCCTGTTCAGCCACCCACAGTGCAGGACGGTCATATACTCTTCGAATGTCCACGGTCTGACTGGCGTCACGTACAAATGGCTGATCAACAAGTCGCGCCCGGTTTCAGATGTCGTCGATGTCGTTGCGGGAGCCCTCAATGATCCGGCATGGATTGCGAAGGGCGGAGATGATGTGAAACCAGTTCGCTGAAGGTAGGCGGCGCGACAGCTGGCAGAGACACCATCTTGCCCTTACCGTTTGCCCGGAGTACAAACGGCCCAGGAAATCGCGATAACCGGGTCGATCGACGGGTCGGACGGCCGCGAAAGAGCCAAGGACGGCGGGACATGCGCGAAATACCGCACCTCCCGCCGTTTCGATTCTCATCTCGTTCGTCAATCCTTGAATTAGCCGGCGCCCGAGCCCATCTACCGTCTACCACCCAAATCAAGGCCGGCGGCCACGACATGATTGTCGTAGGATACCGTTGTCATGGGGTGACAAGGGCGCTCCCCGATGACCGGGTCGAGCGCCCTTGTGTTTTTGTGATCTCCATTCAGCGTCGGTCGTACGAGGGCATATCTGCCCAGCAACTTAGACGAATACGCGACGCCGTTCTTTTGGAGAGCGCTGAGGGCGATCCGCAGGGTCTGGGTCTCGGTCACGGGGCTAGTGAGCCAAAGACGCGTCTTGAGTTCTCAGGCTCGATCAAGCCTTTCGGAGTGTGGCTCCACGTCAGCAAAGCGCGACATCAATCTCGCTTGGCCAGAACGCGGCCTGACCGCTTCCGCCAAGCGCGCATGTTTGCACAGTTGAGTGAGTCAATGGGGGAGCCTGAACAGGTGCCTTATCTTGGCCGCCAACGAGACCGGATGAGCCTCCGGGCCAGCGCCACCGGCGGCTCTCAGGTGCTCTTCGGTCTCGACGCGCTTCGCCAGGAGCTGGCTCAGTTCCTCTACGAGGGCTGGACGCTCGTGCATCACGCTCGCGAGGTGGTCCTTCGAGATCTCGTAAACGACGACGAAGGTGAGGGCGCGCATCGTGGCGGGCTCCGGCGCCCCCATGAGAACGCCACGCTCTCCGAACAGATCGCCGGGGGCTAGTCTGCTCAACTCCTCGCGGCGCCCTCCATCCTCGTCATCGAGCTCGACCGACACGACCCCGCTGCGTACGATCATGAGGGAAGTCATCGAGGCGTTCTGCTGCGCGATCACGACGCCCTTCTTGAAAGTGCACCGCTTCATGCTGTTTGCGACGGTCTCCATCTCGTCTTCGGTCAGGGCCGAAAACAGCTGGATTGATGTCAGCAGGCGCCATGGCGTTCCGGGGTGTTTCGAGGCCTCCACGGGTGCCGCGTCCATTATGGTGTTTGCTGTTGTCGAGAGTTGAATACCCGCCGCCTTGGCATGGCGATAGACGAGGTCGAATATCTCGTTCTTGGCAATCCCAGTCTGGCCAAGGCTCGATACCTTGAAGGACAGCTCGATTTCGACCGCTGAGCCGTCGAGACCCGTCACAGACACGGATGGCGGCGGAGTTTTCAGGATCGAATTCGCGCTGAGGAGCACGGTTCTCATGGTTTCCTCAATCGCTGCCGGCGTTCGTGTTGGAAGTGCCCTGATAACCACCTTGGAGCCGTGAACAGAGTCGTTGCCAGTGAGGTTGGTCAGCGTGGCTTTCGCGAGGGTGCTATTGGGAACGATCACCAGATCGTTGGTATCGCTCAGAAGATGGGTTGACCGCCAGTTCGTCTCGACTACCTGTCCACGGACCCCACCCTCGATCTCGATCCAATCGCCGACGGAATACGGCCGTCCAAGGTTGAGCGCGATACCTGAGAAGACGTCGTTAAGCGTGCTCTGGAGTGCGAGGCCAAGCACGATTGCGAAAACTCCGGACGTCGCGATCAGAGTGCGGACGGGGAGATCGAATACAAAGGCGATTATGGAGAGCGCGGCTCCGAGATAGATGAATGCCACCAGCAGGTCCTGGATCAGCCGTCCCTCTCGAGGCTTGCGCTCGAAGATGAGGTAGACGCGGACCGAACTGGCGAGAACCATTGCTCCACCAGCCCACCATGTTGCCTTGGCCACGCCGATGAACATCCTATGCGTCAGATCATCGTCCACAACCCCTGCCGTCCAGGGAGCGACGTCGTTGCCCACAAGGAGAATGGTGAGGATCACGAAGAACGCAATGTGGATTAGAAACCGATGTGTCGGGCGCCCGGGAACGATAGTTTTCGCGAAGAGCAGGACGAGGACAAGCGTTACAAATTGGGTAATCGGATCGAGTGCAAGGCTGAGGACGTTGTCCATCAAAGTCATATCGGCGCGGCCTGTTGGATGATGGCCTAATTGACAGCCCAAAGGCATCCTTCGTCAAGAAGGCACATGGTAGACGCTCGCTGAACACTGCAGCCGTCAGATGGTCGAACGTGACTGCGTGGCATCAACCGACTGGCAGTCACCAACTCGTAACAACGCCACTAAATACGGGTCAGCGAGCCGAGACGTCGGCAACGTCGACGCAGCCCGCTGCCTCAATGTCGAAGGCTCGATGATCGACTGGACGGAAACAGGCGGTCCCCAGTGAATCCGACCCCAGGCAGGACAGACTACGAGGCGCGCCTCCTGATCAGTTCGCTCCGTCCGAGCGATAGGCCCCGTGAAAGTCAATTTCGTGCTTTCCGCGCGGCCGACGGGCGTCAACCTTAACCGAGCCAACGCGATCAACAATCCTCCGAGTTACTTTCGAAAAGTTCAAACTGATCCTGAAAAGTTCGCGATCGATAGCGGCGATCAGATGCTGTTTATTGATAGAAGAGGGTAACCGCGAACGGAAGGAATAGACATTGAATTACTTTTCAAAAATTGATCCCGCTGCAGAGCTTCTCGCCAACGTCTCGCTGCCGTTCGAGCAAGCTCGCGCCATGCCAAAGAGTGTCTACACCTCTCCCGAGTTCATGCAGCTCGAGCTCGACAACATCTTCGCGAAAGAATGGATCTGCGCTGGCAGATCGTCGTCGGTGTCCAAGCCGGGGGACTATGTCACCCTCATGATCGCAGGGACACCAGTTGTTGTTATCCGCGATCGACAAGGCGAACTCAGGGCGATGTCCAACGTTTGCTTGCACCGCATGTCCACGCTGCTGGAAGGATCCGGCAACGTCAAAGCGATCGTTTGTCCTTACCACGCTTGGACCTACAACCTGACAGGTGAACTGCGCGGTGCCGCGGGTATGGGGCTCAACACTGGCTTCTGCAAAGAAGACTACAAGCTTCCGCAGTTCCGGTGCGAAGATTGGCTGGGTTGGATCATGATCACTCTCAATCCGGACATCGCGTCACCTTCCGAACGGCTCGCAGACGTTGCCCGACTGGTGGGGCACTATGGGATGGAGAACTATGTAGAGAGCTTCCGAGAGACCCATGTCTGGAACACCAATTGGAAGGTTCTGGCTGAAAACTTCATGGAGAGCTACCATTTGCCGATGTGCCATCGCGAGACTATCGGTGGTCAGGTGTCACTCGAAGAGATGGATTGCCCTGAAGGTTATCCCACGTTCAATTACCACTGGGCGCTCAAGAGCGATGACCAATACCTCGCTCTCGCGCACCCCAACAACAAGCGCCTTTCAGGGGATGATCGTCGACGCACCTATTTGCTGTCGATTTATCCCGGCCTCTTCATATCACTTTCGCCCGGTTACTTTTGGTATCTGGCGCTTCACCCTCGCGCCCCTGGCGAGGTCGATATGATCTATGGCGGCGGCTTGTCTCCGGAATTTCTCGAAGACGAGGATTCCTCCAAGCATTTTGAGGCTCTGAAGGAGCTTCTCGACCACGTGAATGTTGAAGACAAGGGTTGCACGGAGAAGGTATATCGAGGACTTATCGGGTCAAAATCCGAGCCGGGCCACTTGTCTCACCTTGAACGACCTAATTATGAGTTCGCCCAATATCTGGCGGCGATGATCAAGTGAATAAAAGGCCGAGGCTTCAAGCCTCGGCCTTTTCGGTTGCTGACAGAGCGCTGTGATTTACTTCCGACAAAATCTGCGGGATCAAGGTCTGCGCAGCTGTCGACATATCAAGCTTGCTCGAGACCACGAGTGAATGGTGCGAGACTTGCTCCATCTCCGGTGCATTGATTTGCCAAAGCTCACCGTTTTGGACCCAGCTCTCGGCCAGGTGGTCTGGCAGCAACCCGATATATTGCCCTGTCAGCAAGAGAGTAAGCATTGCTTCCATGTTGTTGGCGGTCGCACGTATGTCCATACCCATGAAGCGCTCTTCGTCAGCACGGCCGTGATGACTGCGGAGTATGAATGGGAACGTGGCCAGAGCTTTGCCAACCGCGTCGGTTCTTCCGAAGAGGGGATGGCTTGCCCCACAGTAGAGCTTATGCCGTTCGACCATCAGCCGATGAAAATCCAAGCCTGCGATCGGGCGGACGAATGGGCTTATCGCCGCATGCAGTTCGTTTGCGAGCACTCGCCTTTCCAGTTCCGAGCGGTCTCCAACAGTTAGCTGCAGCTCGACATCGTTATCTAGCTTGTTGAACTTCTGCAGTGCTCTCACGAGCGGAGACTGTGGGTGGGAGACTAGAGAGTCGACGACGCCCAGGCGGACTTTGCCAGTCAGGCGCTTTCGCAGAGTGATGATGCTGTCGAAATGATCGTCCAGGGAGTTCAGCATCCGCTTCGCGTGATCGTAGACCAGATATCCACGGTCGGTGAGAGTGAACCCGCTCCGTCCTCGGTGGCATAGGGTGAAGCCGATCCGTTTCTCGAGCTCAGTCATGTGGACGCTTATGGTTGAGGTAGATGTGTCCAGAACCGTCTGTGCGGCGGCAAAACCGCCTGCCTCGACGACAGCCTTAAACACACGCAAAAGCCGAATATCAACATCAGCGATCCGCGCCATGCAATCCTCCGTCACTTTCGAATTTGTCAAACTGAGATGACATACAATTGCGATTTGTAAAAGCGATTTGTTCGGCGATTTTCAAGCCCGACCGCAACACAGCGCAAACGACGAGGGTACTAATGGCTTCCCTGCTTCTTTCCGGAGGAAGAGTCTTGGATCTCGAGGGAGATGTACATCACCCTGCCGTCCAAGATGTTCTTATCGAAGATGGTTTGATCGTTGCCATGGGCCATGAAGTATCGGAACGAGCTTCTCTCGTCGCGGACGTGCAACGCATCGAAGCCAGTGACAAGCTGTTGATACCGGGTCTCATCAACGCTCACTACCATTCGCACGATGTATTGCTTCGTGGCCGCTTCGAGCAGATGCCCTTGGACGTCTGGGGCCTGTTCAGTTCGCCGACAAACTATAGCCATCCGGCGTCTGGCGACGTGTCAGTCAGAACACTTTTGGGTGCCGCTGACTGCCTGGTGAACGGCGTGACCACCATGCAGGACATGGTGACGGTGACGAATGCCGATGTTGACCACGTCGAAGCGATCGTCAACGCCTACGATCGGTCGGGGGTTCGTGTCTCTCTCGCGCTTCAGATCTCAGATCGCGCACCTGTCGATACCGTCGCGTTTTGGAGCGAGCTGCCAGAGGAAGTCCGATCAAACCTCTCCAACTCTCCGAGAGGCGTCTCTGAACTCCAGCGTCTGATCGAGGGTTCGGTCGATGAGTTTCATCGGAGCCGTCTCACGTGGGCACTTGCACCCTCGGCGCCGCAAAGAAGCAGTGAGGCGCTGCTGTCCTGGGTGGCGCAGGTTTCGGCAGAGAGAGGGCTGCGCGTCTTCACGCACATGTATGAGGCTAGGAACCAGGCTGTGCTTGCGCGTCTGGCTTACGGAGGCTCCTATCTTGACTACCTCGCCAAGGTGGGGCTGCTCAACAAGAACCTGACGATCGCGCACGGGGTGTGGATCGACGCCGACGAACTTGTCAGGTTCGGGAGCGCGGGCGCCAGCTTCGTGTTCAATCCGGTAAGCAATCTCAAGCTCCTCAATGGTTTTGCTCCTATCAGGGAGTACGCGGACGCTGGTGCGAACATCGCGTTGGGTTGCGACAACTGCAGCGGAAATGACGCGCAGAGCATTCTGCAATCAATGAAGATGTTCGCCCTTTACTGGGCAATGCAATCGCCGGCCGGCGAAGAAGGCGCAGCTAGGGAAGCCTTCAAGGCAGCAACACTTGGTGGAGCGCGGGCCTTAGGTCTCGAAGGCCAAGTAGGAAGGATTGCAGTCGGCTACCGTGCAGACATCGTGATGCTGGACCTGAACGCTTCGACCTACCGTCCGCTCAACAGCGCGCTGAACCAGCTTGTCTACGGAGAGACGGGCCAATCGATTACCACGGTTCTGGTCGATGGGAAGGTAGTAGTCGACGCTGGCGAGCTAGTCCATCACCCGTCGCGCCAGCTCAAGGCCGCTGCAGAGGATGTTCTAACCAGATCGCTTCCGGAATGGGAGCAGGTTGCAGCTCGTAACCGCCAGGTCATACCACACCTCCTTTCCTCGTTTGAGAAGGCGCAGGCACATCCCCTTTCGATCGATCGCTACCGTCTGCAACTGAACTGTTCATGCCACTAGGCGGTCCTGACAACTCTGACCGCTTTTTGCGGCAGGCTTTGAAATTACAAGAAAAGGAATGAGATGCGGTTCGCTATAATCGGATGTGGAAGTATGGGGCTCCGCCATTCGGTAGCCCTGGCCGAGCTGAAAAAGGGCGGCGTGAATGACTTCGAGCTGGTCGCTGTCTGTGACAGCAACGAGCAACGGGCAACCGAGCTCGCACGATACTCGATGGAGCTGGGACATCGATCGGTCGTTCCGAACGTCAGCTACGAAAGGATCCTTGAAGATCCTACGATCGACGCGATCTCGGTCGTGCTGCCCACCTGGCTCCATCACATTGTAGGGTCAGAGGCGCTGCTTGCGGGAAAGCACACCATTATCGAGAAGCCCTTGGCGATTTCATCGGCAGCCTCGGCGATGCTCCGTAAGGCCGCGGAGCGCTCTAAGCGCGTTCTCGCGGTGTCGGAGAACTATCGAAGGATCCCTTCGAACCGCGCTTTCGGGTCTCTGGTGAAACAAGGCAAGTTCGGCACGCCACTATCCATGTTCGTGCAGCGGGTTGCATCGCCGGACGAGAGCTACAAGGTCGGCGATCGGTTGGTTCGTGGCGCCAGCTGGTACCGAGAGCCCTCCAAGGCAGGCTCTTATCACGTCTTCGAACTCGGGGCTCACGAGATCGATCTGCAACAATACTGGTTCGGCCCCATCATCTCGGTCACAGGGGTCGAAAAGGCGGTCGCGGGTGCACACAATCGCACTTTGGTCCAAATGCAGTTTGCATCGGGAATGGTCTCCCAGGTGACTTTCGTGGACTCGACGCCGGCCGTCGAGTTCGATCATCGGAAATTCAATGGATCAGAAGGCTCCGCATTCAGCCGCTGCTGGCATGCGTGGCAGGATGGGGAATTCAAGATCGGGGATAAGGTCGGTCCACTCAACGACATGACGGACACCTACCTCAATGGTCTTGATGATGCAGAGCGAGTGAAGTTCTTCGGCGGCGGAAGCTTTGAGCGCACCACGCTCTCGGTTCCCAGTCGGCCGCTGACGTATGGCGTGGGCTCGGCCTTCGCAGACTTCGGCTCGGCGATCAGGCAAGGCCGAGCTCCTGAGATCGGAATTGATGAAGCGAGCGATGTCGTAAGCGTCGGTGAAGCCATCCTCACTTCGATTGCGGAACAGCGTACGGTCGCTATCGATCGGGCACGGCCCGGTGCCGCCAACTTGGATCAGGAGGTAGGCCATCGTGCAGATGACGCTGAAAAAGCCGTCTGATCCGGTCGTTGTGAACGGCGTCGAGGCCAGAGTTTCGGAGCTCATTTCTTTGACACCTGACGTGTTGCAGGTGGAGCTGACGCCTGTGTTGCCAGGTACTTTTGTTGCGTTTGAGGCTGGTGCCCACCTTGATATCACGCTGAGCGCTGATCTCAAGCGAAGTTACTCTCTCGTCAACAAGCCCGGTGAGACGCACCGATATGTCATTGCAGTGAAGCGTGATGCAGCTAGCCGCGGCGGATCCGCCCACGTCCATGAAAAACTACGGGTCGGCGACACCGTCTTCCTGAGTCAGCCGCGCAATGCTTTTCAACTGCGCACGGAGGCCGAGAACTCGGTGCTCTTCGCCGGAGGAATCGGGATCACTCCGATCTGGTCGATGATCCAAGCGCTCAGCTATCGCGACATGCCTTGGGAGCTTTTCTACGCGTGCCGAAGATCCGTCGACGCCGCCTTTCGGTCCGATTTGGAGCACTTGGCCACAAGCTGTGACGGAGCTGTTCATATCTTTCATAGCGACGATGGCGAACTACTGAATATCGAGGAGACTGTCGGCAGGTACTCTGGCAGAGCCGTGGATTTTTATGCCTGCGGCCCCACGCCGTTCCTAGATGAATTTCGTCGGGTTACGGCAGGGCTTCCGGAGGAACGTGTCCACTTCGAAAGCTTTGGAAAGTTGAAACCGCTCGAAAGCGATCTCTCCGGATCTTTCGAGGTTGTCCTCGCTAGAAGTGGCCAGACGCTTGAGGTCTCTCCGGACACTTCGATCCTGGATACGCTTCTCGATGCGGGGTTCGAAGTGGATTTCGGCTGCCAGTCAGGAATCTGCGGAACGTGTGAGACTGCAGTCCTCGGTGGCACGCCGGACCACCGCGACAAATGCCTTTCCGCCGCCGACAAGGCCTCAGGAAGAAGCATCATGATCTGCTGCTCGAGATCGAAAACCAGCCAGCTGATCCTCGATCTCTAGCGCCCTAATGGACACTGAATGGAGCTCCCCGTTCCGCGGGGAGCTTTTCATTTTTTTCGAACCCAGGAGAGTTCAATGTTTACTGACCTTGTCGATCTCGTGAAGCATCATCACTTCGGCATGAAGGCCTATGCCCGCGCGGCTGACGCTGCTTTCGAAGCTGCCGCCAAGGGAGGATCGGGCGCTGCCGGATACTTCCTTCTCGGGACAGTCGCACAGCAAATCTACGATTCGAATTACAGCCTTCCTGTGACATCCGCCGAGGCGGAGCGGATCTTCGAGACCTTCCAGAAGTATGTGCACGCCCTTTCTTCAGAGCGGGATGGAGATTTCGGTCGCGAGATCGCAGCTCTAAACGGTACCGCGCAGCTCATTGCTCGCGATAGCCTAGTATCCGACGAACCCGTTTTAGTTTGAAAAAAGCAAAACGTACACCCTCGAATATTTGAATGTTTGCGAGGTCGGGACGCAGCTAACGTGTCGCTTACGTTACACGTCGAGGAGGAGAAGACGGTGGAGGAAATGACGAAGCAAGAGAGGATCGAAAACGATCCGCTCGGGGAAGTGTGTGTGCCGCAGGAAGCATACTTCGGAGCGCAAACGGCTCGCGCGCTGGCCAACTTCCCTATTTCGGGCGTGACGATCGGGGAACTTCCCCATCTCGTTCGAGCTCTGACGCATGTGAAGATGGCCGCAGCGAAGGCCAACTGCGACGCAGGCGAGCTCTCGCCTGAAAAAAGGGACGCGATAGTTCTCGCCTGCGAGGAAATTCTGGCTGGCGGACATGATCGGGAGTTCGTCGTCGATGTCTTTCAAGGCGGTGCCGGCACCTCGACAAACATGAATCTCAACGAGGTAATTGCTAACCGCGCAAGCGAACTGCTGGGCGGCAACAGAGGGGCCGGGCGCCTGGTCCACTCGAACGACGATGTCAACCGATCGCAGTCGACGAATGATGCATATGCGACCGCAGTGCGTCTCTCAGTGATACCAGCCACCAGAAGCCTTCAAGATGCGCTGTCCGTGCTTGCACGAACTCTCGCAGGCAAAGCGTCTGATTTTGCAGACGTCGATAAGCTTGGGCGAACTCAGCTACAAGATGCCGTTCCAATGACCTTGGGTCAGGAATTCGCCGCCTTCTCGGCAACGCTTTTTGAGGATGTCGATCGGCTTCGCGAAGCGGAGAAGCTCTTTCTTGAGGTGAACCTCGGTGGAACAGCTATCGGCTCTGGCGTTGCCGCCTCCAATGGCTACCGAAGCCGCGTATTGGAATATCTTGCGGACAGTACTGGCCTGTCGGTAGTCCCGGCAAAAGATCTGTTCGAGGCTAGCTGGGACATGGGCGCGTTCATGACGCAGATGGGCCTATACAAGAGAAGCGCCGCCAAGCTCTCGAAAATCGCCAACGACTTCCGGCTGCTTTCAAGCGGACCAACTGGCGGGCTTGGGGAGATTATCCTACCCGCCCTTCAGCCTGGTTCGTCCCTCATGCCTGGCAAAGTGAATCCCGTCGCCGCCGAGGCACTGAATCAGGTTTGTTTCTACGTATACGGGCTCGAAGCCACGGTCGCCATGGCGGCGGAAGCAGGTCAGCTTCAGCTGAACGCGATGGAGCCAGTCATTATCTTCAGTCTCCATCAGGCGGCGAACCTTCTCTCAAAGGCGGTACTGGCGTTCACCAATACCTGTGTGGTCGGAGTCGAAGCAAATCGACACCGCTGCGCAGCTAACCTGAAGGGTTCAACTGCCTTCGCTACCGAGCTGGTGAGCACGATGGGATACGAGGCTGCAGCAAAACTCGTAAAGGACAAACTGTCTGAAATTCAGAGCGCCGCCCGCAGCCCATAAGCACTTTTACTTTCGACAAGCTCAAACTGAGATGAGAATTATAGCCGATCGAACGCGAGGCTCGTGGAAGCTATGTTGTTGCTTTGGGGTTAGAATCGTGCTCAGCCAACAGGGATTCGACTGGAATATAGCGACGCGTGCGCCGGCTGTAGTGCTGCCTGATAGGCCTTCGATCGGAACAATTCTACTAGCAAACGACCAGGCGTTCGAGAGTGATTTCCGCCAATTTTTGGGAGATGACACCGACGTTGATTTGTTCGTGACCCGAATACCTATGGCGTCGAAAGTTACTCGGGGCGCCCTTGGAGAGATGCAAAGCCATCTGAATGCCGCCTGCAATGTGCTGGTTCCGGAGCGAACTCTGGATACGATCGCATTTGCATGCACTTCGGGAACCGTCGTGATCGGCGAGGAGATCGTCACGTCAGCGCTGGAGGCCGCTAGGCCTGCTAGCTCGATCGCAACGCCTACAACGTCGGCACTGAAAGCGTTCCTGGCGCTCGGTGTCAGTAGGATATCAATCTTAGCACCGTATCCGTTGGACGTGGCGGATGTCATTCCGGAACATTTCGCATCCAAGGGAATAGCTATCGACAGGTGTACGAGTTTCAATCTCGCTGATGAAGCGGAAATGAACGCTCTTTCTCCACCGGAAATCGTACAGGCTGGTATCGACGCCATTGATCCGGCGAGCGACGCGCTCTTCATCTCCTGCACAGGGTTACGGACCTTTGACGTGATCTCAGTCTTGGAGATGACGCTCGGGCGACCCGTCATCAGCAGCAATCAATGCCTCGCTTGGGATTGTCTGCGGATAAGCGGTGTGAAAGCCAAGCTTCCTGGCCGGGGCAAACTTTTCACTCTTTGATTTGAAGTTGAGGAATATCCTTCAATGACGGTAATAGCGCCTATCAAGCCATCGGCAGTAGTCACCGAAAACCTTTGGGACAAAACGTTCGCTGCCACGCTCTTTCAAAATCTAGCGTTCGCGACCTCCGACGGAGTGGGGATAACGCGCTCCAGCTATGGATCTGGTGAGAGCGTCGCTCTCGACATCGTCCAAGCAACCGCCGTCGATCTGGGCTTGGAGGTCGCGCGAGACGAGGGAGCCAACCTTGTCATCACACTTCAAGGCAGAGAACCCGACTTGCAGTATCTTGCCTGTGGTTCGCATCTGGATTCCGTTCCTCAAGGTGGAAACTTCGATGGCGCTGCCGGCGTGATAGCCGGATTGGCCGTTCTGGCCGATTTCAAAAGGCGAGGTATCACGCCTCGTCGGACCCTGAAGGTCTTCGCTCTGCGGGGAGAGGAGAGCGCTCGTTTTGGTAGAGCCTACGTAGGATCCTCCGCGCTCCTGGGCAAGTTGAAGGAGGCCGACCTCGAGTCTTGCGACAAAGCTGGCAAGTCACTCGCCGACTGCATGTCCGAAGTTGGCGTCAACATGACGAAAGTCAGGAGTGGCAAGCCTCTCATCGACACGGACGACATGTTTGCTTGGATTGAACTCCACATCGAACAAGGACCCGTTTTGGTGGCGCGAGAGGTCCCGGTTGCGGTTGTTACTGGTATCAGAGGAAATGTCCGGCACAAGGCGGTAACGTGTTTCGGTGAAGCAGGGCATTCGGGGGCCGTGCCGGGGTGGCTTCGTCATGATGCCGTATTTGCCACGTCAACGCTGATTGCTCACATTGATCGGCACTGGAAGACCATGGTGGAACGCGGACGCGATCTCGTCGTGACGTGCGGTGTGATAGGCACTGACCCTGCTGAGCACGCCATTGCTAGAATTCCAGGCAAGGTCAACTTCAGCATCGACATCCGCAGCCAAGACCCAGAGACGCTTGAGGCCTTCTATGACATCTTCATATCCGAATGTGCTCTTGTTTCGGAAGAACGTGGTGTGAAATTCGAATTTGATCGGCGAGTGGACTCGGCGCCCGCTTCCTTGGACGGACAGTGGATCAAGGCATTCAAGTCGGCGATCAAAGGTCTCGGCATCTCCGACGAAGCTATTCCAAGCGGCGCAGGGCATGATGCTGCTGTCTTCGCGAATGCTGGTGTTCCGAGCGCGATGCTATTCGTACGAAATCGCAATGGGTCTCATAACCCGGACGAGGCAATGGAGATTGATGATTTCGTTACAGGTGTTGCGGTCATGAGGAAGGTAATTGAGGATGCGGTGCTATGACTGGCTCTGGCTACGACAACCTTTTTGCCGCAGGCATTGATGCCAACTATCAAGCTGTGACGATCACGCGCCCGGACGACTGGCATGTCCATCTTCGCGACGGGGACGTGCTGCGCGCAGTCTTACCATATACCGAAAGGCAGTTCGCGAGAGGCATCATCATGCCTAACCTCGTTCCTCCGGTCACAACCAGTGTAGCGGCAGCTGAGTACCGCACGCGAATCCTGAACGCGCGGTCACCGGGCTCGGACTTTGAACCGCTGATGACCTGTTATCTGACCGATCATACCCACCCTGATGATATCGAGAGAGGCTTTCTGGAGCGGATTTGGGTTGCCGCCAAGCTCTATCCGGCGGGAGCGACGACGAACGCTCATCATGGCGTCACGGATTTGACGAAGCTGGGCGCTGTTTTCGAGCGAATGGAGAGGATTGGGATGCCACTCCTCGTCCACGGGGAGGTTACTGACCCGACCGTCGATATCTTCGACCGGGAGGCAGTCTTCATGGAACAGATCATGCAGCCTCTCCTACGACGACACGCTGGCCTGAAGGTCGTTGCCGAGCATGTGACGACTGAGGAGGCAGTCGAACTCGTGCTTGCAAATCAAGGGCGAATGGCGGGTTCGGTAACTCCACATCACTTGATGATCAATCGCACGCACCTCTTCCAGGGAGGATTGCGCCCGCACCTTTACTGTCTCCCGGTCGCAAAGCGCGAGCGCCATCGTCAGGCTCTCCGTCGCGCGGTCTCCTCTGGTGCGCCCTGCTTCTTCATGGGAACCGACACGGCGCCACACAAGCGGTCTTTGAAAGAAGCCGCCTGCGGGTGCGCGGGAATGTTTGTGGCTGCCACCGCTTTGCAGACGTACGTGCAGGTTTTCGATGAAGAAGGAGCTCTCCAGCATTTCAATGCTTTCGCTTCCGAAAACGGGCCAACATTCTATGGCCTTCCCATCAATAAGGGGACACTTCAGTTGATCAGGAAGCCGAGCACGGTGATTGGCGCTGTTCCTCTCGACGTTGATGAGATCGAAGTGTTCAGGGGAGGCGAGACTTTGGCCTGGTCCGTAGGTGCCGTCAGCACCTAGCCTTCGTAGCTATATAGTAGGGAAGTGAGAGCGCGCGGTTGATGCCGCGCGCTTCGCCGTTTGAGGGTCCGCTGATCAGTTTGCGAGCGGGTAGGTGGCTTAGCCGGGTTTAGTTTCGAGTATCTCAAACTTTTGGCCCCATCAATTTGGATGTAAATCCCTAATGGTCGTGGTATCGTCACGAACAATAAATAAAGGGAACGAAAACATGCACTTAATCGACGGTGTGCATCCATAGCGGCCTAGCCGCTTGTCAATGAACGATCTAATGATCGGCAATCACTTTCAACAATCCGTGTGACGTTCAAGAACTCCAACATGGGAGCGGCTAGAGCGAAAGCATGAGTTTGCCCTCGATTCTAAGTTAGGAAGCCCGAATGAACGCTCCGACGCATCTATCAGTGAAGACGATCTCCCCGACAGGGCAGGCTATAGTTACCGATTTCCCTGGAAGATTGGCTCGGGCTGCCGAAAATCAGATCGAGTTTCGTGGGATAGAAAAGCGGTACGGTCATCACACGGTTTTGTCCGATCTTACGCTCAATGTCGCCAAGGGCGAAAAGATCTCGCTGATCGGACCCAGCGGGTCGGGCAAGACGACGGTACTCCGGATCCTGATGACCCTGGAAACGATCCAAGGCGGTTCAGTCTGGGTCGATGGCATGCCCCTGTGGCACCAGGAGAAAAACGGTACCCTCGTAAGTGCCTCCGAGAAATACTTGAGGCAGCGCCGTGCGAAAATCGGGATGGTGTTTCAGCACTTCAATCTTTTTCCGCACATGACGGCGCTTGAAAACATTTCCCAGCCACCGAGGATAGTTCTTGGACAAGACCGCGCGGAGGCGGAGGCGCAAGCGTTCGAACTCCTCGACATGGTCGGTCTTCGCGAGCGCGCCCACCATTACCCATCGCAATTGTCGGGCGGTCAGAAGCAGCGCGTTGCAATTGCGCGGGCATTGGCAATGAAGCCAGAGATCATGCTCTTCGATGAGATTACCTCGGCCCTCGATCCTGAGCTTGTCGAGGAAGTCCTGAACGTGCTTCGCGAGATCGGCAGGACGTCGGACATGACCATGTTGCTCGTCACCCACGAGATGACTTTCGCGAAGGAGTTCTCGGACCGGGTGTTTTTCATGGACGGCGGCCGGATTGTGGAGGAAGGGCCGCCGGATCAGCTGTTCTCCGCTCCCACGAACGATAGAACGAAAACGTTCCTCAAGAAGATCATCGCCGCCGGCCAACGGATCTGAGCGAGGAAGCTATGGTTCATTTTCAGACTTTCTTGCCGATGCTGCTCGATGGACTTCTAACAACCATCGAAATCACGCTCGCTTCAGCGATCATTGCTGTCCTCGCTGCCGTACTCTGTGGTATCGCGCGATATGCCGGATGGTGGCCTGTCAGGCTCCTGGTGGGGATATACGTGGAGATATTCCGCGGCACATCATGTTACGTGCAGCTTTTCTGGGCGTTCTTCGTTCTTCCGCTCTTCGGCTTGACGCTCAGCCCGTTTGTCGCCGCGGTGACGATTATCGGACTTAACGTCGGAAGCTACGGCTCAGAGGTGGTTCGAGGCGCGCTCAAAGCAGTGCCACGTGGTCAGTGGGAGGCCTGTCGCGCTCTCAATTATTCCACGTGGGATCGCTATCGATACGTGATTGTCCCGCAAGCGATGAGGCTAGCTCTGCCACCTATGGCAAACCTGATGGTCGATCTACTCAAGATCACGCCGATGGTGTCGCTCGTCACAATCTCGGATTTGACTTATCAGGCAATGGTGGTGCGTCAGCAAACTGGTAGCAGCTTTGCGACCTTCATGGCGATTCTTGTCGTCTACTTCGTCCTGTCGTCGCTGATTATCTCGCTGTTCAAACGACTCGAAGTCCACTTTGCCAAGGGCGCAGACATGCTCGTTTCCACGAAGGAGGCGTTTGCCGCATGACCTTTGACCTCAACTTCACGATAGAAATTCTGCCTGAGCTCCTGCGGGGCTTCTGGATGACGATCAAGGCGACCGTGGGCGGATCCGTTCTCGCGCTGGTTCTTGGATTAGTCTTCGCACTGCTCCGGCGTTCCCCTACAGCGTGGTTACGCACGGGTTCACTTGCCGTCTCCGAATTTCTTCGCCGCACTCCGCTTCTGGTCCAATTGTTTTTCATCTTCTATGTGCTTCCGGAAGCTGGGATCATCATTCCAGCTATCTGGGCGGGGATCCTTGCCCTGGGGCTGCACTCGTCAGCTTACATGGCCGAGGTGTATCGGGCAGGTATCGACGCCGTGCCCAAGGGCCAGTGGGAGGCCGCACTCGCGCTGAATTACAGCCCGGCCAGAACCTGGCGCAACATCATTCTGCCCCAAGCCATTCCACCGATGGTACCCGCGCTCGGCAACTATGTCGTGCTCATGTTCAAGGAAACGGCATTGCTTGCGGTCATCACCGTCCCAGAAGCGATGAATGCGGCAAGAGACATCGGCAACTCGACATACCAATACCTTGAGCCTGTCACGACGGTGGGCGTCCTTTATCTGATCATCAGCATTCCAGTCGTGTTCGCATTGAGAGCAATCGAAAAGAGAACCCATCAGGAAGCTGTGTGAATCCTCTAATCCGCGCACTTTTGCCACGGGTGCACGGATTCTTGTCGGTGGCGGAAGGAACTAAGTAAATGGGGAATAAGAGAATAATTCTGTCTGCCCTGGCCGCAGTTGCTGCAATCGCAACAGTTGGCACGCCCGCATTCGCAGACGAGTCGCTTGAGCGGCTTCAGAAGGCGGGCTTCGTCCAGATTGGGATCGCGCCAGAGCCACCGTATGCGATTGTGGGGTCTGATGGCGTACTCACGGGAGCAGACCCGGATATCTCGAGAGAGGTGTTCAAGAACCTCGGGGTCAAGGACATCAAGGCAAACGTTGTCGATTGGGGAGCGTTGATTCCGGGCTTGATTGCCGGGCGTTTCGACGAAGTCGCAACGGGCCTTTTCATCAGACCTGAACGCTGCAAAGCGGTTTCGTTTTCGCAGCCGCTTCTGTGTACCCGAGAAGGCTTCCTCGTGAAGAAGGGCAATCCACTCGGACTTCACAGCTACGCAGACATAGCATCCAAGGGAGCAAGGATGTCCACCGTCGGCGGCGGAGCTGAAGAAAAGCAAGCGTTGGCAGTTGGGGTTTCCCGGGACAACGTGATGGCAGTCAACGATATCTTCAATTCCGTCGAGTTGCTCAAGAGCGGACGCGTTGACGTGATTGGCTTCCCGGACGTCACGCTTCGTGCTGCGCTTCAGCGTGTCGGTGGCGACGATTTTGAGCTGGTCTCTGATCTCGCTGGTGAGCCGATCCAATGCGCTGCTGCGGCCTTCAAGAAATCAGACGTGGGCCTGCGCGATGCGTTTGACAGAGAAGTTGAAAAGCTGAAACAGTCCGGTAAATTCAACGAAATTCTCGCAAAATACAGCTTCGACCCGTCTCTCGCCCAAAACACCACGCGAGATGCGCTCTGCCAAGCGAAGTAGCACGAGCGGCTCTCGCCGTTTCCGAAATATCCGCCACCGGCAGGCTAGATCTCTGCGGGTGGCGGCACGCTGTTGAGAAGGAGATGCAATTTTGATTGAGCGCGCGATCGGATACCTCGTTTGCCGGGATGCAAAACATCCTGATGAAATCGCAAATGAGCTACCTTCGGGAAAGGTTCTTCTCGTCGTCGTATCCGTAGGCATCATCATGACTGGCATTTTTGTTATTGCAGGATATGCCTAGTTTGTCGTCGATAGGCATGGCGAGAGCATATGTTCGACGTGTGCGAGTCGACGATAGGGCAAAAGGCGTAAATCTCGTCGCTTGCTGCCGGTACAAATCGAGGACCTGACTGCCGTTTGGCTTGCGTTTAAGGGTCGCTTTGAGAATCTGCTGACTGTTGCTTTAATCGCTCAACACGGTGATCCCATTCAGCCATAGCCTTTTGCGACAAGCGGCCTTACTCCCTAGCAATAGTGTACTGAAGGGACGCGGATTTGAAGAGTTTTCGAGGATAGCTGCTGCTTTGTCCACGGACGCTTGAATGCAAAGTTAGACTACCTTTGTAAAACGCGAACTGCTACGATCCGCCTATGTTTCCTTTAGGAAGCGAGACCTTGCGATGAAACTGGATAAACGGTCGTTTCTTTCAGCCACAGCGATCACTATCGCGAGCTTCATTCTTGCGAGAGGTAGAGAGGTGTCTGCAGCGAATACGCCGTCTGGTCTGACCGTCGTCGTGCTGCCGTTCCGTCAGAGCTCGGATTCAAACAAAGCGTACATTGCCGACGGTATCTCGGACGATTTAAGAACGGTTCTTGCCCGCGCACCCGAACTCACCGTCATGGCACGCAATTTTTCGACCGAGAACGAGGAGCAACTTGAAGGGTACGATGGTTACCTTGTCGAGGGCTCCGTCCAAACCAAGGACGATCGAATTTCGGTGAACGCCACCATCAAGCGATCCGGATCTGATGCAGAACTTTGGAAGCGAAGCTTCGACGGGCGTTGGTCTGACATTTTCTCACTGCAACAGCAGCTCGCGAAAGAGATCATCGATCGACTGCATTTGGTGAAGAGTTCGGCGCCGCTTTCCTACGGTGATCATACAGGAATGCTTCTGGTCGATGACACCGCAGGCGCTTCTGCGTCGCATGGGACTTTTGCCTTGATCCAGTCATCTCGTCTGCCTCAGGCGGTCGTCCCGCAGAAAATGGCGGAAAGACCGACGATTACCCCAGCTTCCTACGCCTCGTTTCTACGAGGCCGCGAGCTTGAGCGGATTGGTACAATGGAAAGTCTGAAGGCGGCCCAAGGCTTCTATCGGGACGCAGTAAGTCAATCTCCATCGTTTTCGCGAGCTGAAGCGCAACTGGGCGGGATCAGTTGCACAATGAGTTTAATCGCTCCTGGCCAAGGTGGCGATGGCAACGCTTCTTTTATGGAGGAGCGTAACACGCATCTCTCGAGGGCTAGTGCCTATCCCACCGTTGCCTACTACCAGCTCCTTTCGGACATCTTCATCTTCCAAGGAAAAGCTGATCTGGCAGTTTCAGCGCTTGAGGACGCAGTTCGCATTGATCCGAGCGAGCCGAAGAGCTTAGACCAACTGAGCGAAGCGTTGACTTATGCTGGAAGGCCGACCGAAGCTCTTGCAAGAATTGGCGAGGCTGATCGTATCGATCCTGGCGGCCAAAAATCCTTCAGATCGTTTGCGAAAGGCCTCGCGCACTTTTCACTGATGGACTTCCCACAAACAGCGACTGAGCTCTTGGATGTTGCGCCGGATACGCGCGGTGTAAGTGGGAATTCAGTCTACCTACAAGCGCTTATTCTTCAGATTGCGGTCGCTGGTCATCTTGGTCGAGCTGGTGATATCAGTCGTATCAAATCGGTTCTGGCCGACGAGCTATCCAAACAACATATTGATCGTGGATTGAACGGACAGCTTGCCCAGAGGCTCTTTCCATATCGCGATGCTCCCGATGCTGCGAGGCTTCTGGAGGGGCTGCGCGCGGCCGGAATACCTGAACTAGCGTTCGACTTCGATCCCCGTTCAACTCAGCGAATGTCGGGTCCGGAAATGCAGAGCCTGCTGTTTGGAAAAACGGTCGAAGGTCACTACGGCCCAACGGGGGAGTTGTATCGACGCGAGGTTGACCTAGACGGAACTACGACCGTCACGTTTCCAACGTGGTCTGACACTGGCATTAGCCAAATCGAAGGCGGCGCGCTCTGCACCGCTTTTACCACGGACAGCAGAATGTGCTCTGTCGTATTTCGAAATGAAGGTGGGAACTACAATGACCGCAACGAGTATGTGATCTTTCATGACCGAAGCATGTCGTATTTCTCAGTCCTTAAATAGCAGAGCAGCCTTGCTAACTCTTGCTGCCTCAACCCGGAAGATGAAAGCTTGGTGATCCTCGCAAGAATGGAGGTGGGACAGGGCTTTTCAACTTGACGATGGGACGACATGCGTAACGCTGGTCTGCGGTCTTCCCCTGGCAAGCAATCTCTGTAGTGTTCGTCGGTGCATGTTCAGTTGTCGCGCCGTCTTCATGACGTTCTGTCCGGAACTCTCGAAAATCGTTGTGATATGTTGCCAACGGACAACCTCGGGGGAGCAAAAGTGATCGTCTTCCGGCCCGCCCATGTACTCTTGCAACCCCACTACATGCATTATCATCTCGATTTCAGCGGGCTTCGGTAGAAACTCGGTGGCACCTACCTTGATGGCGGCAACAGCCGAGTTCACGCTGCCGAACGCCGTCAAGACCAGAATGCTGCCGGCTCGGGACGTACCGCGTACCGCCTCTATCATTGGAAGGCTCGACTCGCCACCCAACCAGAGTTCAGTAACGACTATGTCGATGTGCACCAATCGCAACATTTCCAATGCGTCTTGAGGGTTGGTGCAAATCCGAACCTGAAATCCGCGATTTAAGAATGCACTGCCGAGCGTTCGCGCGAACCGAACGTCTTCATCGACGATCAAGACGATTGGCACGGTCGCCGGAAGCCGCAGGCCGGGTTGTGATATCTTTTCGGTGACCATGTTGCCCCTCCTAGTCGATACCTCGCTACTGGGGATATCTTGCGGGAGAGTTCCGGCAACGTCATGTACGCGAATGCCCTCCGTTGTAGGAGATGACCATCGAGAAGCTCGGTGTGTGTGATGCCGCGGGCAGAGTTGTTTCAGCCGTTGCCCGGCTCAGCCGATGCGATACGTCGAGACCGGGCGGCGGCCTCTATTTCGACTTGGCGCACAAGTCTTTCCAAGTCCCCCCGATCGATATCAAATGCCTCATTCAAGGTTGCGAGCGCGGCATCGACGTCGCCTGGCTCGAAATCGAAATGTTGGGCCGGGACCGGATCGGATGTGACTTGTGTGCTGTTGGCCGCGGCGGCGACGTGAGGGTAGTTATGTCGAAACGAGCGATGGAACGCCAAGCCTACGGCAACAAGTATGCAGGAGTTCAGAGCTACGGGAACGAATGGAAACAGCATACCCCAACTGGCTATCACTGGCCCTCCCAGTACGGCCGTCAGCGCAGCAGCACCTCCCGGTGGATGCAGGCACCTCGTGAACGACATTGCCGCGATAGCGAGAGACACACCGACCCCGGTCGCGATTATTGGATCGGCTATGAGTTTGGCGGTGATAACGCCCATGATCGCCGAGATCGTGTTGCCGCCGATAATCGACCACGGCTGCGCAAGCGGGCTGGATGGTACGGCGAACAGCAAGACCGCGGAAGCACCCATCGGTGCCACTATAAACGGCAGATACGGTCCTTGACCGAAAATCCAACCAGAGATCAACCCCGTCACCGCGATGGCGATCAGCGCGCCGACGCAGCCAAGCAATCTGTCTCTTAGGTTTGCGCCTGCAAGGATGGGGTGAAACCAGCGCGATGGCGAAACGCTTTTCTTGCCGTTGTTCAAATCAATCATGGTGGGCCGCGAGCACGGTGCCGTTCTGGTGAAGGTCCTCCCTGGCCGCGGTTCCAGCTGCGGCCAGGGTGTTGGAAAAGTGCGGGAGAATTCCGTACGGACCCCAGACCACGAATGCCGTCGGCCCATAATTCTTCAATGCAAAGAAGCGGTAGTCCCCCGGCGCTCCGGCAGGACGCTCCATGTCGTAAGTCCTGATGTCCTTCTCGATTTCGGTCCCTGTCCGGCGCTCGATGTGGAAGGTTTTGGCCTGGTGATGGCTGAAAAACGGCATGTCCCAAATACGGCCGCGGTCATCGACGTATCCGAAACAGTAATTGGAATTGCCCTCAAGGCGAATGATTTTAGCCATGCTGGAGCCTGTGCACTCTCGTCATCGGGGCGGAGTTTGCGGTGACGGAGCACCGAGACGGATGTCGATCGTCGAGTGGTTCATAGCGCATTCCTTTTGCGGGATTTGGAGCGAAGCGGGCTCAGACACCGCGAACTCGGAGCGTCGTATCACGCAGCGCTGCGGGGCAATTGTGCAAAACGACCATTTGATGCGGCAAGCGCGGTCGGCCCATCGTCAAGAAGATAGGCTCAGGTCGGCCTTTGGTCCGGTACGAAGAGGGGCGGCAGCTTTGGAATGCTGGAAGCGCGATCGATAAGCATTGGGCGTTACGCCGATTGTCTTGGCGAAGACCCGGCGCATGCTATTGACGTCACCGAAGCCGCATTTGTTGGCAATGCGGGCCAAGGGCTGGGTCGTATCCTCGAGCATCCGTCGAGCCGCGTCGGTGCGGGCCGCGGCGACGAATTCGGATGGCGTCACACCGAGCTCCCGGCTGAAGACACGACTGAAATTGCGCGTGCTCATCCCCACTTCCTGGGCAAGCTGCTCGACGGCCAGCGGCAGCATTAGGTTGGAAATGATATACTCCTGCGCCTTCTGAACCAGGGTCGTCTCGGACATCTGGCCTACGAGGTGAGCGCTGAATTGAGATTGTCCACCGGGCCGCTTCATGAACATGACCATGTACCGGGCGACGATCATTGCGATATCGTGCCCGTGGTCTTCCTCGACGAGCGCGAGAGCGAGGTCGATCCCCGACGTGACGCCAGCAGCGGTTATGAGCTTTCCGTCGCGGATGTAGATGGAATCGGCATCGAGTTCGATCGAGGGGTAGTCGCGTCGAAATTTGGCAGCGCATTCCCAGTGGGTTGTCACACGCTTGCCGTCCAGAAGGCCCGCGGCGGCGAGCAGGAAGACACCCGTACAGATCGACCCGAAGCGCCTGACTGTCGGTACGCGTCTTTGAAGCCATGCAATCGTCTTGGGGTCGATTGCCAGGAAGGACGGGTCGCCCGCCACGAGTAGGGTGTCGATCGGCTCGTCCGGATCGTCGATCGTACAGTCGGCGACGAAGCGCAGATTACCTGTGCCAGCGATGGTATCGTCTCCGGTCGACATTACCTTGATATCGTACGCTGTCCTATCACCCAATCTGCGGGCCGCTTCCCAAAATACTTCCGCGGGGCCGACGATGTCGAGAGATTGCACTCCCGGTGGGGATAGGATCACGATGCGCATGGATGCCTCTTTGTCACGGTCGGTCCGTCATGCAAGAATGCAGCCAGACGACCGCGTGGCCAAGACGCGGCGGATCTGACGGCTATTCAGGTGGAAGTTTTGCCGGGCTCCAACTGGCCCGGCAAGGATTTTCGAATCTGTGGCTATATCGAACACGCTACGGTGCCGCCTGAGGGCGTTCATGCAGGGCGACTTCGTAGGCATTTCACCCGCCAACGTCTTGAACGCGAGTCGATGGACGAGGCAGTTGCCGCCGTTCGAGGCCGCGAACTGCACGGCATCTATGTCGTCGCGCCAGGGTGGAGGAGGGGCGATCCCCGATTTCACACCACCCCATCCTTCCCGGCTAGGCACGGGCAGGCCGACGTGCTGCCCTTCCCGTTGACAGGAAGTGCTCGCAGAGCCAGCCGAAGCCCAGACCGAGCGTGCCCCACATGAGAACCTGCGCGGCCATCGACGCCACGCGGAACTTCCATAGCAAGACGGCCGGGAAGGCCTCGGGGACTTCGTTGATCCCGGGAAGCATCAAGCCCGCAAACGCGACAACGGCGAGATATACGGCAGACACGATCAGCGTGGCGTTCCATGCTCCCCACTTCGCGACCAGCCCGCCTCGAAGCCTGGCGGCGAAAATCATGCTGATGACGGAGATCACGATCATCCCGAAATAGAGCTCTGTTCGGATTCCGATCGTGTCTGGGTTGCCTACGGACGGCGGATTAGCAGGGTATTTTAGGCTGGGCACAAGGTAGACAGAGATGAAGCCCGTCAGCGCTACCAACCCGGAGGACGACCGAGCCGAAAGTCCGCCGCCGAAGCGGCCGAACGTGAGAGCAAAGGCGAGAGCGAAGAGACCACCGAATGCCATCGAATACACCACCGTAGCGGTCAGCAGGCCCCAACTTGCCTGTGCCGAGCGGCTTACTAGCTCAGGTTCCTCTTCCGGTATGGGCATGCCTTTGGCGACTTCAACCTGCTCCTTTGCTTCATCCATCTGGGTCTCGAACGCTATAGCCCTGTCGACCTCAGGTTCACCGTAGACCTTGAGGAAGCAGAACGTGAGCAACCCGGCGACGATGCCGACTATCATGCCTCTGACGAGCAAATCTCTGATCATAGAAGTGGCCTCTTAGTGGCAGGGGAAACCCAGCAGGTGGCGACCGTCATGAACGAATTCATGGACATACATCCCGCGGACGATCGAGGTCGCACCTTCTTCGGCGCCGATGAAGTTGATCGCCAAGAGGCACAGCACGCCCGAGAAGATTGCCCAAGGCAGCAGCTCGCGAAGAGGGATCGGCCCTGCGGCAGTTCCGGCATTTGCGTAGATCGAGATAGACATTGTGGGCTCCTGATGGATGAAGCGACGAGGCTCAGGCGGCGAATACAGCCTTGATCTCGTCTGGATGAATGATTCCGGCTTTTACGACGGCCCGTTCAAGGGCCGTCAGGAACTGCTCGTAGTAGTTCCAGGTCGAGCGATCGACGGGGTGGAGGTCCTCCCAATGCTTTATTTCCGCGATGAGTTCATCGCGGAAATCGTCCCACTCGAAATAGCCGTTCTTGGCGAGAGCCAGTGCTATCCCGAAGGACGAGCGCTCCCATTCCGAGCCGAAGCAAAGTGTGCCATTTGCCCGGGGCGGATTGTCGGTTTGCCCCATCATTTCCGTGACGGCGAAGTGTTCGAAGCGGGTCAGCATCTTTTGCTCCTCAGGCGGCCTTTGCCACTGCGACGCCCATCATGGCCTCAGGCGTGACCAAGGCTTGGAGTTCGATCTCGGTCATATCCTCAGTTCCCAGCGGGCGTTCAGGAATGACGAACCAGCGGATCTGGGCGCTCGAGTCCCAGACCTTGATCTCGATCGGGTCGGCGACGTCGACGCCGAACTCCCTCAGCACTGCGCGCGGCTCGCGTGCGGCGCGGCTGCGGAAGGTGGGGTCCTTGTACCAGTACGGCGGAAGTCCGAGGACGGGCCATGGGTAGCATGAGCACAAGGTGCAGATTACGAGGTTGTGCGCGTCCGGGGTGTTGGCAACGGCACGCATGTGTTCGCCTTCAGCGCCAGCCATCCCGTCCGGGAGATCGAGTTCCGCGATCGCCTTGGGAGTATCCTGGATGAGGCGGGCCTTGAATGCAGGGTCGACCCAGGCCCGAGCGACGATCTTGGCTCCGTTGAACGGTCCCATCTTCGTCTCGAAGAACTCCAGGACGGTGTCCACGGTCTTGTCGGTTATGACGCCCTTCTTGATGAGCAGGGCCTCGAGTGCCTTGACGCGGGCAGCGCTGTAGCGTTCGCGATCCTCGCGGTATTCGAAACGGTTCTCGACAGTTGGCTTCTTGGAATCTGACATGGTCATGCGGCCTTCGTTGCTGCGACCGGAGCCTCGATGTAAGCGGAGAACAGGTCGGCATATAAACTGAAGTTGGTTTCGGTGTTGTGCGGCCAGAGGTCACTGGGTTCGAAGCGGACGCAGTAAACTGGCATCGCGGGGCCGACACCGTCGGTTCCGGTGTCGCAGAGGTAGGTGTACGCGCCTTCGTAAACCGTCTCGACCGTGCCGACCTTTCCGCGGAGGAAGCCCGGAAGGCGGGTGTGCTCCACGGAGGGCACGGTGCGTATGGAGACCTTCTGTCCCAGATCGAATTCGAAATTCACCCTAACGTCGCGCTTGGGATCGTCGCCTTCGACGAGATACGTCACAACGCGCTCGTCAATTTCCGCCGCGCCCGCGCTCGGTAGCGGCAGGTCCGGATCGGCGTAGTACTCCTCCGTCAGTGCGTCGAGTTCTTCGGCGCTGATGTATCCCTTCTCGATGAAGTATCCCGAGATACCGCCAAGCCATTTCTCGTAGTATCGGTATTTGAAATAGTCGAACGGGTTGAGGGATTCCGCGCCTTTCCGGAGATCGGCCCACGTCCATACGGTGTTGAAGGACGATGCCGTCTTTGGAAGAGGCAGTTGGCTCGACAGGGCCATCATGGCGGTGTGGATGCCGAAGATGCGGGTTTCCCACTGTTCGACGAAAACTCTTGTTTCCGTGCTCACTGGTCCAAGGCCTTCCAAGCCGCCCAGATAGTGCTGAAGTTTCATTGAACTGTTCCCTTTTCTTATTGGCTCAGGCGAGCGCCGGACGGCCCGACTTCAGCAGCTGCGTGCCGTACTGCGAGATCAATCCGAAAATGCCGCCAAGCAGCATTGCTGCCATGGCCGTTATGGTCGGCTGGTGGATGCCAGGCGTGAGGACCGTCGTCTGAGTTGCCGCCGCGGTGCCGACGAGTGAAGCGAAGCCGAAAACAATAGCTGGAGGGAAATCCAGGATCCTGAGAGCGGAGGTCAGGATCATGGCCGACGTGCCAGCGCCGACGAAAATCGCCGCATAGACGGGATGATCGGGGCTCATCTGAATCAGAAGCAGCGCCAGCGATGCGACGATGATGCCAGTCCAGTTTGAGATGACGGATTTCAGAAAGCCCTGTGCACCGCCGCCGCAAGCGAAAAACGACGCCCAGGCGATGAATGTGACCCAGACGGGGAGTGGAAGGATGGTGGCAGTGATGTAGGTGTCGATTGCTCCGAGAACGCCGAGGCAGACCGTAGATGCGATGAGCGGGGGCATGGAGAAGTCCTTTACATGGCTGGTGGGAGAGGGGTTACGAGGCAATGGCTCGCGGCGGTGCCAGGCAGGATTGCAGACCTGCCCGTAGTTCGTCGGCATTGAGATTGCGTCCAATGAAGACAATGTCGCTTTTGCGGGTCTCTGTCGGAGACCAAGGTTTGCCCGGACGGCCCTCCAGGATCATGTGGACGCCGTGGAAGACAGAGCGGCGGACTTCCTCGTGGAAGTAGAGGACACCCTTCATCCGGAAGAGGTCCTTGCCCTTCTTTTGAACAAGGCGGTTCAGCCAACCGTTCAAGAGGTTCGGATCGAGCGGAGTCGTTTCCCGGATGGCGACGCAGCCGATGCTGGCATCGTGTTCATGGTCGTGCTCTTCGAGCAGGTCCGGCTCGATGGCGAGAATTTTCTTCAGGTCGAAAGCGCCGACGTCGATGATGTAGTTCAAATCGACATTTGCGGACGTAGTGCTGAGGATCGGAGCCAAAGGATTGAACTGGCGGAGGCGTTTCATTGTCCGTTGCAGGTGCTCCGCGCTGACGAGATCGATCTTGTTCAGGATCAGCACGTCGGCAAAGCCGATCTGCTCCACGGCTTCGTCTTGCAGGAGCTGATCACCGACATGGTAGGCGTCCACGACGGTGACGATGGCGTCGATAGCCAGCCTGGCGGCCAAGGTCTCGTCGAGGATGAATGTCTGGATGACCGGAGCTGGGTCCGCGAGGCCGGATGTCTCTATGACGATACGGTCGATCTGCCTTCCCGAGGCCAGGATATCCTTCAGCGCTTTGACTAGATCATCGCGCACCGTGCAGCAGATGCAGCCATTGTTCAGCTCGACGATTTCCTCCTGGGTGTCGACGACCAGCATACCGTCAATCCCGACGTCGCCGTATTCGTTGACAATCACCGCAATCTTCTCGCGATTGCCGTTGAGAAGATGGTTCAGGAGCGTGGTTTTGCCCGAGCCGAGAAACCCGGTGAGAATGGTGATCGGTATCTTGTGCATAGTATTCTCCGCTTCAGGCAAAGCTTCGCCGATCGCGTGAGAAGCGCGTTTTGGTATCGGTCAAATTTTGCTTTCAGTTTTTTCTGCCGGGGACCGTCTTGGTCGGTATGTCAAAAGCATTACAGCGATAATTTGCTGCACAGCAATGCGACGGCCACAGCAGATTCGGCCAAAGAGCAGCGGTTTTCGGCCATTTTTCTGGCTCTTATTGCGCATTCCTAATTGTTGTGCATGGGGCCTAAATATTAGACATGGATGGCTTATTTTGATCGCACGGTCGATTGCACACACTTTGTGCAACTTGAACATAGCGTTGCGATTGCCGTTGACGGAAGGAGGGGTTCGGCTTTGTCCACGCCGACGTCGACGACAATAGGATTCAATGAAACGTAGCTTCATCCAATACCGGACAATGCCAACTCTGGTTTTCTCGCCCTCACTTTCACGGTGAAGAGGGTGAGACAATGGAATACAAAGGTCCCAGGAAGAAGCTGACCACCGCGTCCGGTGCTCCGGTTCCCGATAACTACAACATCGAGACGGCAGGTCGCCGCGGTCCGGCACTGCTGCAAGACGTCTGGCTTATTGAGAAGCTGGCTCACTTCGACCGCGAAGTTATCCCCGAGCGGCGGATGCACGCCAAGGGTTCGGGTGCGCACGGCACATTTACCGTTACCCATGATATCACCAAGTACACGAAGGCAATGATCTTCAATACGGTGGGCAAGAAGACGCCGATGTTCGCCCGCTTCTCCACCGTTGCCGGAGAACGTGGTGCCGCCGACGCCGAGCGCGATATCCGGGGATTCGCCCTGAAGTTCTACACGGAGCAGGGCAACTGGGACTTGGTCGGCAACAACACCCCGGTCTTCTTCTTCCGCGACCCGCTCCGTTTTTCGGACCTCAACCACGCGATCAAGCGCGATCCGCGCACAGGAATGCGAAGCGCCCAGAGCAACTGGGACTTCTGGACGCTTCTTCCGGAAGCGCTCCATCAGGTCACCATCGTTATGAGCGAACGCGGCCTGCCTGCGAATTTTCGGCAGATGCACGGGTTTGGCAGCCATACCTACAGCATGATCAATGCGGCGAACGAGCGGCACTGGGTCAAGTTCACGATGAAGACCCAGCAGGGCATCAAGAACCTGAGCGACGAGGACGCCACGACGCTGATCGGTACGGATCGCGAAAGCCACATGCGTGATCTTTTCGAGAACATCGAGGCCGGGAATTTCCCGAAGTGGACGATGTATATCCAGGTCATGACCGAACAGCAGGCTGCGACCCATCCGGTCAATCCCTTCGATCTGACGAAGGTCTGGCCTCACGCGGACTACCCGCTGATCGAAGTCGGCGAATTCGAGCTCAACCGCAATCCCGACAATTGGTTCGCGGAAGTCGAGCAGTCCTCTTTCGCACCGTCGCATGTCGTTCCCGGCATCAGCTTCTCTCCGGACAAGATGCTGCAGGCCCGTCTCTTCTCCTACAACGATGCCGCACGCTACCGCCTTGGCGTCAACCACCACCAGATTCCGGTCAACGCCCCTAAATGTCCATTTCATTCGTATCACCGCGATGGCGCGATGCGCGTGGACGGCAACATGGGGGCGACCGCGAGCTACGTTCCGAACTCGCTCCAGGAATGGGACGACCAGCCGGACTTCAGCGAGCCGCCGCTGCCGATTGAAGGCACGGCCGCCCACTGGGACCACCGCGTCGACGACGACCACTACGAGCAACCCGGGAATCTGTTCCGTAAGATGAACCCGATGCAACAGCAGCTGCTGTTCGACAACACCGCCAGAGCCATGTCCGGCACTACGGTGGAAGTCCAAGAACGTCATATCAACAACTGCACCAAAGCCGATCCTGCCTACGGAGCAGGTGTGGCCAAGGCGCTCGGCTTCGGCACAAAGCAGGCCGCAGAATAAGGAGCTACCATGAGCGAGACACCTAAGGTAATCGCCGGCATCAAGATGCCGGACAGCGCAATGGCCAAGGCCGCGACCGAGCTGGTCCGCGATACCGAGACCGAAATGGTCTACAACCACTCTAACCGCGTGTTCCTGTTTGGAGCGCTGACGGGCGAGCGGAAGGGGATCAAGTACGATCCGGAACTGCTCTTTATCGGAGCTATCTTCCATGACATGGGTCTGTTCGACAGCTATGCCAGCGAAACGGATCGTTTCGAAGTCGATGGTGCGAACGCGGCCAAGAACTTCCTCAAGTCCTACGACGTTCCCGAACGCGACGTGGACGACGTCTGGGATTCGATCGCCCTCCACACCACTCCCGGCGTGCCTGAACATAAGCGCCCCACCGTCGCGCTCGTGACGACAGGTGTCGAAATGGACGTGCTTGGCATCAAATACAAGGAGTTCACGGACAGCCAGCGCGAAGAAGTCTGCAATTGCTTCCCGCGTGGCCTCAAGTTCAAGCACAGCATTCTGTCCGCGTTCTGCTACGGCACGATCAGAAAGCCTGAGACCACATTCGGAAACGTTAAGGCCGACGTTCTCAGCTACATGGACCCGACCTACAAGCGCGGCAATTTCGTCGACATGATCCTGGGCTCTGACTGGGAAAGCTAATCCGGGACTAACTCGGTCAGCTGAGCGCGGCTTCCTCCAAGGCCGCGCTCTTTTCGTGTCTAGTCGAGAAATGAGGGAAGGCTAGGGCCTACCCTGCAAGTAAGCATCAGCGTGCGACCGTTCGGCTTGCAAGCAAGGCGATTGTCCGGATTGGAGTATCATGGGTACACAGAGCGTTGGTTCGTCGCATCGCCATCCGCCAGCACCCGTGGCGGGAAGTTTTCCGCTGGCGCTATTATTGAGCTGCGCTGGCGGCTACCTGGATGCCTTTACCTGGGTCGGTCATGGCGAAGTCTTTGCGAACGCCCAAACAGGGAACGTCGTACTGTTAAAGCGTGTCGCATCTATTCAGCCTCATATCCTGCTGCCTTGAAGAAGTTTCGG
>NZ_JBMDKV010000021.1:0-96266 GCF_057809895.1 Rhizobium sp. FG113 | reverse complement strand
CAACGTCATCCTCGGGCTCGTCCCGAGGATCTGCCGAGGGTTGGTCTGGGCTGGAAGGGCATGGATTTTAACGCCGGTGGGCTGTCCATGACCGTTGTGCTGGCGGCGGCGTGCTTAGATCCTCGGGACGAGCCCGAGAATGACGTCGCTGGGTGTGGTTGGCGTGGTGGCATGCTGGCACGAAAGGCTGCCAGCACCCTCAAAACCCGATGGTTTCTTCAAACGCGTCCCAGGAGCGGGTGAGTTCGTAGCGGCCGATGCCGGGGAGGGCGAAGTGGCCGAAGTAGGGGCTGAGCTGGAATTCGGCGAAGGCTTCGCTGAGCTTGCCGACGGCGCCGACATAGATGGCCGATGCCAGGCCCGTGCGGTTGGCGCCGTGTTCGCAGTGGATGAGGAGCGGCTTGGGCGCATCTGCCATCAGCTTGGCGAGGCGCTCGGCCTCGGGGATCGGCAATAGCTTCGACGAGGACATCGGGAAATCGATCAGGGTGATGCCGGCTTTCTCAGCGGCGGCCGCTTCATTGTGGTACCAGTCCGTGCGCTCCTCGTCGCGCAGGTTGACGATGGTCTTGATGCCATAGGTATCGGCATAGGTGGCGATGTCAGTGCCGCTCGGCTGGGCCGAGCGGTAGAGCTCGCCGGGGATGACTTCGTGGAAATTTCCGGTGAGCTGGCCGATGCCGGCATGGCCGAGGACCAGGAGCACCGCGCCAAGCGCGAGGCCCGCGGGCCACTTCAGAAATTTCAGATATTTACGCGTCATGCCTTCACTTCTCAGCCGTCGTCGTGGCTGTTCCAGCGCCTCTGTCACAGCAACCACGCCTCAAATAGGCAGCCGGATCGCGCCGTGCCAGCGTTTTCGACGACCAGCCTCTTCAACGAAACGTGAGCGGTGGGCTCTAGCGGGCAAATGGCGCGATGATGTGGCGGCGGGGTAAGCGAAACTTCTCACGGGAAACTTAGGGGGCGAAACCTGCGGGGGACAAATGGCGCTTGCCAACCTTTCGGAAAGGATTGCGCGGCGATAATCGGCCATCACGGGAATCGGGACGCCATGGCCAAGACAGCGACACGCCGCAAGACATCGACACGCTCGCGGGCGGGAGCGAGAAAGAGCGGAGGCGGCAGCGCGCTTCCCTGGGTGGTCGTGGGTGCGCTCGCCTTTGGCGGCATCGCCGTCTACGACAACTGGAAGAGCGTGAAGCCGTTGCTCGCTTCGCATGCGCCTTCGCCATCGGCCTCGCGGCCGGTCAGCGTGGCGAAGAACACGCCGCGCGAGCGCGATGCGGTACGTGAGGCCATCAAGGATACGAGCCGTGATACGGGGCCGAGGCAGACGGCGTCGATCGCGCCGGTCTCGAAGATCGTGCCACCGGCGGCAGTGCCGATCCCGTCGTCCAAGGGGCCGGCTTCCGAAAGGGCGGAGCCGGCGTCCATCTCGCCAGTCTCCATTTCACCGGCGCAGACGCAATCCGCAAAGGCTGCCTTCGGCTATTGCGGGCAGGGCGAGCATATCAACTGCGTCGCCGACGGCAGCACCTTCTGGTACAAGGGCGAGAAGATCGTGATTGCCGATATCGTCAGCCCCGGCATCGACAATGCGCGTTGCGACGGCGAACGCAAGGCGGGCTTCGCGGCCAAGCTCCGGCTGCTCAACCTTTTGAATGCCGGGTCGTTCTCGATGAACGCCGCCGGCCAGCCCGACAAGGGGGCCGCACCCCGGGTCATCTCGCGCGACGGTCGCTCGATCGGCGCGCAGCTGGTGGACGAAGGCTTGGCGCGCAAGCCCGGCAAGGGCGCCTGGTGCGCCTGAGGATCGTTTAACCTACTTCTGCTTCGGCGCCTTGCCGTTGGTCTTGAAGACGGCGGAGAAGGCCGTGTCGGTGCTCTTGGCGCTGCATTCGATTGCGACCGGCTTCCCGTCATAAGGGTTGCCGAGCGTGCAGCTTCCCGAGACCTTGACCTGGCCGGTCATCTTCTGGCCGGCGCCCGTCACGACCATATCAAGCGGCAGCGTGACATTGCCCGCTGATGCCGGCTTGATCTTGGTGCCGTCGCCCTGAAAGCCGAGCATCTTGCCTTCTGCGGAAAAGATGAAGGTGACCTGACCGTTGACCAGCGTAACGCTGGCGATCTCGTTTTGGCAGGGCTTGGAGACATCGACCTTGCCGACGACGAGCTTGCTGCATCGGCCGGCCAGCGTTAGCGCGCCAGGCGCGCCGGGGAAGTTCTGCTGTGCCGTGCCCGCTGCCTGCGCGATCGATGCCGACAGAAGCGCGCCGGCGGTCAAGATTACCAGTTTCATTTCAATACCTCGTCATGCCTAAAGCGTGTCGCCACGGCACCGAGGCCATGACATTCTACTGTGTTCGAAATTGGTCAGCACGCTAGACTTTCAATGTCTTGGCACACAACTTCGCAGTCCAAGAAAAGCCACCAGAAATGGCTGCCGAAACCACTTTTACATATGCTCATCCGATAATAAGACCGTCGCGCCCCGTGTGGGGCGTTTTGAGGGGAAACATGAGAAACATCACGCTGTCGGCGGTCTCCGCCATCGCATTTCTGGCATTTACAGGCGTCTCTCACGCGGAAGACCTGGTCTTCACGCTGAAGAACGGCACCAACTCGGTGCTCACCAATTTCTATACCTCGCCCGTTGGCGTCAACGAGTGGGAAGACGACGTCTTCGGTAAGCAGGTGCTGACCCCGGGCGAGAGCATGGACATCACCATCGGCGACGGCCGCGACGTCTGCAAATACGACATGAAATTCGAGTTCGAGGAAGGCTCCAACCTCGACACGACCACCGACACGCAGGATCTCTGCGAAATGGGCTCCTATACGATCCACGAATAAGCGTTCGCGCGATACGCTCGACATGAAGAGGTCCGGCCCATCCGCCGGGCCTCTTTTCGTTTGCGCGCCTGCCTTGCCCGATGCCCGACAGCAAAACGCCCCGGAGACCGGGGCGGTGGTTGCTGCTTTGGTGCCGGGCACAATGCCCGACATCGTTAGCGGCAGACGCGGATGCTTTCCATGTGGTAGCCGCCGTCATAGGCGTTCTGGACCTGGCGATCCTCGAACCAGCAACGCGGCGGGGGCGGCGGTGGCGGGTCGATGTAGCGCGGGCCGGAATTGCCGTTGGCAATCGCGCCGCCGATCAGGCCGCCGATAACGCCAGCCGCAAGACCTCCGGCGATAACGGCGCCATCATTGTTGTGATGGTGGCGGCGCGGGGGTGGGGGTGGCGGCTGGTCGCGGTAGCCATAGCCCGGCGGGCGACGGTCGTAATACTGCGCCATTGCCGGCGCGGTGGTCGCCAGGACGCTGCTGAACGTGGTTGCGGCAACCACGGCGTACAGAGCCATCTTCTTCATTCGCATGCGTCTCCGTTAAGATCGAGAGGCTCGATAGCCACTCAACATGCCCAGAAGATGGCATTGGTTGGCTTAATGGATTCTGAACGAGGTTGGGGTGTGGACAGGTCTTGAAGCGAGTGGGTCGGGGCCTGTCGCGCCCGGCGGATCGGCGCAGGCCGCGTCGCCTCATGAAAAACATTTCGCCGACGAAGCGTCGATTGCGCGCTTTGGATAGCCGATTGCCGAAACGAAAAAGGGCTCAGCGATTTCTCGCTAAGCCCTTGACTATTCAGTCTAATCTGGATGGTGGGCGTGACAGGGATTGAACCTGTGACCCCTACGATGTCAACGTAGTGCTCTCCCGCTGAGCTACACGCCCATCCGATGTCGGCGCATAGACCACAAACCTATTTGGCCGTCAATAGGCCTTTTTCAGATTTGTGACATGGGCCCACAGAACCCTTAGGCCGCAAGCATTTTATTGACTTCGTCAACGAGGTCGCGGAGGTGGAAAGGCTTGGAAAGGACCTTCGCGTCCTTCGGTGCCTTCGAATCAGGGTTGAGTGCCACGGCCGCAAAACCGGTGATGAACATCACCTTGAGGTCGGGATCGAGTTCGGTGGCGCGGCGCGCCAGCTCGATGCCGTCCATTTCGGGCATGACGATATCGGTGAGAAGAAGGGAAAAGGGTTCTTCGCGAAGGCGGTCGTATGCGCTGGCGCCGTTGTCGTAGGACAGGACCTTGTAGCCTGCCTTTTCGAGCGCCTTCACAAGGAAGCGGCGCATGTCGTTGTCGTCTTCTGCAAGAAGTATCTTCTGAGTCATTATCCAGACCGCTGATCAGTGGAATTTATGCGTGAGTATTGGTCATTTACACTAGATTTCGGCCGGTAAACAACCGGTGAAGCGCCTGTGCAAAGCGTCATCCCCATGAGATAGTATGGACTTGGCGGCCTTCAACTGGCAACATGGGCGCGATAGCTGCCTGCCAGCATGGTTAAGAGGGAAACAGGTGGACGAGATTCCCGCGTACGAGCTTTTTGAGATACGGGAACCCGCGTCGCACACCATTCCATTCGTCTACAATTCCCCCCATAGCGGCCGCATCTATCCGCCAGAATTCATCGCGCAATCGAGATTGCAGGGGATTTCGATCCGCCGCTCGGAAGACCATTATGTCGACGAGCTGTTTTCGGCGGCAGGCGCGCTTGGGGCGCCGCTGCTGCTCGCCAATTTTCCGCGCGCCTATCTCGATGTGAACCGCGAGCCCTACGAGCTCGACCCGCGCATGTTCGACGGGCTCCTGCCTGCCTACGCCAATATCAATTCGCTGCGCGTGGCCGGCGGGCTCGGGACGATCCCACGCATTGTTGCCGAGAACATGGAGATCTACGCGCGTCGCCTGCCGGTGCAGGAGGCGCTCGATCGGATCGAGGCCGTCTACAAGCCCTATCACGCCGCACTGCGCCGGCTGATCGCGCGCACGCATGTGCAGTTCGGCTTCGGCGTCTTGATCGACTGCCACTCGATGCCGGGCAATATTCGCGTCGCGGGCGCCACGTCGCGGCCGGATTTCATCATCGGCGATCGCTACGGCACGAGCGCGTCGGCCGAGCTGTCGCGCATGGCGGTCAGCATCTTCGAGGAGATGGGCTTTGCCGCGATCCGCAACAAGCCCTATGCCGGCGGCTTCATCACCGAGCATTACGGCCGCCCCTCGCGCGGCCTGCACGCGCTGCAGATCGAGGTCAACCGCTCGATCTATGTCGACGAGGTGACGCTCGAGCGCCGCGCCGATTTCCCGCTCGTGGCCGCCGCGATCACTTCCTTCATGCGCCAGATGGCCGACTACGTCGCCAAGTTCGCCGGCGATACAGCGCTGGCGGCGGAGTAGGGTGGTTTTCCGAGCGCGTTGACGCTGGGGCCGGCTGGCTCTATTTTTTGGCTATCGGTCAATGGTGGTGACGATGGATATCGCAGCTACGGTTTTGGGAACTGTCAATGCGCCTTACGGGCGCAAGCTGACGGCCGCTGAGTTGGCGTTTTATCTGTCGCATGCGGGTGAGGCGACGACCGTACCCGGCCACATGTCGTCCTTCTTCGCGGAGGTGACCCCGCAGCTTCAGGCGGCGTTCGCGGCCTCGGTCGGCATTTCGCTGCCTGAATTGGTGGAGGCCGCCAGGGCGTTCTCCGTCTATTCCGGCGAAACCTACCCGTTGGCGGCGTGACGATCGGCGGTCCTCCGGATTGGAGGCGGCTTTTCCGCATCGCGACAAGCCTGATCGATCAGGTCAATCGCGCCTATCCTATTATCGACGAGTGGTCCTTCGGTGGTGGCACCGCGATGATGCTGCAGATCGAGCATCGGGACAGTCATGACGTCGATATTTTCCTGCCAGATGCCCAGGTGCTGGGCTATCTCGATCCCGCGAAAGCCGAATTGAAGTTCGATGTCTTTCCCGACGGGTACGAGGGGGATGGCGTCAAGTTCCAGAAGTTTGCCTTCACTGGGGTCGGGGAGATCGATTTTATCGTCGCTCAAGGACTGACGTCCGTTCCCTATGCTCGGGCCTCCGTCGAGAATTTGGATGTACTTCTGGAGACAGTGCCCGAGATCGTTGCCAAGAAGATCTATTATCGCGGGTCGTCCATTCGACCCCGTGACATTTTTGACATTGCCGCCGCTGCCGAGAGCCATGAGCGCGAGCTCGTTGAGGAGCTTCGGGGTTATCGCCCGCATGTCGAGGCGACGTTGTCAGCAATTGCCGGGCTCAATGCCGATTTCGTCTCGGCCGCTATCGCTCAGCTGATGATCCGGCCGGCGTTTCAGCATGTCGCGGCGACGGCGATCCAGCGTACTAATACTGTCTTGAAGATGGTGTAGCTTTTCAGCGTCAAAGTTGCGGACTTCGGCGGTTCCTCTTGGTTGCCATTCCAACCCGACAAAAAAAGACCGCCTTGCGGCGGTCCAAGTCTAGGGAGGAAACACCCAAGGAGGGTATTTACAGTCAGAAGACTGTAGGGAGACGTTACTATTGCAGTGCACAATTGTCAATCATTTTATTGCGGTGCGCAAAATATGTGCAGCCGGCTAAAAATTGCTGCTTCCGTTTGCAAAACGGGCCTTTTCGGCTATGGAAAGCGGCATCGACAGTCTCACACGGATGTCCCTCATGTTTCCTGATCGCACCTTCTTCAATCGACTCGCGGAAGCCGCCAAGGCCGAGACACTGCCGCGGTTTCGCTCCGGGACCGGCGTGACGAACAAGCTTGCATCCGGCTTCGACCCCGTCACCGAGGGCGACCGTGCGGCCGAAGTGGCGATCCGGGCGCTGATCGAACAGCATTTTCCCGAGCACGGCATTCTCGGCGAGGAGTTTGGCAATGTCGGGCTCGATCGCGAGCATGTCTGGGTGATCGATCCGATCGACGGCACGCGGGCGTTCATCTCGGGCGTTCCCGTCTGGGGGACGCTGATCGGCCTCTACAGAGACGGTCGGGCGATCATGGGGATGATCGAGCAGCCGTTTACCGGCGAGCGCTATTTCGCCGATGAGAGCGGATCCTATTACACTGGTCCTGAGGGCGAGCGGAAGCTTCAGGTGCGCGATTGCGCCGGGCTTGCCGATACGATCCTGTTCACCACCTCGCCGCATCTCTTCGTCGGCACCGAGATGGACCGCTATCGCGAGATCGAGAGCCAGGTGCGGCTCTTCCGCTATGGCACCGATTGCTACGCCTATGCACTTCTGGCGGCTGGGCATATCGATCTCGTCGTCGAAAACGGCCTGAAGCCCTACGACGTCGGCGGCATCATTCCCGTCATCGAGAAGGCCGGCGGCATCATCACCACTTGGGATGGCGGGCGGCCGGAGAATGGCGGCTCGATCATCGCCGCCGGCAGCCAGGCGGTCTATGACGCGGCGGTGGCGATCCTGCGACGCTAAACCGAGGGTTGTTCAGAACCGAGCAGGATCAGGCCCGGTTTTGTTAGGTTTAGACAATGTTCAATAGCATTGGTTGTTATCGATCGATGTGATCTCTCATCGGTTGTTTGTTTCGCGAAAACATGCGGTTACTTGACCGAGACCATGCTCGCAGGGGATGAACATTAATTGAACGGAAAGACTTCGCTGCAAATCTTGCCGCTGAAATGAATGTTTATGGACCTTTGCTTTTTCGGCGGTCCGCATTTCGGTTTGAGGCAAATTATAATGCAGCTTTTTTCTTTCGGATCCGCCGCGGGCGCCAAGGCCGTTCTTGATGCCGTCAGCCGTTCCCAGGCCGTGATCGAGTTCGACATGGCGGGCAAGATCCTCTTCGCCAACGAGAATTTCTGTCAGGCCATGGGATACAGCCTGATCGAGATCGTCGGGCGACCCCACAGTATGTTCGTCGATCCGGAAGAGGCTCGAAGCGCGGAGTACGCTGCCTTCTGGAAGGGCCTGAACAAGGGCGAGTTCGATCGTCGGCAGTACAAGCGCATCGCCAAGGGTGGGCGCGAGGTGTGGATCGAGGC
Source organism: Rhizobium sp. FG113 (assembly GCF_057809895.1). NCBI lineage: Bacteria > Pseudomonadati > Pseudomonadota > Alphaproteobacteria > Hyphomicrobiales > Rhizobiaceae > Rhizobium > Rhizobium sp. FG113. The sequence goes on along the minus strand of NZ_JBMDKV010000021.1, from coordinate 88,385 downwards.
CTCCTACAATCCGGTCTTCAAGGGCAGCACACCCTACAAGGTCGTGAAGTTCGCCACCGTGATTACCGATACGAAGCTGAAGAGTGCTGAAGATGCCGGCAAGCTCGATGCGCTCTCGCGCGCGCAGGCGACGATCGAGTTCACGCCGGACGGCCATATCCTGACAGCCAACGAGAATTTCCTGAAGACGCTCGGCTATACGCTGGAGGAAATCCGCGGGCGGCATCATTCGATGTTCTGCGATCCGGCCTATGCCGCAAGTGCGGAGTACAAGGAATTCTGGCGCGGCCTAGCGGCCGGGCAGTTCGCCGCCGACGAGTTCGCGCGCATCGGCAAGGGCGGCCGCAAGGTGTTCATCCAGGCCTCCTACAACCCGATCTTCGACATGAGCGGCAAGGTGTTCAAGGTCGTCAAATTCGCGACCGATGTCAGCGAGCGGGTGCGGGCCGTCAACGAACTCGCCGTTGGCCTGCAGGCGATGGCGGATGGCGATCTGGACCAGACGATCGAAAAGCCCTTCATCGCCTCGCTGGAGACGCTGCGCACCGATTACAACTCTTCGATCGGCCGGTTGCGGGCGGCGATGCAGGCGATCGCCAGGAACGCGACGCAGATCGCATCGGGAACGCGCGAGATCAGTGCGGCGTCCGACGATCTTGCCCGCCGTTCGGAATCGCAGGCTTCCTCCGTCGAGGAGACTGCGGCGGCGGTGACCGAGATTTCCACGACCGTTTCGGATTCGGCGCGCCGGGCGGCCGATGCTGGGCGGCTTGTCGACGACACGACGAAGAGCGCGCAGGATTCCGCCGATGTCGTCAAGCAGACGGTGGACGCCATGGCCAGGATCGAGCGTTCCTCGACCCAGATCGCAGGCATCGTCAGCGTCATCGACGATATCGCCTTCCAGACCAATCTTCTGGCGCTGAACGCTGGCGTCGAGGCGGCGCGTGCCGGGGAAGCCGGCAAGGGGTTTGCGGTCGTGGCACAAGAGGTGCGACAGCTGGCGCAGCGTTCGGCCGATGCGGCCAAGGAGATCAAGGCGCTGATCCACGATAGCGAAGCCTCGGTTCGTGATGGGGTGGCGTTGGTGGACAAGACCGGTGCGGCGCTGGAGGCGATCGCGACGCGGGTGCTGCAGGTGCACGACAATGTCTCGGGCATCGTTGTGGCAGCGCGCGAGCAATCGCAGGCGCTGGGCCAGATCAACGAGGCCGTGATGTCGATGGATCAGGATACGCAGCGCAATGCGGCGATGGTCGAGCAGACCGCGTCCGCCAGCCGCAAGCTGGCGGCGGAGGCGAGCGCGCTGTTCGAGCTGATCGGCCAGTTCAAGGTCGGCGACGAGCGAAGCGCGCGGGGCATGACGCCGCTGGCCAGGGTTGCCTGACGATCGCGATCTGGCGCGTCGGCGATGACGCGCCATTGGGGCGGGGCGAAGGGCCGACCGCCTGACAGTCCAGACAGATAGGCAAAGAAAAAGGGTTCCGCCGGCAGGCTGGAACCCTTTTTTGTTCGGTCATCTCCTAAGGCTGAGATCAGCCGCCGATGCCGCCGCGCATGCGGGCGGTGTCGAAGGCCGCCGGGCGCGGCGTCGGCACGGCCACTGCCGTCGGCACGGTGTAGGCAACGGCCTCGAAGGCGGCGGGCGCCGGCTCGGACGGGACATAGGCCTGCTGGACTGGAACCTGCAGCACGTGCTGCTGCTTGGCCTGCGCCTGCTGCGGCTGAGCTTGCTGGAACCGATCCTGCTGGAATTGCGGCTGCTGAGTTTGCGCCGGCTGAAGCTGGGCGGTCTGTACCTGTGCCTGCTGAACCTGCGGCTGTTCCATGCGGACCGCTTCGGCGGTCGTCTGCATGGGAGCGGCCTGCGGTACGGGGACGCTTTCCGGTGCTTCGTATGCGGTTTCGACGACGCCCTGCGCCATCGGGATCGGCTCGCGGGCCGGCGAGGCGGCTGGCGTCAGCAGCTCGAACTGCGCGGCCATCTGACTGTGAGCGGGCACGAAATTCATCGCGACTTCGTAGGCGGGGAGCGGCGAGGGGGTCTGCAGCTCGCCATCGGCACCGCGCTTCTCGTAGAAGGCATTGCCGCCGGCAACCGTCACGTAGTGCATGTTGTCGTAGGGGAACTTCATGCCGTCGGTGTGGAAGAACATGGCTTCCTTGACGGCGGGATTGCGCTCACCCTTCAAAAGTGCGTCGGCGGCCGCGTTGAGATCGGGCTCCGCCTGGGCCTTGACCTCACGGGTCATGACGCCGGGGGCGAACTGCTTGGCCTGCGAAACGACGCCGCAAATGGACTTGGGATAGGCCGGGGATGTCAGGCGGTTCATCACGACACTGCCGACAGCCATGTAGCCGTCGTGATCGGAATGCAGCGATTCGAAATACATCGCCCGCTTGAGACAGGTTCGGTCTTCCGTCGTGTAATTGTAGGTGACCTTACCGGGCGTGCCGGTATGCAGACGCTTGGTCGTCTGAATGCTGCCTGTGGTCTTTGGCGTGCTGGTGCAGCCCGTGGCAGCTAAGCCCACAATCATGATCCCGAAGAGAGATCGTCCCAATACGTAATGCGCCCTCAACGCCAGGTGCCCCCTATGTGATTAGTTCAGCCCTTATCGAAAAAGTGGGTAACTATTATCTTACAATCGTAAAAATTCAAACACCGCGTTACATTTTTGTCTCAAAATGTGATCGGGCCGGCCGGAACTTCACGATGCTGGACAAGTGGGGCGCGGAATGGGACCCGCCTAAGGCGCTCCGGCTCAGGTGCCGAAGCCTTCGAATTCCTCGGAAACCTCGGCATCCGCGCCCGGAATGAAGGCGTGGAAGGCGGCAAGTGCTGCCTGTCTGTAGACGTCGCGTTCCTGCAACACTTCGTGACGAGCGCCGTTGATCGGCACCAGCTGGCCGGCGCGGAAATAGCGCGAGAGACGCTCCTGGGCGATGTAAGGCACGATCGTATCGCGCGTCGGGGCTATCACGACGGTCGGGATGGTGATCGAAAAGAGGTGGTTCGGTGCTGTCACGCGCTCGATGGTCTTGAAGGATTCGACCAGCCAGCGCGCGGTGGGCGGGCCGAGCGTGAGATCGGGATTTGCCTGAGCGATCGCTACGTTGCGTTCGAAGCGGACCTCGTCCGATGTCAGCGGATTGTCGCGGAACGGTTTTTCCCTGAGCTTGCGCGACAGCGGGTGCGAACCGAGGCCGAGCGCGCAGGCCGCGGACGCGAGCCAGCGGATGGTGCCGGCGGAGGCTACCTGACCCGAGAGGCCGATGAAGGGCGCCGTCAGCACCATGCGCTCGATGCGCGTCGTCAGATAAGGAGCGGCCGACAGCGCGATCAGCGCGCCGGTCGAATGAGCCAACATATAGAAGGGCAGGCGGGTATCGGGCAGCACGACTTTCTCGAGGAAGGTATCGAGGTCATGCTCGTAATCGACGAAGCGGCGGACATGGCCGTAGTGACGCTTCTTCAGCATGCGGTCGGAATTGCCCTGGCCGCGCAGATCGAAGGTGGCGACCCAGAGGCCCTTGTCGGTCAGGTCGCGGATCGTTTCGTAATATTTCTCGATGAATTCGTTGCGGCCATGCAAAAGCACGACGGTGCCCTTGGCAACGGGTGCCTGGGAGCGGAAGACGGCGTAGCGCAGCTTCAGGCCGTCATGCGTCTCGAAGAAGCCTTCCGTGCGATTTTCCGGAACCGGATTGCCGGGTGTCGAAAACAGAACCTGTTCCATAGCCGTCAGCGCGCGCCCTTCGAAAGGATTCGGAATAGAAGTAAAGCGGATAGGCGATCGGCCTGTCAAATCAAAGAAAAAAGCGTTCCTGAGGTGCGCGTCGCCGGCGCCCGCTCAAAAAAGTGGCCGGCATGCGGGACCTGAGGGGAGCGCAGTGCCGGCCGGAGATCGGGCTGAAGACGAAGGGACGATACACTCCAGCCATCGAGCCAGTGTAACCCGATGACGCAATCTTTAGGCCCACGCGTCTGAACGGATGCCGAACTAGGTGTTCATGCGCGGTTCACGGTGGCTGGCCGCGGATTTTCAGTGGTTGTGGGCGGCCCTCAGAAAGGGTCTTGAAGTCCGAAAAAGCCATCCCCATCTCATGGTAGCGGACGCCAGAACGGGTCCGCGGAACCGTCCCGAAGCTGCCGATCAAGGGGTTTCTGGGGCAATTTATCGCAATCAGTCGCTTCCTCAGGAGGACATCATGCGTCACGTAGACTTCTCTCCCCTCTATCGTTCCACCGTCGGTTTCGACCGTCTCTTCACCATGCTCGACAGCCTGGGCCAGCCCGACCAGGGCCAGACGTATCCGCCCTACAATATCGAACGCACCGGTGAAAACACCTACCGCATCACCATGGCCGTCGCCGGTTTCGACGAAACCGAAATTTCGATCGAAGCGCAGGCCCATGCTCTCACCGTCAAGGGCGAGAAGAATGAAGACAATGCGGAAGGCTCCGAATTCCTCTATCGAGGTATCGCCAAGCGTACCTTCGAACGTCGCTTCCAACTCGCCGACCATGTCGAGGTGACGGCTGCTTCGCTGAAGAACGGTCTGCTCCATATCGACCTTCTTCGCAGCATTCCCGAGGCCATGAAGCCCCGCAAGATCGCGATCGCCGCCGAACCGGTGAGCGCGCCGAAGGCCATCGAGGCCCAGGTCACCAACTAAGTCACCAACGAACCAATCCCTCCCAGGATATGGCAACGAGGCGGCGTCCCCCACGGGGCGCCGCTTTTTTGTTGTCGGGTCACGCCGCCGATGCGGCGCGACCGGTCATGCCGGGTTGGCGGCCTGTTCCACCTCGGCGGCGGTGGCGCGGCGGTGGTGGGCGGCGGCGTATTTTTGGGCGATGACAGCGCAGACCATCAGCTGGATCTGGTGGAAGAGCATCAGCGGCAGGACGATGGCGCCGATCGCCTGGCCGGCGAAGATGACGTTGGCCATGGGAACGCCGCTCGCCAGGCTCTTCTTCGAGCCGCAGAAGGTGATGGTGATCTGGTCGGCTTCGTTGAAGCCCATCAGGCGGCTGCCGAAGGTGGTGGCGCAGAGCACGAGTGCCAGCAGAACCATGTCGGCGACGATGACGACCGCGATGTCGGACAGCGAGAAGGTGTGCCACAGACCCTCGACGACGGCGGTCGAGAAGGCGAGGTAGACGACCATCAGGATCGAGCCGCGATCAACAGGCATCAGGATCTTCTTCTTGGCGCGGATCCAGTCGCCGATCCAGGGCTGCAACGCCTGACCGACGATGAACGGCAGCAGCAGCTGCGTGAAGATCTGCAGCAGCGCATCCCACGAGAAGCCGCCATGGCCGCCGACCGAGAAGAGCAGGCCGACGAGGAGCGGGGTCAGGAACATGCCGAAGATGTTCGACGCCGAGGCCGAGCAGATCGCGGCCGGCACGTTGCCGCCGGCCATCGAGGTGAAGGCGATCGAGGACTGTACGGTTGATGGCAGCACGCAGAGGAAGAGAATGCCGAGATAAAGCGAATGCGGCAGGATCGAATCTGGGATGAAGCCGAGACCCATGCCGAGCAGCGGGAAGACGCCGAAGGTGGTGAGCAGGATCACCAGATGCAGCCGCCAGTGCAGCAGGCCCGCAATCACCACGTCGCGCGACAGGCGGGCGCCATGCAGGAAGAAGAGGAGCGCGATCGCGATGGTGGTCGCCGTGCCGAAATAGCCGGCGAAGGCGCCGCTCGCCGGCAGGATCGATGCAAGGATGACCGTGCAGACCAGGAGGATCGTGAAAGTATCGGGCAGGAAACGGCGCATGGGCTTGGTCTCGGCTTGTTCGGCATTGTAGCCGGCTTTTGATGGATCAATTCTGTTTCTTCCATTATGATACGCGATGCAAGAAATAACAGTTATCACGACGCGGGATAATCATGCTTGATCTTACGCAATTGCGCAGCTTCGTCGCCGTCGAGCAGATGGGGAGCTTCACGCTGGCCGCCGAGCGGCTGGGGCTTGGGCAATCGACGGTGAGCCAGCATATCCAGCGGCTGGAGACGTCGGTCGGGCGGCGGCTCTTGGCGCGCGATACGCACAAGGTGGTGCTGACGACGGATGGCGAGGCGCTGCTGTCGCATGCGCGCGCCATGCTCTCGATCGAAGGGCAGGTGCAGTCGCTGTTTGGCGGGCCAAGCCTGCGCGGCAAGCTGAGGCTCGGGGTTTCTGAGGATTTCGTCACCAGCCAGCTGCCCGGCGTGCTTGAGGATTTCGTGCGCTCGCACCCGTCGGTCGATCTGGAGCTGACGGTGGCGCTCTCGGGTGTGCTTTATGAAATGCAGGACAATGGCGAGATCGATCTGGTGCTCGCCAAGCGGCGGCTGGGCGACGCGCGCGGGCGGCTGGTCTATCGCGAGCCGCTGGTGTGGCTGGCGCGCGACCCCGACCATATCATGAGCGCGTCGCCTTTACCGCTGATCGCCTTTCCGCCGCCGAGCGTGACGCGGGCTATCTCGCTGGAGGCGCTGGGACGGCACCAGATTTCCTGGCGGATCGTCTGCACCTGCGGGAGCCTCAGCGGTCTGACGGCGGCGGCGCGCGCCGGGATGGGCGTGCTCGTGCAACCACGCAGCATGGCGCCATCGGGGCTGAAGGTGATCGGCAAGGGCAAGCTGCCGGTGCTCGAGGATGTCGAGTTCGTGCTGGTGCCGCGCAAGGGTGCGGACCAGGCGCTGGTGTCGGCGCTGTCGGACGATATTCTTTCCAAGGTCCGGAGCCTCAGGTCGAGCTGAGATCGTATGGCCGCTCGGATGGCACGATATGTGGTTAATCGATTGCCAGGCATTTTAAGTATCCTTCAACCCTGTCGCTTAGGCTTCTGGTTACCTTGGACCCCTTAGTTTGATCCTCGCTCAAGGTCGACGTTCGGGGCTACAGGGAGAACGGACGATGGTATATGGAGCGCTCTTCGTCTCCGGGCTGGTCGCCTGCGTGATGCTCATCGTCGTGGCCGGCCACGATAGCAAGACGACGGATAACGGGGCGCCGCCCTCCGCCGTGATGCTGCATCAGAATTAGACGTTCACGAGAATCAGAAGACGATCTCGATAGTGGTGATCCCGCCCTTGGGCGCGGATCACCATTGTCATTCACGCATTATCGCCATGGTTTTCGCGGTGTTGCCTTCACCGGATGCGATTTTCCAGACTTAGGTAGCCGTTGCCACCGATGACCGCAGTCGGCCCGAAGCGGACATAGCCTTCTGATGGCAGAACACATATTTATGGAGCTAGCCTTAAAGGATCCAAAGATTTTAGAAATGCGTCGGGAAGCTGCCCAATTTCAACAACATCGAATTCCTCGATGCCTGCGGGTATGACGCGGAAATCGTATGTCTCAAAAGAGCTGTCGAAAATTTCCACCTCCATCAGCGGATCATCCCAGCATATGCGCACTGTTGGAAAGGCACCCTCCAAAACTTCGGACGGTGACACCAAATTTGCGCTTGCGAAGCTTACAAAGGATGCGACCACAGACTTTGTGGATATGCCTATACGCCCGGAGAAATTTTCGACCGTTTCCAGAACTTTTTCCCACTCCATGCCAATTGCGCGCTCCGCCTGTGTTTGTTCGGGTTCCATCTAACTCTGATAGCAAATGACCGCTATTGGCGCGAAGCGGAAGACCGCAGTCGGCCCTAGGCAGACGTCGAATCCGCATCGATGGTCCTCTCCAACGCAACTCTTTCGGTGAGGATTGCACCAACAACAAGCTTAAAAAGATCGTTGCTGCGTGATGCGAATGACGGTTGATCGCCGATCCAGCCGAGAGCGCCGATCAACGCGAAAAGATCGTTTCCATCCAAGTCGCGACGAGCCACCTGGTCCGCCTGCGCCTGTTTTAGAAGACGCGCACCCGCCTCGCGTAGATCTTTACAGGAGGCATGGAGTGCAGACTCGGGGTCGGCCAATGCCGAGGCCATCATCGTCACAACACCGCTGTAGATCTGCACAAAAGAAACAGCATCACGAAGCCAGATCACGAGAGCGTCTTTTGACGACAGCGACGCTTCGAGCATGTCCGCTCTTTGGGTCAATTCCTCCAAACTCCTACGCAGCAAGGCATCCAGCAACGCCTCGCGTGTCGGAAAATGACGCGACAGCGTTGCCCAGCCGATATTTGCCCTGCGTGCGATGTCGCGCAGCGATGCGTTGACCCCTTGCTCCGCAACGACAGCGCGCGCGACCATAAGCAAGTGGTTGTAGTTCTCCCTGGCATCCGCGCGCATCGCTTCTCCTTGACAAACGGGCCATTGGCCCATTTATATGGATCAGTGGCCCGTTTGATATAACGCGACCACCATATGATCCACAAGAAGGAATGTTCTCTTGCGTTACAAGTTGTTTGGTAAGAAGACGGGATTACGGGTGTCCGAATATGTCCTGGGTACAGCGAACTTCGGGACGGCCTGGGGCGGACACGGCGCCGACTCGGAGGAATCTCGTCGCATCATTGACGCCTATGCCGATGCCGGCGGCAACTTCATCGACACGGCAAACGGCTACCAGGAAGGGCAGTCCGAAGAGCTGCTCGGCGACCTTTTGAGAGGACGACGAGATGAATTCGTCCTATCGACCAAATTTGCCGTCAAAACGAATGCAAGTTCCGGAATTCTCGTCACCGGAAACAGCCGGCAAGCTATGGTGTCCTCGGTGGAGGCAAGCCTAAAGCGCCTGAAAACAGATCGTATCGATCTCTTCTGGGCGCATGTCTCTGATGGCGTCACGCCGCTGGAAGAGCTCGTTCGTGGGTTCGACGATCTCGTACGGGCGGGAAAAATTCTTTATGCCGGCCTCTCGAACTTTCCCGCCTGGCGTGTCGCCCGCGCTGCAACTATCGCGGAGATCCGCGGCTCGGTTCCGATCGCCGGAATCCAAGTCGAACACAGCCTAGTCCAACGGGCAACCGAGCAGGATCTGATACCTGCCGCTCAGGCGCTTGGAATTGGCGTGGTTGCCTATTCGCCCCTCGGGGGCGGCGTCCTGACCGGTAAATACCGTCAGGTAAAGGATAACGCACGGCGCGACGAAGCTTGGGCTGGTGCGGGTTTCCAGCCGGAGAACACCCCGCAACGCACGGCGATCATCGACACGCTTATCGCCGTGTCTGCAGAGATCGGCGTGACGCCTGGAGAAGTCGCGATTGCCTGGGTCGCGGCAAAAGGATCTCTGCCGATTATCGGGCCGCGAACGCTGGCGCAGCTCGACACCAATCTCGCTGCGTCAAAGGTCAGGCTGGCTCCCACGCAGATTGCCAGATTGGAGCACGTCAGTGCTATTGCGCGAGGCTATCCTCACACTGTGCTTGACGATCCTCGGATTCAGGATCTTATCACTGCCGGGAAGATGGATCAGATCGACATGCCTGCTGAAACCGCCGCTTGAGTTCAGCTGCCGTGCATTCCAATCGCGATGAGCCGTTCATCGGCCGCTTTGTCGGCCGATGGGCCGCCATGCTGTAATGACCGCTGTTGGCGCGAAGCGGCCGGCTCTGAAGGTCGGCCATCGGCCCTTTGCGGTCATACCTTCGCTAGCAAGTCTATGAGGCCATCAGGGAAAACGGTGTCGCTGGTCTCTCGAAGCTCCTGTTTAGACCACCAGCGATGATCGGCCATCACCTTTCGTTCATTCTCGGTCCAACCTATGTCGGAGATGGGGCTCCGTTCGGCCCGGACACCGAAGAACCTTTCTTCGGCCCATACTACCTCGCCGTTCGTTAGAGGAAGTTCAAAGGACCGCCGACCAACTTCGCCGGTTAAATCCAAGCCAACAAGGCCCGTTTCCTCCTCCAACTCGCGCAATGCAGCCGCCTCAAAGGTTTCGCCCTTGTCGACAGCACCACCCGGCGTTGCCCAATATGCTTTACCAATCAATGGACCCTCGGCATGGGAGAACTTGAAAAGCAGGACGCAATCAAATTGGTCGATGACCAATAGTCGAGCAGAAGGTCGTGAACGCATAAAAAATCTCCTAGCATCCTCGTGTAGCATAGCACGCTCGACGCGACTCTCTACGACCGCTTTTGGCACGAAGCCGCCGCGCGCTGGTTTGGTGGCGACTGAGACCGGACTGCGCGATTTTCGGCCGGCACACAAAAATGTCGCAGCGAAATCCCCGGTCATCGGGATCAAAGTTTGATCTATGTCAAAGCTGCCGCGCGGGGGGCGACATAGCTTCCGGGCATGCGCCAGAAAACATTCATATCACGAAATTTTCGCCGGTTTGTCGCACCTCTTGCGCTGCTTCCTCTCAGCGGTTGCAATATGGTGGTGATGAACCCAACGGGGGATATCGCTCTTCAGGAGCGTAACCTCATCCTCGTCGCACTCGGCATGATGCTTCTCGTCGTCATTCCGGTGTTGACCCTGATCGTGGTCTTCGCGTTCCGATACCGCAAGGGCAAGGCGCCCGGCAGGTACGATCCGAACTTCACCCATTCGACGCCGATCGAACTGGTGGTCTGGTCGATCCCGCTCATGATCATCGCGTGTCTCGGCGTGGTCACCTGGATCACCACCCACAGCCTCGATCCCTTCCGCCCACTCGATCGAATTTCCGCCGACAAGCCGCTGGCCAAGGACCACAAGCCTCTCGATATCCAGGTCGTCGCCATGGATTGGAAGTGGCTCTTCATCTATCCCGAACAAGGCATCGCGACCGTCAACGAGTTGGCCCTCCCGGTCGATGTCCCCGTACGTTTCTCCATCACCTCGACCAACCAGTTCAACACCTTCTCGGCGCCCACGCTGGCGGGCATGATCTATGCGATGCCGGGCATGAAATCGATGCTGCACGCCGTGCTCAACCAACCGGGCGACAGCTGGGGCTATTCGGGCAACTACACCGGCGCCGGCTATTCCGACATGCGGTTCAAGCTGCACGGTGTCGATCAGGCAGGGTTCGACCAATGGGCCGCGGGGATAAAGGCCGCGGGCGAGACGCTGTCGACCGATCGTTACGTCGAACTGGACAAGCCGAGCGAGAAGGTGCCCGTCATGCACTTCTCCACCGTCGCCTCCGGTCTCTTTGATCGCGTTCTCAATCGTTGCGTGGTCGCCGGCACCGAATGCGCCGCCGACATCATGAAGAAGGATCGCGCGCTTGATCGCGACAATGGCGGCATGTTCGCGCCGCAGCCCATGGATCACTCGTCGATGAAAGTCAGCGAAGGGCAGATGAGCCAGGGCATGCCATCCATGAGCCACACCTCGACATCCGGCGACGTCACCGCCGCCGTTCCGGCCGCTCATGACCACACCAACACCGGCACCAACACTGGCACCAACAGTGGCGCGCTCGCCGCGCCTGAACAGCAGGGCTCCAATGCAAGACCATAGCTTCACCACGACAGTCTTCGGGCGGCTTACGCTCGAATCGCTGCCGATCCACGAGCCGATCCTTGTCGGCACTTTCATCGCGGTCGCCGCGCTCGGTCTGATCATCGTCGCAGCACTCACCTATTTCCGGCTCTGGGGCTATCTCTGGAAGGAGTGGTTCACCTCCGTCGATCACAAGCGGATCGGCATCATGTACATCGTGCTGGCGATCATCATGCTGCTGCGCGGTTTCTCGGATGCCGTGATGATGCGCCTGCAACAGGCGATTGCTTTCGGTGGCAACGAGGGCTTCCTGCACTCGAGCCACTACGACCAGATCTTCACCGCCCACGGGACGATCATGATCTTCTTCGTGGCGATCCCACTGGTCGTCGGCATCGTCAACTTCGTCATGCCGCTGCAGATCGGCGCGCGCGACGTCGCCTTCCCTTATCTCAACAACCTCAGCTTCTGGCTGACGGTCGCGGGTTCGGTGCTGGTGATGATCTCGCTGTTCGTCGGCGAATTCGCACGCACCGGCTGGCTGTCCTACGCGCCGCTGGCGGAAAAGGCCTTCAGTCCGGATACCGGGGTCGACTATTATCTATGGTCGCTCGAAATTGCCGGCATCGGCACGACGCTCTCGGCCGTCAACATGGTCGCAACCGTCATCAAGATGCGCGCGCCCGGCATGACGCTGATGAAGATGCCCGTCTTCACCTGGACCGCGCTTTGCAGCAACGTTCTCGCCATCGCCATCTTCCCGGCGCTGACGGCGGCCTTCTTCCTGCTGCTGCTCGACCGCTATCTCGACACCGCCTTCTTCATCAATGATCTCGGCGGCAATGCGATGCTGTACTGGAACATGGTGTGGATGTGGGGTCACCCCGAGGTCTACGTCCTGATCCTGCCGGCCTTCGGCATCTATTCGGAAATCACCTCGACCTTCACCGGCAAGCGCCTGTTCGGCTACGGCTCGATGGTCTACGCCACGGTCGTCATCACCATCCTGTCCTACCTCGTCTGGCTGCACCACTATTTCACCATGGGATCGGGTGCGAGCGTCAACGCCTTCTTCGGGATCGCCACGATGGTGATCGCCATTCCGACCGGGGCCAAGGTGTTCAACTGGCTGTTCACGATGTTCCGCGGCGAAATCCGCTTCGAACTGCCGATGATGTGGGTCGTCGCCTTCATGCTGACCTTCGTGGTCGGTGGCATGACGGGTGTGCTTCTCGCCGTGCCGGCTGCCGACTTCGTGTTGCACAACTCGCTGTTCCTGGTGGCGCACTTCCACAACACCATCATCGGCGGCGTCGTCTTCGGTCTCTTCGCCGGCATGACCTACTGGTTCCCGAAGGCCTTCGGCTTCAAGATGGACGAGTTCTGGGGCAAGGTTGCCTTCTGGGGCTGGGTCATCGGCTACTGGGTCGCCTGGACGCCGATCTACATCGTCGGCCTGATGGGCACCACCCGCCGCGTCAACCACTTCGACGATCCGACGCTGCAGCCCTACTTCGTCATCGCGCTGATCGGCGCCGTGATCATCCTCATCGGTGTGCTCGGCTTCGTCATGGCGATCGTCATGGGCATCGTGAAGCGCAACAAGCTGCGGGATGTCACCGGCGACCCCTGGGATGGCCGTACGCTGGAATGGTCGACCACGTCGCCTCCGCCTGCCTACAACTTCGCGATCACGCCCGTCGTCTACGAACTCGACGCCTGGCACGACATGAAGGAGCATGGCTACAAGCATCCGACCGAAGGCTTCCGCCCCGTCCACATGCCGCGCAACACCGCCACCGGCGTCGTCGTTGCGGCACTCGCCACGGCACTTGGCTTCGGCATGATCTGGTACATGTGGTGGTTGGCTGCCATCAGCTTCGCCGGCATCCTCGTCGTCTCGATCGTCCACACCTTCAACTACAGCCGCGATCACTACATCCCGGCCGATGCGATCGCGCTTACCGAAGGCAAGCGTGCGCAGCAGCCGGCAGCGAGGGCCTGACATGACCATTCAACTCGTCAACAAGGACGCCCAACGCGTCTACCACCAGCCCGAAGCCGAGGAGCATTATCACAGTGGCGGCGCCACGATGCTCGGCTTCTGGATCTACCTGATGAGCGATGCGCTGATCTTCGCCTCGCTGTTCGCCGTCTACGGAACGCTCAGCCGCAATTATGCGGGTGGGCCTCCGCCGCAGCACCTGTTCGAGCTGCCGCTGGTGGCGCTGAACACCGGCTTCCTGCTCGCATCGTCGATCGTGCTTTCGATCGGCATGCAGGCGATGGCAGCCGGACGGACGGCCACCATGTGGCGGCTGCTTGCCGTCACCGGTGTGCTCGGCGCGGCGTTCCTCTGCGTGGAACTCTACGAGTTCTCCTCGCTGATTGCAGAGGGGGCAACGCCGCAGCGCAGCGCCTTCCTGTCGGCCTTCTTCACGCTGGTTGGCACGCACGGCCTACACGTCTTGTTCGGCCTGATCTGGCTGGTCACGCTGCTGGTGCAGATCGCCCAGCGCGGACTGAATGAGGACAACAAGCGTCGCCTGATGTGCCTGTCGATGTTCTGGCACTTCCTCGACATCATCTGGATCGGCGTCTTCACCGTCGTCTACCTGTTTGGAGCACTTCGTTGAGCACACATCATCACACCGAACCCGCTCACGGCAGCAAGGGCAGCATCTGGACCGGCTCGATCCTGTCGATCATCCTGACGGTCATTCCGTTCTGGCTGGTCATGTCCGGGGCGCTGGAAAATGCCGCGGCGACCACCGTGATCATCTTCGCGCTGGCGATTGCGCAGATCATCGTCCACGTCGTCTGCTTCCTGCATGTAGACAGCCGCTCGGAAAACGGCTGGACGCTGCTCGCCTTCATCTTCACGGCCATCATCGTGGTCATCACGATCGTCGGCACGATCTGGGTCATGTACCACATGAACGTGAACATGATGCCGATGAGCGCAGGCGAAATGAGCAACATGTAAGTGAGGAGTGCGCGCCGCATGGCTGGGTGCGGCGCCATGAGGATCGGCCCGGTGATTTCGATCGCCGGGCCGATCGGCGTTTATGGGTTTGGGATCAGCTCAGGATGCGAGGCAGCTCAGGAAGCCGTCGACGTCCTTTTCCTCTGTCGCGAAGCTGGTGACGAGGCGGATCAGGATCTCGTCTGCGCCGACGAGATCAGGCGTGGCTGAGGGGATCGGCCATTCGTAGAATTTCGCGCCCTTGTCTTCCGCCGTCTTTCCGGCACTCTTCTTTATAATGGCGAAGACTTCGTTCGACGTTGTCGACCAGGCAAGGCGGGCCGAGTTGCTGGCGCCGATGCCCGCGCGCAGGCGGTCGGCCATGCCGTTGGCGTGGCCGGCGAGATCAAGCCACAGGCCGTTGTCCAGATAGGCGTCGAACTGGGCGGCGATGAAGCGCGACTTGGAGAAGAGCTGGGCGGCGCGCTTGCGGATGAAGGGCATCTCTTTCGCCTTTTCAGGATCGAAGACGACGATCGCCTCGGCACACCAGCAGCCATTCTTGGTGCCGCCGAAGGAGAGGATGTCGACGCCGCGCTTCCAGGTCATCTCGGCCGGGCTTGCATCAAGCGCCACCAGCGCATTGGCGAAGCGAGCTCCGTCCATGTGGAGCGGCAGCTTGCGCTCCTTGCAGATCGACGAGATGGCATCGATCTCGTCGAGCGAGTAGACGGTGCCGATCTCGGTCGCCTGGGTGATGGTGACGGCCGTCGCGCGGCCATGATGAACGGCGTTTTCAGGGAAGCCGGCGATCGCCTTGGAGAGCTTTTCCGGATCGATCTTGCCCAACTCGCCATCGACGGGCGACAGTCGCGCCTGGCTGAAGAAATCGGGCGCGCCGCATTCGTCGGCGATCACATGGGCTTCGGCGTGACAGAAGGTGATGCCGCCGGGGCGCTGGACGCTGGCAAGCGACAGCGAGTTGGCGGCCGTGCCAGTCGCCACGAAGAAAACGGAGACCTCGCGCTCGAAAATTTCGGCGAAGCGGGCCTCAACGCGGCGGTCGAGATCGCTAGTGCCGTAAGCGGCGGCGAAACCGGCGGATTCCTGCAGCAGGCGCTCGGCAATGGAACGGTGGGCGCCAGCCCAGTTGTCGGAAGCGAAGATCATGGAAAATGCCTGGGAAAAATGGAGGTGGGGGCGGGTTCGCATCGGAGCTTAATCCAAAGCTTCACCGGATCAAGCGATTGGGGCGCAACCCATCACAAAAATTGAATTCCGCAATCAAGAAACAATATAATACGAGATGGCGTAATTTTATGTCGCCAACTTGATTGATTTAGTAATCTTGATGCGCCAATTGACGTTTTTTTAATTTCTGGCTCTTGCGGAGCTGCTGCGTTTCTGGCATAGAACCGATGGATTAGGACAGGGTTGCTGTCCTATTTTGGCCGTCAAGGCCGAAGAGGCGCTGAGGGACCTTACACTCGTGGGGTTTCACGCTATAGTTCTTGGAGCGCGGACAAAGTTCCCGCACGGACCTATGGCAGGCGCGGAGCGCAACGGTTGCTTTGTCGGGAAAGGCTCTGTCTTCCCAGAGAAAGCCTGCCGCCGGCGACCGGATCTTCGATAATGCAACAGCGCTGTCATGCGCCGAACCTAAGATCAGGGACGGTGTGCGACGAAGAGCCGCCCGCACGATCGCGGGCTCTGACAGGAGGCAAAACGATGACGAAGAACACGCCATCCACTGACATCGACCAGTTCGCAGCAGCAGACATGCGCGCGGTGGCCGATACGCGTAAGTTCGCCAACGGTCTCCCGGGCAAGCAGGGCCTCTATGACCCACGCAACGAACATGACGCCTGCGGCGTCGGCTTCGTCGCCCACATGAAGGGTCAGAAGTCGCACCAGATCGTCAAGGACGGTCTCTTCATTCTCGAGAACCTGACGCACCGCGGTGCTGTCGGCGCCGACCCGCTGATGGGTGATGGTGCTGGTATTCTCGTGCAGATTCCCGATCGCTTCTTCCGCGAGGAAATGGCCAAGCAGGGCATCACCCTGCCGAAGGCCGGCGAATATGGCGTCGGCCATATTTTCATGCCGCGCGACGAAAAGCAGATCGCGCATTTCAAGAAGGTGATGCAGGACGTCATCTCCGAAGAGGGCCAGGTTCTCATCGGCTTCCGCGACGTGCCCGTCGATAACTCGTCGCTGTCGAAGGCGCCGGATATCGCTGCGACCGAACCGCATCACTGTCAGATCTTCATCGGTGCGGGCGATAGCGCCGCGACCACCGATGAATTCGAACGCCGCCTGTTCACGCTGCGCAAGGTGATCTCCAACCGTATCTATGACGAGTTCGACGGCGAGGAGAGCCACTTCTATCCGGTGTCGCTGTCGTCCTCGACGATCGTCTACAAGGGCATGTTCCTGGCCTACCAGGTCGGTGCCTATTACACGGACCTGTCGGATCCGCGTTTTGAGTCCGCTGTCGCGCTCGTGCATCAGCGCTTCTCGACCAACACCTTCCCGTCCTGGAAGCTGGCGCACCCTTACCGCATGGTCGCCCACAACGGCGAAATCAACACGCTGCGCTCCAACGTCAACTGGATGGCGGCGCGCCAGGCATCGGTGTCTTCGCCGCTCTTCGGCGAGGATATCTCCAAGCTCTGGCCGATCTCTTATGAAGGCCAGTCGGATACGGCCTGTTTCGACAACGCGCTCGAGTTCCTCGTGCGCGGCGGCTACTCCATGGCGCATGCCGTGATGATGCTGATCCCGGAAGCCTGGGCCGGCAACCAGTCGATGTCGAAGGAACGCAAGGCGTTCTACGAATACCACGCAGCGCTGATGGAGCCGTGGGACGGCCCCGCCGCTGTTGCCTTCACAGACGGCAAGCAGATCGGCGCGACGCTCGACCGTAACGGCCTGCGTCCGGCCCGCTACCTCGTCACGTCAGACGACCGCGTCATCCTCGCTTCTGAGGCCGGTACGCTGCCGGTGGCCGAAGAGGATATCGTCAAGAAGTGGCGCCTGCAGCCGGGCAAGATGCTCTTGATCGACATGGAAAAGGGCAAGATCGTCTCCGACGAGGAGCTGAAGACCGAGCTCGCGACCAAGCATCCCTATCGCAGCTGGCTCGATCGCACGCAGCTGATCCTCGAAGACCTGAAGCCGGTGGAGCCGCGCGCGCTGCGCCGCGACGTCTCGCTGCTCAACCGCCAGCAGGCCTTCGGCTACACCACCGAAGACACCAAGATCCTGATGTCGCCGATGGCGACGACGGGCCAGGAAGCCGTGGGCTCGATGGGCACCGATACGCCGATCTCGGCCATGTCGGAAAAGTCGAAGCTGCTCTACACCTACTTCAAGCAGAACTTCGCGCAGGTCACCAACCCGCCGATCGATCCGATCCGCGAAGAGCTGGTCATGAGCCTGGTGTCCTTCATCGGCCCGCGCCCGAACATTCTCGACCACGAGGGTGCGGCCAACGCCAAGCGCCTGGAAGTGCGTCAGCCGATCCTTACCAATGGCGATCTCGAAAAGATTCGCTCGATCGGCCACACGGAAGACCGTTTCGACACCAAGACGCTCGACTTCACCTATGATGTGGAGCGTGGCGCCGAAGGCATGCCCGAAATGCTCGACCGCCTCTGTGAGCGCGCGGAAGCGGCCGTCAAGGGTGGCTACAACATCATCGTGCTGTCAGACCGCCAGATCGGGCCGGATCGCATCGCGATCCCGGCGCTGCTCGCGACGGCCGCCGTGCACCATCACCTGATCCGCAAGGGTCTCAGAACCTCCGTCGGCCTCGTCGTCGAGACGGGCGAGCCGCGCGAAGTGCACCACTTCTGTCTTCTCGCCGGCTACGGCGCGGAAGCGATCAACCCGTACCTGGCCTTCGACACCCTGCTCGACATGCATGCCAAGGGCGAGTTCCCGAAGGAAGTGGACGCGTCCGAAGTCGTCTATCGCTACATCAAGGCGGTCGGCAAGGGCATCCTCAAGGTGATGTCGAAGATGGGCATCTCGACCTATCAGTCCTATTGCGGCGGCCAGATCTTCGATGCGATCGGCCTGCAGCAGGAGCTGGTCGACAAGTATTTCTTCGGCACCGCGACGATGATCGAAGGCGTCGATCTGAAGGCGATCTCCGAAGAGACCGTTGCCCGTCACACCTCGGCCTTCGGCAAGGACCCGCTGCTCGCGACCACGCTCGATATCGGCGGCGAGTACGCCTACCGCATGCGCGGCGAAAGCCATGCCTGGACGCCGGATGCGGTGGCCACGCTGCAGCACGCCGTTCGCGGCAACTCCGAGGATCGCTACCGCGAGTTCGCCGAGATGGTGAACACGTCTGCGCTGCGCATGAACACCATCCGCGGCCTGTTCAAGATCAAGACCGCTGAACAGATCGGGCGGAAGCCCGTCTCGCTCGACGACGTCGAGCCTGCAGTCGAGATCGTCAAGCGCTTCTCGACCGGCGCCATGTCCTTCGGCTCTATCAGCCGCGAGGCGCATACGACGCTGGCGATCGCGATGAACAAGATCGGCGGCAAGTCCAACACCGGCGAGGGCGGCGAAGAGAGCGATCGCTACTTCCCGCTGCCGGATGGTTCGGCGAACCCGGAACGCTCGGCGATCAAGCAGATCGCATCGGGACGCTTCGGTGTCACCACCGAATACCTCGTCAACGCCGACATGCTGCAGATCAAGGTCGCGCAGGGCGCCAAGCCCGGCGAAGGCGGCCAGTTGCCTGGCCACAAGGTCGATGCAACGGTCGCCAAGACCCGTCACTCGACCCCGGGTGTCGGCCTGATCTCGCCGCCGCCGCACCACGACATCTACTCGATCGAAGATCTGGCGCAGTTGATCTACGACCTGAAGAACGTCAACCCGACGTCCGATGTCTCGGTCAAGCTCGTCTCGGAAGTCGGCGTCGGCACGGTTGCCGCCGGTGTCGCCAAGGCGCGCGCCGACCACATCACGGTCTCCGGCTTCGACGGCGGTACCGGCGCGTCGCCGCTGACCTCGCTGAAGCATGCCGGTTCTCCGTGGGAAATCGGCCTTGCAGAAACGCAGCAGACGCTGGTGTTGAACGGCCTTCGTTCGCGCATCGCGCTGCAGGTCGACGGTGGCCTGAAGACCGGCCGCGACGTCATCATCGGTGCGCTTCTCGGCGCCGACGAGTTCGGCTTCGCGACGGCTCCTGTCATCGCCGCCGGCTGCATCATGATGCGCAAGTGCCACCTGAACACCTGCCCCGTCGGCGTTGCCACCCAGGATCCGGTTCTGCGCAAGCGCTTCAAGGGCACGCCGGAGCACGTCATCAACTACTTCTTCTTCGTTGCCAACGAAGTGCGTGAAATCCTGGCCTCGCTCGGCTTCACCAAGTTCGATGACATCATCGGCGCTTCGGAGCTGCTCGAGAAGGACGAGATGCTGGCGCACTGGAAGTCCAAGGGTCTCGACTTCAGCCGCATCTTCCACAAGGTCGAGGCGCCGAAGGAAGCCACCTACTGGACGACCCGCCAGAAGCATCCGATCGACGACATTCTCGATCGCAAGATGATCGCCGAGGCCGAGCCGGCACTCGCGTCGAAGACGCCTGTCAGCTTCGAAGTCGGCATCAAGAACGTCGACCGTTCGGCCGGCGCGATGCTGTCGGGCGAAGTCGCCAAGCGCTACAACCATCGTGGCCTGAAGGAAGACACGATCAACGTGACGCTTCGCGGCACGGCCGGACAGTCGTTCGGCGCGTTCCTGGCGCGTGGCGTGACCTTCAAGCTGATCGGCGACGGCAACGACTATGTCGGCAAGGGCCTTTCGGGCGGCAAGATCATCGTGCGTCCGCCTGAGAACTCGAAGATCATCGCTGAGGACTCGATCATCGTCGGCAACACCGTGCTCTACGGCGCGACCGAGGGCGAGTGCTACTTCCGCGGCGTCGCGGGCGAGCGCTTCGCGGTGCGCAACTCCGGTGCCATCGCCATCGTCGAAGGCGTGGGCGACCACGGCTGCGAATACATGACGGGTGGCGTGGTGGTCGTGCTCGGCGAGACGGGCCGCAACTTCGCGGCCGGCATGTCGGGTGGCGTCGCCTATGTTCTCGACGAGAGCGGCGATTTCGCCAAGCGCTGCAACATGGCGATGGTCGAGCTCGAGCCGGTTCCTGAGGAAGACGACCTGATGGAGAAGCTGCATCACCATGGCGGCGATCTCGCGCACAAGGGCCGCGTCGACGTCTCCGGCGACATGACCCGCCACGACGAGGAACGCCTCTACCAGTTGATCTCCAACCACCTGCACTACACGGAATCCACCCGTGCCAAGCAGATCCTGGACAACTGGGCGGAGTATCGTCCGAAGTTCCGCAAGGTCATGCCGGTCGAATACCGCCGCGCGCTCGAGGAAATGGAGCGCAGCCGGATGGGGATCGCCGCGGAGTGATTGGAGTTTGATTGGTTGTGTGATATGCTTTTGTCATATCACACAACGGAGGCGCCGATGAACGAGCATTCCAGTGCTGTCAGGATCGCACAGGTCTTTAACAACGGTCGTAGCAGAGCAATCCGCATTCCGAAGGAGTTCGAGTTCGACGCGGACCAGGTGGAGATAAGAATGGATGAAAATGGCGATCTGCTTGTTCATCCGGTTAAGAAAAAGACTTTGTTAGAGGTTCTGGCGACTTTGGAGCCGCTTGGAGAAGATGAGATGTTTGAGATCGATGACAGTGATCTTCTGCCGCTCGACGAAATCGACCTCTAATGATTTACCTTCTCGACACTAACACGCTTTCGGATCTTTCGAGCGACCCGCAAGGGCGGGTCAAACAGAACATAGAACGGTGCGGCATGGAAAATGTCGTGACCAGCGTCATCGTTGCTGGAGAAGTCGAATTCGGGCTGGAGTGGAAGCAGTCCAAAAAGTTGCGCGGAAACATGGACGCAATTCTGCGGTCGATCAGGGTGATGCCCCTGGAAGAGGCGGTTTGGCGTCGATACGGATGGCTCCGGGCGGACTTGAAGAAGAAGGGTACGCCTATCGGGCCTAACGATCTTTGGATCGCGTCGCATGCTTTGACGCTGGATGCGGTCATGGTCACGGCGAATGTACGAGAATTCTCCCGCGTGCCGGGATTAAAGGTTGAAAACTGGCTGCGCTGAACGAAAGAGGCGGTCATGAGTGTAAGGGAAGACAGCAGCATGGGTAAGGTAACAGGGTTTCTGGAAATCGACCGGCAGGTGGCGAAGTATCAGCCGGCGTCGGACCGTATCCGGCATTTCCGCGAATTCACGATCCCGATGTCGGACCCGGAAGTGCAGAAACAGGCCGCGCGCTGCATGGACTGTGGCATTCCCTATTGCCATGGCCCGACCGGCTGTCCCGTGCACAACCAGATCCCCGACTGGAACGATCTGGTCTACAACAACAACTGGGAAGCAGCGATCCAGAACCTGCATTCGACCAACAACTTCCCTGAATTCACCGGCCGCGTCTGCCCCGCGCCTTGCGAGGAAGCGTGCACGCTGAACCTCGAGGATGCGCCGGTTGCGATCAAGACCGTCGAGCAGGCGATCGCCGACAAGGCCTATGAGCTCGGCTTCATCCGGCCGCAGCCGGCTGCCGTTCGCACCGGCAAGAAAGTGGCGATCATCGGTTCGGGCCCTGCCGGCATGGCGGCTGCCCAGCAGCTCGGCCGCGCCGGTCACGAGGTGCATGTCTATGAGCGTGAATCCAAGCCCGGCGGCCTGCTGCGCTATGGCATTCCCGACTTCAAGATGGAGAAGAACTTCATCGATCGTCGCGTCGAGCAGATCTCCGGCGAGGGCGTGACCTTCCATTGCGGCGTCAATGTCGGTGTCGATCTGAAGGTCGAGCAGCTGATCGCCGATCACGACGCGGTTCTTTACTGCGGCGGTTCGGAAACGCCGCGCGAAGCAGGCATTCCGGGCTTCGATCTCGCCGGCGTTCACGATGCGATGCCTTATCTCGTGCAGCAGAACAAGCGCGTCGGCCGCGAAAATATCGACAGCGTCGGCTGGGCATCGGACCCGATCCTTGCTGGCGCCAAGCATGTCGTCGTCGTCGGTGGCGGTGACACCGCGTCGGACTGCGTCGGCACGGCGTTCCGCCAGGGGGCCGTGAAGGTCACCCAGCTCGACATCCGCCCGCAGCCGCCGGAGAAGGAAGACAAGCTCGCCGTCTGGCCGTTCTGGGCCACGAAGATGCGCACCTCCTCCAGCCAGGCCGAAGGCGTCGTGCGCGAGTTCCAGGTCGCGACGCTCGAGTTCGTCGGCGAAGACGGCGTCCTGACCGGCGTCAAGTGCTGCGAAGTCGATGAGCGCCGCAAGCCGATCGCCGGCACGGAGTTCATCATCAAGGCCGATCTCGCCTTCATCGCCATCGGCTTCAGCGGCCCGTTCACCACGAGCGTGCTCAAGGAACTCGACGGCAAGCTGACGCTCAACACCGACCGCCGCGGCTCGACCAACGTCGTTGCCAACGATCGCGACTACAAGACCTCGGTCGACAAGTTCTGGACGGCGGGCGACGTGCGCCGCGGCCAGTCGCTGGTCGTCTGGGCGATCCGCGAGGGACGCCAGGCGGCACGCGCGATCGACGAGGCGCTGATGGGCTCGACGGTTCTGCCGCGCTAAGCGGACGGGACGTTCGGATTGATTTTGGCTCGGGGCTGCCTTGCGCGGCCCCGAGCTTTTTTGTGCCTTGTGCAGCGTAGCTTTGAGAAAAGTCCTGAAGCAGTTGTGGAAACGCTTTCTCACCTGCTCGTGGTGTCTGCTTTGGGTGGTAACGTCCCGATCGGCGATTGTACTGCAGGAGATTGGCGTGGGTGCAAAAAGCGATCAGTTGGCGATTCTCACCTACCTGCATGCGCGGCTAGCGAATGGCGATGCTCGCTACTGCACCATCTCGACTATCAAGAAAAACACCGGTCTCAATAAAACTAACCACTACCTGTTAGCTTTAACCGATGACCTTGAAACGATGGGGTTGGTTATCACGCGGCAGGCATATCAGATGTCTGGAGGACGTTTGTTTCAGATTACCGCCTCAGGCTACGACGCAGTGGAAACAGGCAGAGTTCCCACTGCTGTTGATAGTGCAGCGTGGACTGGTCGCTTTAATCTTTCAGAATATCAGAAAGAAGAGATTCGTCGCATTCTCAAGGAAATGCGCGTTGTCATTGAAACGGCGAAGTTGTCGAACGCTCGAACGGCAAACGCGATGGCTTTGATAGAATCTGCCGAAAAACTGGTGGAGACTCCAGACCCTCTCTGGCCTGAGATCATGCGTCTTTTGCGCTCTCCGACACTCGCTAGTGTGGTGGGCATTGCCGGTCTCTTGATGGCATTCGTACAGATTGTCATGGCGGCGGCGAGTTCCTGACCGCTGTATGCCTCGTTCAAGTTTGGGCCATTAGCGTAACGCAGGGCCCCTTGCGACCTCAGCGCTTCAATGCGTAGCCGTGGACACGTTGCCGGCGTCCTCGCCGCTGCCACGGGAGACGTGGTTGTAGATGAGGAAGCCAGGCCCCCCACGCTACATACCGAGAAAGTCTATCTGGTGGCCCGCGCGTCAGTTCGGCGACTATGGACGGACTGTTTGTTGTACGGGGGTCAATGAATATGTCTTTTCGATCTGTCATCAGCATTGTCGCGGCTTTCCTATGCGTCGCGGCATCGCCAGCCGGGGCCTGGGAGCGCGCCGGTTACGTCAGTTATCCGGCGACGGCGAAGTGCCTGAGCGAGAACATGTGCCTGCTGGTCAGTTGCCCGGCCGTGGGTGCGCCGAGCTTCGAGATGCTGATCTACGAGCACGGCAAGGCGACGGGCGAGCCGTTCGATATCATCATCGATGGCCGCACGTTCACCTTCAATCTACCGGAGCGCGGCGCCCACGATCTCTATCGCTGGCCGCTTGCCGATGATTTCGCCGATGCCCTTCAAAAGGGGAGCCGGGCCAAGCTGGCTTTCGACCCGGTCGGGCTGCCCTATGCGTTTTCGCTGCGCGGAAGCGGGGCTGCCGTGCGGCGGGTGCTTTCCGGCTGCGGATCGTCGTCCGCGCCCGTCGTCACGGCGGCGGGATCGCGTGAGCGTCTCTCCGGCCTCAGCCCGGAGACGGATTGCCAGGTGGCCACGACGACAGGCGAGGTTGTGGATCTGACGTTGAAGGCATCCAGCCGGGAGATCGAGGGCTTCCAGTTCAAGGACAAGTACGGCACCGGCTACATAAACGTCGATCCGCCAGGCAATGCCAAGGTCATCCAGGCTAAGCTGATGACGATCATCGTTCCAGGTGCGAAGCTGAAGATCGAGGTGCATGGATGCGGTGCCGCCGCTCGCGTGGAGGTGTTGTCGGCGGTCGAGGTGATCGAGTAGGGGGCTGACTGGACGTCTCAGTCCCGCCGGCGCGATGGGATTGCGCCATGGTCAACGGCGATGCGGCGCTCTATGGTGCGCGGGCCATCGCTTCGCATGGCTATGCGGCAAGGAACAACACCGGATGCCATCCACCGAACTGCTGATCACCTTCTTCGTCACGACGGCGCTCTTTGCCTATATTCCCGGGCCGGCCATGCTTTACGCCGCCGCCCAGACGCTGGCGCGCGGACGGCGAGCGGGGTTTATGGCGACGCTCGGCATCCATGTCGGCTGCTATGTGCATGTGATCGCGGCCGCTGCCGGCCTGTCGATCATCTTTCATGCGGTGCCGGTGCTCTATATGGCGGTCAAGCTCGCGGGCGCGGCCTACCTGGTCTGGCTCGGCATCTCGCTGTTTCGCAGCAAGTCTCAAGGGGAAACGACGCTCGCTGCCATCGATCCTAAGTCCGGCCGGCGGGCCTTTGTCGAGAGCATCTCGATCGAGGTCTTGAACCCGAAGACGGCGATCTTCTTCCTGGCCTTCCTGCCGCAATTCATCGATCCCGTCGCCAGCTTTCCGGTCTGGCTGCAATTCGTGCTGCTGGGGACGATCGTCAATTTCATCTTCTCGTCGGCCGATATCGTCTGCGTGATGCTGGCTGGCGCCGTGGTTTCGAGGCTGAAGCGTTCGGGTTCGGCGCAGCGGCTGGTGCAGCGCGCGGGTGGCGGAATTCTGATCGGCCTCGGGGCGCATCTGGCGCTGCAGCGGAGCTAGTTGCTGCGATTGATTTGGGCTCGGGGCTGTCTGGCGCGGCCCCGAGCTGCAAGATCGCTTCTCCATCGCGGGAAGGGCTCAGAGGCCTGCTTCGGCCATCCAGAGTTCCGCATCGGCGCCGCCTGGAATACGCAACGGCGCGGATGGATCGGTCGCAGCCCGCCACACGGCTTCGGCCACGTCGGCGGCATGGGTCACCGGGCCGGTATCGTCCCGCACGTTCTTGATGAACTGCTGGAGCATCGGCGCATAGTCGGCATGATCAAGACCACGGAAATGGGGGCGCGCGTTTTCGCCGAAGCGGGTGGTTGGCGAGCGGCCCGGCAGAACGATATGCACGCGCACGCCGAATGGCTCCATCTCGACCGCGAGCGATTCCGTCAGCGCGTTCACGGCGGCCTTGCTGGCGCGGTAGACCCCGATGACCGGCAGCGTCTTCACCGTCACCGTCGAAGTGACGTTGATGACGACTCCCGCGCGTCGCTGGCGCATCTGCGGCACGACGGCCTGGATCATCGCCAAGGTGCCGATCGTGTTTGTCTCGAACAGGGAGCGCACGGTCTCCGGCGCGGTGAGCTCGATGGGCGAGGGAGCTCCGAAGCCGGCGTTGTTGACCAGCACGTCGATATGACCGGCTGCGGCCACGGCCTCGGCTATGCTTTTGGGGTCGGTGACGTCGAGCGCCAGGATGCGCAGGTGTTCGGACACAGGCAGCAAGTCGGGGTCGGGCTTGCGCATCGTTGCGATCACATCCCAGCCACGGTCGAGGAAGAGTTTCGCGGTCTCCAGGCCAAAGCCGGACGAGCAACCGGTGATCAGTATCGTGGGCATCTGCGTCTCCAATTGAAAAGGAATGATTGCAGGGTAGTGACCGCATGCGAGACTTGATATAGGCTGAAGTCTCAATTTCTTTAGCGATAGTCCTGATTGTGGCCGTTGATCCCCTTGCCGAAATCGTCACGCTGCTGCAGCCCACAGCACGTTTCTCGAAGCTGGTCGAATGCGCCGGCCTCTGGCGGATTGAACGCGAGGCCACGGGCGAGCCCTTCTATTGCGCTGTTATCGAGGGACGCTGCCGCGTGGCATTCGGGGAAGAGCCGCCGTTCATTCTTGAGGCCGGCGACTTCGTCCTGGTGCCGGCCATGCGTGATCTCGTCAATGAGAGCGTCGACGCGCCGCGCGATCTGCCCGCCATCGTTCCGAAGCAGATGAGCGACGGTCGCTTCCGTGTCGGTCGCCTCGATGGGCCGGCCGATCTGCGCATGCGCATCGGGCATTGCAGCTTCGGCTCGCCGGATGCGGCGCTTCTGGTTTCGCTGCTGCCCGATGTCGTTGTCGTTCGCGGCGAACCGCGTCTGGCGACGCTGATGCAATTGGTCGGCGAAGAGACGCGCGAGCGGCGGCCGGGGCGTGAGCTGGTGCTTGAGCGGTTGCTGGAGGTGTTGCTGATCGAGGCGCTCCGATCCGGCACGCAGCCAACGGGGGCGCCGGGGCTCAGCCGGGGTCTGGCGGATGAACGGCTGGCGGCAGCGCTGCACGCGTTGCATGAACGGCCGGCCCATCCCTGGACCGTGGCGGATCTCGCAATCGAGGCGTCACTCTCCCGATCGGCCTTCTTCGCCCGTTTCAGCCGTGTCGTCGGCCTGCCGCCGATGGAGTATCTGCTGGCCTGGCGCATGGCGCTCGCCAAGCAGCTGTTGCGCGGCCGCGAACTCGCGATGGATGAGGTGGCGGAGCGCGTGGGTTATGGCTCGGCGAGCGCGTTCAGCGTCGCCTTCTCGCGATATGCGGGCGTGCCGCCTGCTCGGTATGCCCGCAGTCAGCCTCTGCTTGAGAGGTGATCGACCAACACGCGCAGCTTCTGCGGCTGGCGGTGGCGGCGAGGGTAGTAGATGTAGAAGCCGTCGAAGGGTGGGCCGTAGCTTTCGAGAAGAGGTACGAGCTCGCCGCGCGCGATATAGGGCGCGAAGGTTTCCACCATGCCGAAGGTGATGCCGGCGCCCGAAGAGGCCATGCGCAGCATCATGCCCATGTCGTTGGTGGTCATGTCGGGATCGACCGCCACATCGAAATCACGGCCGTTCTCAGTGAATTCCCAGCGATAGGGGGCGGTGTCGGGTCTGGGGCGCCAGCCGATGCAGACGTGATCGACGAGATCGCGGGGATGTTGCGGCGCGCCGCGTCGCGCGATGTAATCGGGTGATGCGACGGCGCACTGGCGCTGGGCTGAAGAGACGGACACGGCCACCATGTCCTGCTCGATCACCTCGCCCAGGCGGATCCCCGCATCGAAGCCGGCCTCGACGATATCGAACTCGCCGTCGGTGATGGTGATATCCAGGCGCAGCTCCGGATATTTCGCCATGAAGCTTGCCAGCAGCGGGCCGGAGATGACGCGCTCGGCGATGGACGACACGGCGATGCGCAGCAGGCCCGATGGCCGCGCGCGGACCTCGCGCACGGCTTCGATCGCCTCCGCGACGCGGTCGGCAGGCTCCTTGACCAGGGATTGGAACAACTCGCCGGCTTCGGTCAGCCGCACGCTGCGCGTGGTGCGCTGGACGAGCGTGACGCCCAGCCGGTCTTCCAGCCGCTGCAGTGCCTGGCTGACGGCGGAGCGGGTCACGCCCAGCCGCTCGGCGGCGACGCGGAAATTGCGCGCTTCCGCGACGGCGAGGAAAACGGAGATGCCTTCGAACTGGTCGCTCATTGGTTAGAATAACTAACCAAGCTATCTCGGATTGGCAACTCGTTCGATGCCAATGTCGCCCCTATCTCTCATCCCATGGCAAGACGGAAGAGCCGTCGCCTGCAATCGCATCGGCCCTGCGAGGGCGGAAGAGGAGAGAGATGATGAGCGATCACCCCTATGTCGGCATGTGGATCACCGATGACGGCCGGGTTCGGCACGAGCTGCTGGCGAGCGGCCGATGCGACGAGGCACGCGGCAAACGCGAGAGCGCCTATCAGGGGCGCTACGAGGTTCGTGGCGCCCATATCGACTACTGGGACGACACCGGCTTCACCGCCGACGGCGACTTCGTCGACCGCGACACGCTGCACCATGGCGGCATGATCCTGCGCCGGCGCTGAGAACTAACGAAAGAGTGGGCGAAAAGCCCGGAAGGAGACGACATGACTGAGACTTCCCCCATCTGGTTCATTACCGGTGCTTCCTCCGGCCTCGGCCTCGCGCTCGCCGAAGCCGTATTGGCGCGCGGCTGGCGGGCGGCTGTCACGGCGCGCAAGCCCGGCGCGCTCGACGATCTGGTCGCGCGCTACGGCGATCATGTGCTGCCGCTTGCGCTCGATGTGCGCTCCAAAGCGTCGATCGACGAGGCGGTTGCTGCGGCGGAGAAGCATTTTGGCGGCATCGACGTGCTGGTCAACAATGCCGGCTACGGCTATCTCGCGGCGATCGAGGAGGGCGACGATCAGGAGATCCGCGACCAGTTCGAGACCAATGTCTTCGGCCTGATCGCGGTGACCAAGCAGGTGCTTCCCGGCATGCGCGCGCGGCATCGCGGCCATGTGTTCAACACGTCGTCGCTCGGTGGCCTCGTGGCGTTCGCGGCGACCGGCTATTATCACGCCACCAAATTCGCGGTTGAGGGCTTGTCGGAATCGCTGGCGCATGAGGTGGCGCCTGTTGGTATCAAGGTCACCATTCTGGAGCCGGGCGCGTTTCGCACCAACTGGGCCGGCAGTTCGATGATCGAATCGGCGACCGTCATCGACGATTACGCCGAGACGGCGGGCAAGCGAAGGGCCGCGACCCGTGCGGTCTCCGGCAATCAGCCGGGCGATCCGGCGCGTGCCGCAGCGGCCGTTATTGCGGCCTACGAGGCGAAGGAGCCGCCGTTGCGTCTGCTGCTTGGCGCGCCGGCGCTGAAGATCGCGCGCGAGCGGCTGGATGCGCTGCGGTCGAATTTCGATGCCTGGGCGGATGTGACGCTGAGCGCGGATTTTCCGAGCTGAGCCAGTTGAGCTGAGAAAGAGAGAGGCGGGCGTGCGAGCGCCCGCTTTTACTTGACCGAGACCTCGGCGGCCGATTTGGCGGCGGGGCGGCTGTAGTCGTCGACGCGGCCGGCCGGGGGCTTGGCCATCTCGCCATCCTGCACCAGCTTGTCGCGCGGCGACTTGGTGGCGCTGACGGGAATGGCGGCGCCGCCGAGAAGCGCCGTTCCGCCGTCGAGGTTGGGGTCGGAGAGCGCGATCGGGTCGGTGTGATCGGCCGGGTTCGACGACAGGCCGATCGCAGGCGCGCTGCTGTTGTCGAGGCGCACGAGATCGGGGCTTGCCTGGGTGCCGAGTATGCGGCGGGCGGGCTTCTCGACGTAGAAGGCGACCTTGCGGCGGCCTGCATCGGTCATGTTGATGCCGTCGGAGGTGCGCAGGCGCACCTGCTGGCCGTTGATGTCGGAGCCGGTGACGATGAAATCACCGCTTTCGCTGACGAAGCCATCCCAGATATCGACGAACTCGCCGCCGATCGATTCCACCTGCTTGCGGTATACCTGGTTCATCTGCGCCGCATCTGCCATCATCGAGGGTGAATCGAAGGCGGGCAGACCGACCCAGAGCAGCGGGATCTTTCTAGCCGTCACCGCCTTGCCGAAGGCGAGAACGCGGCGCTGGTATTCGGTGTACCAGCCATCGGTGCGGAACTTCTCCTTGCCGACATCGGTCACCATCTGCTGGCGGTCGTTGGCGCCGAGCATGACGACGACCATGGCGGGCTTGGCCTCGTCCATGAATTTCGTCAGCTGCGTCGGCCAGTCGTAATAATCGTCGCGCACGAGGCCGGAGGCCACATTGCTGTGGGTCTCGATGAGGATGCCCGGCGAATCCTGGAAGGCCGCGTCCATGCCGACGCCGAGACCGCCGGCCAGGAAGTCGCCGACGACAAGGATCTTCTGGGCGTTGTCGAGCTTCTCGACGACCTTTTCTTCCGGTGCGATCACGGGTGCCGCGCGTGGCGTGGAGACGGCGGCCTTGGGCGGCGCCTTCTTCTTGCGCTGGGGTACGGCGCGCGGCTGCGTGTACTGGCCGGGCGCCTGCGGGGCCTCGTCGATGTAGCGGCGGCCCAAGAAGAAATCCATGAGCGAGCGGCGCTGATAATAGCGCTGCTCCTGGGCTTCGGCCGAAACGGGCGGCAGGACAGAAGTGGAAAAGACCAGCACCGCCGCGCCCAACGCGCCCCAGCGGAGCATGCCGTGAACGCCACTCTTGGCTGTTGTCTGATCTACTCGTTTACGCATATCGGCCGCCCTGCATCGACGCTTATTTTCTCATGGAGCGGGACGGGCGTCCACACCCCAAAGCGCGGTGCGCGTGTTTTTGATCGCGACGTGACGGCTACTTGCGAAGCGCGTTCAGGAGCGGCAGCGAGGGCTCGCCATCCGCCTGCATGCCGATGCGGCCCTGGACGGCGGCGATCGCGGCCTTGGAACCGCTGCCGAAATTGCCGTCGACCTCGCCGTCATAATAGCCGAGCGCCTTCAGGCGGGTCTGCAGCTCGAACTTCTCCTTGACGTCGAGCGTGCCATCCGGGCGCGGCCAGCGCTGCTTCATGCCGCCATAGCCGGCGATCTCGTCGGCGAGCAGGCCGACGGCGATGGCGTAGCTGTCAGAGGCGTTGTACTTCTTGATGGTGTAGAAGTTGCTGGTCATCAGGAAGCCCGGGCCGTCATTGCCGGCGGGCATCTTCAAGACCGCCTTGCCGGAGCCGTCCTTGAAGCCCATGCCGCTCGGGCGCTTCAGGCCAAGGGCCGACCACTGCGACAGCGTCATGGTCTTGCCGACATGCTTCAGCGCGCTCGATGGAACCTTGACTTCGTAGCCCCAGGTCTTGCCGAAATCCCAGCCGTTCTTCTTCAGGAGATTGGCGGAGGTGGCGAGCGCGTCGGGAACCGAGTTCCAGATGTCGCGGTGGCCGTTGCCATCGGCGTCGACGGCGTAAAGCAGGTAGCTGGTGGGGATGAACTGGGTGTGGCCCATGGCGCCGGCCCAGGAGCCGGTCATGCCATCGGGCGAGATGTCACCGTTCTGCAGGATCTTCAATGCGGCGATCAGCTGCTTCTGCGCGAACTTGGTGCGTTTGGCGTCGGCATAGGCGAGTGTCGCCAGCGCGCGGGGCACGTAATGCAGCCTGTCGTCCTTCTCGAGCACTGCGCCGTAATTCGATTCCATCGACCAAATCGCCAAGAGAATCGTCTTGTCGACGCCGAAGTTCCGCTCGATCCAATTCAACGTAGAGGCGTGTTTGGCCATCATCTTGCGGCCGATCTGGACGGTATAAGGATTTACGCGAGAATCCACGTAATCCCAGATTTTCGTCGTAAATTCAGGCTGATAAGTAGCCTTTTCGAGCACCGTAGGGTCAGGGTCGCTGACGCCTGAGAAAGCTTTACGATAAGTTGCCTTGCTGATGCCATTTTGAGCGGCAGTTTGATAGAAGTCCGCGATCCACTTCTGGAACCGCTGGTCGGCCATGGCGTTAACAGGCGCCAGACTGGCGGATGCGGTCATGATGAATGCGAATGCAAGACCACGAAGGGAGATTTTGTGATTTTGAGTCATCGGCGGTCATCCGTCCTTTCGTTTCAGGCACAGCAGAGCGCAAAAATTCCGCTCAGGCCTGAGACTACCCGAACGGAGTCAACAAATTCTTTACCATGACGCACGAACACAGTCACTATTTGCAAAACCGTAGCAAATCTCATCTAATCCGATCAAAATCGCGTTATATTTCAAGCGTTAGAATCATCCCAGGAGGCCTGTGTGGCAGAGCATAAAAAAGTTCGCAAAGCTGTATTCCCGGTCGCCGGTCTCGGCACGCGCTTCCTTCCGGCCACCAAGGCCGTTCCGAAGGAAATGCTGACTGTCGTCGACAAGCCGATCATTCAGTATGTGGTGGACGAAGCGCTGGAAGCCGGGATCGAGCATTTCGTTTTCGTGACGGGCCGTAACAAGCACATCATCGAAGACTATTTCGACATCCATTTCGAGCTTGAGCAGACGCTGCGCGAGCGCAGCAAGAACGCCGAAATCACGCTGCTCGCAGGCCAGCTTCCCAAGGCTGGTACCGTGAGCTTCACGCGCCAGCAGGAGCCGCTCGGCCTCGGTCACGCCGTATGGTGCGCCCGCGAGATCATCGGCGACGAGCCATTCGCGCTGCTGCTTCCCGACATGATCATGAAGAGCGAAGCCAAGGGCTGCATGAAGGGCATGATCGACCTTTATGCCCAGAGCGGCGGCAACATCATCGCCGTGGAAGAGTGCGCGCCCGATCAGGCCCACAAGTACGGCATCGTCGGCGTCGGCGACGCGATCGGTGACGGCTTCCGCATCACCGGCATGGTCGAAAAGCCCGCCAAGGGCACCGCGCCGTCGAACTTCTTCATCAACGGCCGCTACATCCTGCAGCCTGAAGTGTTCAAGATCCTGGAAACCCAGGAACGCGGCGCCGGCAACGAGATCCAGCTCACCGACGGCATGCTGAAGCTCCTGAAGGACCAGGCTTTCGCCGGCTACCACTTCAAGGGCACGACCTACGACTGCGGCGCCAAGGATGGCTTCATCCTCGCCAACGTCGCCTTCGCGCTTGAGCGTGCGGATATCCGCCCGACCGTGATCGAAGGCTTCAAGGACCTGCTCAAGGGTCTCTGATATCAGGCGATCAAAGGGGAGGCCGCAGCGCGGTCTTCCCGATCGCTGTCAGCGTTTCAGCTTCAGACCGACGCCGGCTCGCCATTGCTGCGAGTCGGCGCCGACTTTTCTGGAGGTGAGTTCGTAGCCGATGGTGCTCGTCAGATCGAGATATCGGTTGATGTTCCAGGTCAGGCCGGCGCTGGTCGTATAGACCGTTTCGTCGCTGATCGTGCTATCCGACGGATAGTCGCGCAAGGTTATCCCACCCAGGAAGGTTCCGACCAGATTGTCGCGCAGCTGATGCGTGACCGTCGTCGTCATGGCACGCGAGATATAGCCCGCGACACCCGGCGTGGTGGATGGCTGCAAGCTGGTCTGCAGGCCGAAGTCGATATCCGTGCCGCGCAGAGGCGACCAGCGGACGCTGGCATCGAGCACGGTTGCGTCGATATCGGACAGCCTGTTGTCGTCGAAGCTGGCGATCTCGTAGCCGACGCCCACTTCGCCGCGCAGTTTTTCGCCGAGATCCACCTCGACGCCGACCTTGGCGCCGTAGCTGTCGCCGGAGCGCTGGTAACCGGCCACGTCGGTCGTCTGGTCATAGACCGTCTTGCCGACATTGCCTTCGATGAAGGGGATCAAGGCAGGCGACAGCTCATAGCCGACGCGGCCACGCAGCGTGCCGGATGTCTGGTCGCGGTCGCTGAGCGAGACGACGGTGCCATCGGACAGCGTGGCGTCGGAATAGATCGTGCGGGTGAAATCGATGCCGGTGCTGCCGCGCAGGATGCCGAAGTCGCGCTCGATCGAGGCGCCGAGGGTGAACTCCTGCACGTCCGACTGCTGGTCGGCGTTCTGGATGGCGTTCGGGTCGTCGGTGTCTTCGCGATAGAAATGGTAGCCGCCGGTGATGTGCGCGGTAGTTTCCTCCGGCAGGTCGAGCCTCAGATCGCCGTTGATCCTGAAGTCCGGCTGCTCCTCGCCTTCGCCGCTGATATTCTTCTGCCAGGCGCCTTCGCTGGTGATGAGCAGCTGATGCAGCGCCCAGTCCGACGTCAACGTCGTCTTCATGTCGGTTTCGAGGAAGGCGCGCGTCTGCTTGACGTCGCCGTCCTTCTGCGTCTCGGTGTTGATGCTCTGCGTCACGGTGGGGCGCAGCACGAAGGTGCCGACGCGAATGCCAGGGGTTTCCTCGGTCGAGAGATTGACGTCGGGCTTGCGCGGCCTGCGCTCGTCGAGCGGGGCTTCGCGGGTGTTCAGCCGCATCATGTCTTCGTCGAGAATGGAGCCGGTGGTTTCGTCGCTCGGCTGGTCGCCTGATGTCGTTTGCCGTGCGGTCGCGGTGGTGTTGGCGTTGGCGCTGTTGGCGGCGCCGTCGTTCGCATTGGTCGGGTCGTCGGTGGATGCGGCGGCGCCGGGTATGGTCGTGCCGTCATCCGGTTGATCGCCCGTCGCATCCGGGGTGGCGATGTAGGCGGACTGGGCAAGTGGGGAGGAGGATGCGGCCGTGCGCGCCGATTGGGCGAGCGCCGAAGTGGGGGCTGCGAGCTCAAGACCAGCTAGTGCCACGGACACGGCAACGCCCGCCGCGCGGAGCGGCGTCAGACTGCTCGTATGTCTCCAATGGCCCATATGGTCGCGCTCGGCATGCTTCGAAGTGGTTACTCGAACGTAAAGCCTCGTGGTTAACCATTCGTTGCCATTTGGCCGAAGGCGGTGGTCAATCCGCCGCTATGGTGGACACCGCGCTGGAAAGCGGCTAACGGAGGACGATGATCAAGCGAGCGGTAAATCTCATCGACAACGGCGTGATCGACTCGGCCAGGCGCACACTCGCCACCGAACGACAGTCGTTGGTGTCCCTCGAACAGGCCTTTGACGGCGATCTCGCCGGGCCTTTCCTGCAGGCCGTAGAAACGATCGGCGGGATTTCGGGGCGAGTGATCGTCACCGGTGTCGGCAAGAGCGGCCATATCGGCGTCAAGATCGCGGCGACGCTGGCATCAACAGGAACGCCCGCCTTCTTCATGCACGCCGCCGAGGCCAATCACGGCGATCTCGGCATGGTGGGGCTGGGGGATGCGGTGCTGGCGCTGTCGAAGGGCGGCGAGAGTGCGGAACTGCGCAACGTGATCGCCTATACGCGCCGCTTCTCCATACCGCTGATCTCCATGACCTGCTCGCCGGACTCGTCGCTGGCCAAGGCGTCCGATGTCGTGCTGTTGATGCCTAATGTCGAGGAAGCCTGCCCGCACGGCCTGGCGCCGACCACGTCGACGATGATGCAGTTGGCCATGGGTGATGCGCTAGCGATCGCGCTGCTTGAGGCGCGCGGCTTTACGGCGCGCGATTTTCATGTGTTCCATCCGGGCGGCAAGCTCGGCGCTGCCCTGAGCCATGTCGCCGACGTCATGCACACGGGCGAGCGCGTGCCGCTGGTTGCCAAGGGCACACCGCTGCCGGAGGCAATCTCGACGCTATCACGCAAGCATTTCGGCTGCGTCGGCATTTTGGATGAAGATGGCCGGCTTTGCGGCATCGTGACCGAGGGTGACATGGCGCGCAACCTGTCGCGCAACCTCTCGGAGCTCGTGGTCGACGATATCATGACGCGGGCGCCGAAGACGGTGAAGCCGAATGTGTTGGCGACAGCAGCACTGGCATTGCTCAACAAGCACAGCATTGGCGCGCTGATTGTCGTCGATGACGACAACAAGCCGGTCGGGCTCATTCATTTCCACGATCTTCTCAGGATCGGCGTGGCCTGATCAAGCCAGCTTGATCGGGATCAAGGCCAGCTTGATCGGGATTAGGCTTCCTCGACCGTCAGGTCACGGCCGTTGCTTGCGATGACCTTGACGCGCGCGCCGACGGGCAGATCCGGGCCGCTCACCTTCCATTGGGTGTCATCCAGCTTGATGCGGCCACGGCCCTCGGTGATCGGTTCGGCGAGCGTCGCGGTACGGCCGACGAGGCTGGCGCCGCGCTGGTTGAGGAAGGGCTCGTCCGTCTCGCCGTGATCGCGCGTCAGCTTGCGGCCGATGAAGGTGGCGGCGACGGCGAAGGCGGCGAACAGGATCGCCTGCAGCTGCCACACCCAGAAGGCGCTATCCCAGAAGAGCAGCGACAGCGCGCCGACGGCGATTGCCGCCAACCCGATCCAGACGAGGAAGAAGCCGGGCACCAGCATCTCGGCGGCGAGCAGCACGAGGCCGACGACCCACCAGCTCCATGGCCCCAATTCCGATGTGATGGCAGCCAGCATCTATCAGCGCTCCGGGTTCTGGTTGAACGGGTTGACCTGCGGCGTGGTGCGCGGGGCCTGAACCTGGCGCGGGGCAGGGGCTGCCGGCGGATTGTCGCCGCCGCCGAAGACTTCCTTGGCGATGGCGCCGATGCCGCTCAGCGAACCGATGATTGACGAGGCCTCGATCGGCATCAGCACGACCTTGGAATTGGTGGCCGAGCCGATCGCGGTCAGCGCCTCGGTGTATTTCTGCGCCACGAAGTAGTTGATCGCCTGTACGTCGCCGGCGGCGATGGCTTCCGACACCATCTTGGTGGCCTTGGCTTCGGCCTCGGCCAGGCGTTCGCGCGCCTCGGCGTTGCGGAAGGCGGATTCGCGCTGGCCCTCAGCCTGCAGGATCGCCGACTGCTTGGCGCCCTCTGCGCGCAGGATCTGCGCATTTCTCGAGCCTTCGGCCTCCAGCACCTGGGCGCGCTTCTCGCGCTCGGCCTTCATCTGGCGGGCCATGGCGTCGACGAGGTCGCGCGGCGGCTGGATGTCCTTGATCTCGACGCGGGTGACTTTGATGCCCCAGGGCTGGACGGCATCATCGACGACGCGCAGCAGGCGGTCGT
Organism: Rhizobium sp. FG113; assembly: GCF_057809895.1. Taxonomy (NCBI): domain Bacteria; kingdom Pseudomonadati; phylum Pseudomonadota; class Alphaproteobacteria; order Hyphomicrobiales; family Rhizobiaceae; genus Rhizobium; species Rhizobium sp. FG113. The sequence continues at coordinate 51,402 of NZ_JBMDKV010000021.1, read as the reverse complement.
TGATGGCGTCGCGGTTGGAGAGCAGTTCGTCGAGATCCATCGAGCCCATGACCGAGCGGATGTTGGTCATGGTCAGGTTGAGGATGGCGTTCTCGAGATTGGAGACCTGGTAGGCCGCCTGGGCGGCGTTGAGGATCTGGTAGAAGGCGACGGCATCGGCCGAGACGGAGGCGTTGTCGCGGGTGATGACTTCTTGCGTGGGAACGTCGAGCACCTGCTCCATGACATTCATGCGGGCGCCGACGCGCTCGATGAAGGGGGTGATGATGTTGAGGCCCGGGCCCAGCGTGCGGGTGTAGCGGCCGAAACGCTCGACCGTGTACTGATAACCCTGCGGGACCGTCTTGATGCCGGCGAAGAGCACCAGGATGACGAAGACCACCAGTGCGATGACCACGATGTCGAAGCCGCCCAAAACCATGAAATACCTCCCAAACCCGAATCGAATAGCCGCACCTTAGCCGAGACGATTTCAAAAGCCACGCTCTCAGGTAGTCGTGAGGCCTCACCCATCAAATATGGGGGTTCGATTGGTTCTTCACAATGCGGTCCCTTTGGCCTAGAAGGCGCCTATCCGGTCGCAGCCCACCCGGTCAAAACAAGGGATCAAACATCATGAAGACTATCGTCATCTGCTCCGGCGGATTGGACTCCGTTTCGCTTGCGCACAGAATCGCTGCGGAACAAACCCTCATCGGCCTTCTCTCCTTCGATTACGGCCAGCGCCATCGCAAGGAACTCGACTATGCTGCCGCCTGCGCCAAGAGGCTCGGCGTGCCGCATCAGATCATCGACATCAGGCCGATCGGCAGCCATCTCACCGGCTCGGCGCTGACCGACAATATCGACGTGCCTGATGGACACTATGCCGAGGAAACCATGAAGGCGACCGTGGTTCCGAACCGCAACGCCATCATGCTCGCCATCGCCTTCGGGCTTGCCGCCGCGCAGAAGGCGGATGCCGTGGCTGTAGCCGTGCATGGCGGCGACCACTTCATCTATCCGGATTGCCGCCCCGGCTTCATCGACGCGTTCCAGGTGATGCAGGATGCGGCGCTGGACGGCTATGCCAGTGTCAAGCTGCAGGCGCCCTACGTCAACGCCACCAAGGCGGATATCGTTACCGATGGGGCAAAGCACGGCACGCCATTTGCGGAGACGTGGTCGTGCTACAAGGGCGGGGCGCGCCATTGCGGGCGCTGCGGCACCTGCGTCGAGCGTCGCGAGGCCTTTCATCTGGCCGGCGTCGCGGACCCGACGGAGTACGAGGACGCGGATTTCTGGAAGTCGGCGACATCGGGCTTCTCGGCCACGGAGGTGTAACCCCGTGTTCCGCATCACCAAGGAATTCCACTTCTCCGCCTCGCATCAGCTCTCGCACCTACCCGCCGATCATCAGTGCGCGCGGCTGCATGGGCACAACTATATCGTCGTCGTCGAGCTTGCGGCTGCAGAGCTCAACGCGGACGGCTTTGTACGCGACTATCACGAGCTTGCTCCGCTGAAGCGCTATATCGACGAGCGCTTCGACCACCGGCATCTGAACGAGGTCTTGGGCCACGACCGGGTGACGTCGGAATATCTCGCCAAGCACTTCTACGACTGGTGCAAGGCGATCCTGCCGGAAACGTCCGCCGTTCGGGTCAGCGAGACGCCGAAGACCTGGGCGGAGTATCGGCCATGAGCGCCGATCACAAGATCCGCGTCAGCGAGATCTTCGGACCGACCATCCAGGGCGAGGGCGTGCTGATCGGCCTGCCGACGGTGTTCGTGCGCACGGGAGGCTGCGATTACCGCTGTTCGTGGTGCGACACGCTGCATGCCGTCGACAGCGAATACCGCGATCAATGGACGCCGATGTCGGTGGAGGAAATCTGGGCCGAGGTCGTTTCGCTCTCGGGCGGGCAGCCGCTCACCGTCTCGCTGTCCGGCGGCAATCCGGCGATCCAGCCGTTGGGACCGCTGATTGCGCGCGGACATGCGGAGGGCTATCGGTTCGCGCTGGAGACGCAGGGCAGTGTCGCCAGGGATTGGTTTGCCGATCTCGATACGCTGGTCGTGAGCCCGAAGCCGCCGTCGAGCGGCATGGAGACGGACTGGGGGCAGTTCGAGGACTGTCTGGCGCGGGCGGCCGGCGTGCCTGAGGTTGCGCTGAAGATCGTGGTGTTCGATGAGCGGGATTATCGCTATGCGCGGGAGGTTGCGGGGCGGTATCCGGATATGCCGGTCTATCTGCAGCCCGGCAACCACACCCCGCCGCCTGCTGATGACGATGATGCCAGGATCGATATCGATGGGATCATGGAGCGGATGTTGTGGCTGGTGGGGAAGGTGACCGAGGATCGGTGGTTCGAGGCCAGGGTGCTGCCGCAGCTGCATGTGCTGTTGTGGGGGAATAGGCGGGGGGTGTGAGTGGGGCTTTGTGGGCTACGGGTTCTGTTTTGCCGTGGGTTACCCCCCTCTGTCCTGCCGGACATCTCCCCCACAAGGAGGGAGATCGACTCGTGGTCTGCTCCCAGCCAAACAATGAGCGTGGAGCGAGCGGGCAAGCCCAGCCAATCTCCCCACCTGTGGGGGAGATGCCCGGCAGGGCAGAGGGGGGTAATGCTGGTCGCAGCGGCTGACGAGGCCTAGCCGCTACCCTCAAACCCACCCCAACAATTCCCGCCGCACCACCTTCTCCAGCACCGCCATCCCATCATCGCTGTCGTTCAGACACGGAATATGCGCGAACTTCTCGCCGCCATTCTCGTGGAACGAATGCGCTGCCTGCTCGGCGATCTCTTCCAGCGTCTCGAGACAGTCGGAGACGAAGCCGGGGTTCAACACGGCGATCTTTTTCACGCCGTCCTTGGCGAGCTGCTCCACCGTCTTGTCGGTGTAGGGCTGCAGCCATTCTTCCGGGCCGAAGCGGGACTGGAAGGTGACCATGAACTGGTCCTTGGACAGACCGAGCTTTTCGCGCAGCAGGCGGCCGGTCTTCTGGCATTGGCAGTAATAGGGGTCGCCCTTCTTGAAGTAGGACATGGGGATGCCGTGGAAGGAGGCGATGATCTTTTCCGGTTGCCAGTCCAGCGTCGACAGATGCTTGGTGATCGAGTTGGCCAGCGCCTCGATATAGGTGTCGTCGTCGTGATAATCGGGCACGGTGCGCAGCGCCGGCTGCCAGCGCATCTTCAACAGGTGCTGGAAGGCCTTGTCGTTGACGGTCGCGGTGGTGGCGGCGGCATATTGCGGGTAGAGCGGGAAGAGCACGATGCGGTCGCAGCCGTCATCCTTCAGCGCCTGGATGCGCGAGGCGATCGAGGGGGTGCCGTAGCGCATGGCCCAGTCGACCTTGACGTTCTCCAAATCCTTCAGCCGCTCGGCCATCAGGTCCGACTGGCTGCGGGTGTAGGTGCGCAGATAGCTCTCGTCCTTCTCCTTGTTCCAGATCAGCTCGTAAGCCTTGCCGACCTTGCCGGGGCGGGTATTCAACACGATGCCGAAGAGGATCGGATACCACTTCCAGGGCGACCATTCGATGACGCGCTTGTCGGTCAGGAATTCCTTGAGATAACGGCGCATCGAGGTGTAGTCGGTGCCGTCAGGGGTGCCGAGATTGACGAGCAGGACGCCCACCTTGCCATAGTTCACCTGCGGGTGGTTCGCGGGATGGTGCGTGGTATCAACGGTCGTCATTCAAACCTCAGTTCTGCTGCTCAGCCGCTCATACGCGGACGAGATCGAATGGTTCACCCTATAGGAACAAAAGCCGGCCCGGGAAACCCCGGACCGGCTCACATCATTGGGACAAATCGTCATACTTTATTCCGTCCAGCCGCAAGGCTTACTTGGACGGGATCTGCAGCTCCTTGCCAACAGTCAGGTGGCGCGGGGTCGGCTTGCCGTTGGCCTCGGAGATCTTCTTCCAGAGCGTGCCGTCGCCATAGAACTGCTTGGCGAGATCCCACAGCGTGTCGCCCGATGCGATGACGTGGGTGGTCGGCGTGTTTGGGGCGAGAGCCGCAGGGGCTTCCGTGGACGGTGCCGTTGCCGCCGGGGCGGCGGGAGCAGGCGTTGCTTCAGGCGTGGCCGGCGCGGTTGCTGCCGGTGCGGTTGCTGCCGGTGCCGAGGGGGCGGCCGGTATGGTCGTCTCGGATGCCGTCGGTGCAGGCGCTGCGGCCGAAGAGGCGACCTCGGTCACGCGTCCATCGGTGTAGGGCTTGTAGGGCGAGTGGGCGGCGAGGAAATCGGCGGTGACGTCGGCGAGGTCGGGGCCGAAGTCATAGGCGTTCTTGCCCGCTGTCGCGAAGATCGAATAGCCGTCGCCGCCTGCGCGCATGTAGTTGTTGGTGACCACGCCGTAGGTCTTGGCGTCGTCGAGCGCCACGAAGGCGTCGCCGTCCTTGACCTCGACGGAGACGACGCGGCTGCCTGGCGGCTTCGACTTGTCGAAGCTGTACTTCATGCCAGCCACCTGCGGGAAGCGGCCGGCGCCTTCCTCGATCTTGCCGAGGCCGTTTTCCAGCGCCGCGCGGATATCGGCGCCTTTCAGCTGGAAGGTGGCGAGCGTGTTCTGGAAGGGGAGCACGGTGATGACTTCGCCCTGGGTGACGTCGCCGCCGTCGATCGACGAGCGCAGGCCGCCGCCGTTCTGGATGGCGATCTGCATGCCCTGGCTCTTGCCGCGATCGAGCATCGCGTCGGCGACGAGGTTGCCCATCGAGCATTCCTCGACGCGGCAGACCTTGCGGTCGCCTTCGATCGGGCCCTCGGAGGAGCCGATGACCTTCTTGCGCAGGTCTTCGATCGGCTTGGCGAGCTCGGTGATGCGGGCGGCGATTTCGGGGTCGGGCGTGAACGAGCTGTCGATCAGGATCGGGTCGCCCTTGGCTTCCTTGACGACGCCGTTGTCGTCGAAGGTGATCACGACATCGCCGAGATACTTGCTGTAGGAGGCGGCGGTGACGACGGGGACCTTATAGCCACCGGGATTATCGACCATGGTCGGATAGGGGCCTTCGGCCTTCGGATCGGTGTTCGACAGAAGCGTGTGCGAGTGGCCGCCGACGACGACATCGACATCGGGGATCTTGGCGATATCCGAGAGGTCCCTGGTGTAGCCGACATGGGTCAGCGCGATGATCTTGTTGACGCCTTCGGCCTTGAGCTTGGCGGCTTCCCTTGATATCGCCGCGACATCGTCAGTGAACTTGACGTTCGGACCGGGGGAGGCGAGTTCCGGGGTTTCGGTGGTGACGACGCCGATGATGCCGATCTTCTGGCCGCCGATCTCGAGCACGACCGAGGGTTCCGGCTTCTTCTTGATCGTCGAGGCGTCGGAGATTTCGACATTGGCGGCGGTGACGGGGAAGGCGACCTTGTCCATGAACGGCGCCAGCGCCTTTTCACCGTCGTCGAATTCATGGTTGCCGAGCGTCATGGCGTCGAACTTGATCGCGTTGACCATCTCCAGTTCGGCGGTGCCCTTATATGTCGAGTAAAACAGCGAGCCCTGGAAATTGTCGCCGGCGTTCAGTGTCAGCACGTTCTGGCCGGCCAATGCGGCGCGGCGCTGGTCGATCGCGGTCTTCAGGCGAGCGGCGCCGCCGAAGCATTCCTTCTTGCTCTCCTCTTCGGCCGAGCAGGTGGAATCGAACTTGTTGATCGCCTCGATGCGCGAATGGAAATCGTTGATGTGTAAAATATTGAGCTGGTAATCGGCAAAGGCGGCGCTGCTCGACAGCGCCAATACGGACGCGGTCAGCAGACCGAATTGAAACGATTTCGTCATCCTGTTCTCCTGGTTTTATCGGCGGCGCTCGAACCTGATCCGGTTTGCCGGATGCCAGTCCCCCAAGCCCCGCCGTCCCTACACGGTCGATGTTTCCATCAACCCTTAGTGGCCGCAAGAGAAAAACCTGTGACAGCGCGGGTGCATTCCAAGAGCGGTAAACAAAAAAAGCTCCCGCGAGGGGAGCTTTTCCGATCGACCATACAAGGCGATTTACATGTGGCGGTTGAGGCTGAACTGCGAGCCGCTGTCGGAGGTGCAGTTGAGCTGGCTCTGGGTGACCAGCGCGCAGTTGACCTTGGACTGCGTCTTGCGCACCAGCGAGGTCATGTTGATCTCGACCAGCGTCGGCGACGTGTTGATGTAGGTGCCCGAGGCCAGCATCTGGTTGGTGTCGGTCGTGCGCGTCGTGAACGTGCCAGCCTGGAAGGTGGAGATGATGCCGTTCGGATCCGACCAGGAGCCTTCCACGCCTGTCTGCGCCGGGGCGGCGGCAACGGGCATCGGACGCGGTGACTGCGGAACGCATGCCGAAAGGGCCGCCGAAGCACTCGCGATCACGAGGAGGGTTTTGAGTCTCATAAGATTCTCCCGGAGGTTCAGACCGAAAAACATAACGCTTGGTTAACGAACACATGGCGCGAGCGTTCCGGGAAGGCAAGGCTTCTTGCGCGCGTCAGGGCATTTATACAGCAGGCGTTACAAAAATGCCCGCCTTGCGGCGGGCATCTGGTGATCGTGATCTCGTTTCTATCAGCGAACGAGGATGTTCTTGAACTGCCAAGGATCCTTGGTGTCGATGTCCTCGGGGAAGAGGCCCGGGCGGCCATCGAGCGGGGTCCAGTCGGTGTAGTGACCTTCGACCGGGCCGAGGTAGGGCAGCTGTACTTCGAGGCAGCGCTTGTAGTCGATCTCGTCGGCTTCGACGATGCCGGCCTTCGGGTTTTCAAGCGCGTAGACCATACCGGCCAGAACCGCCGAGGTGACCTGCAGGCCGGTGGCGTTCTGGTAAGGCGCGATGCGGCGGGTCTCTTCGAGCGACAGGCGCGAGCCGAACCAGTAGGCGTTCTTCTCGTGGCCGTAGAGCAGCACGCCGAGTTCGTCGACGCCATCAACGAGTTCATGCTCGTCGAGAACGTGGTGAACCGGCTGCGCGGTGCCGCCGTTGCCGAACATCTCGTGCAGCGACAGAACGGCGTCGTTTGCGGGATGGTAGGCGTAGTGGCAGGTCGGGCGGAAGGTCACTTCGCCGTCCTTGTCGCGCACCGTGAAGTAATCGGCGATCGAGATGGACTCGTTGTGGGTGACGAGGAAGCCATACTGCGGGCCAGGTGTCGGGCACCAGGTGCGAACGCGGGTGTTGGCGCCCGGCTGCTCGAGGTAGATGGCGGCCTGGCAGCCCTTCTTGTGCTTCTTGGCGTTCTTCGGCATCCAGTTTTCGTGGGTGCCCCAGCCGAGTTCGGCCGGCTGCAGACCTTCGGAAATGAAGCCTTCGACGGACCAGGTGTTCCAGAAGACATTGAGCGGCTTCGGGTTCTTGGTGAGTTGCGTGTCGCGCTCGGCAATGTGGACGCCCTTGACGCCGAGCTTCTTCATCAGCTTGGCCCAGCCTTCGCGGTCATGCTGATCCGGCTCGTCGAACTTCAGGCCGGTGTCGTTTGCGAGGTTTACCAGCGCCTGCTTGACGAACCAGGAAACCATGCCCGGGTTTGCGCCGCAGGTGGAAACGGCGGTGGCGCCGCCCGGGTTCTTGGCCTTTTCCTTGCGAACGGTTTCGCGCAGCGCATAGTTGGTGCGGTCGGCGTTCTTCATGGACTTGTCGAAGTAGAAGCCGAGCCACGGCTCGACGACGGTGTCGATATAGAGAACGTCGAGCTTGCGGCAGAGCTTCATCAGGTCGAGCGAGCCGGTATCAACAGAGAGATTGACGCAGAAGCCCTGGCCTTCGCCTTCGGTCAGAAGCGGCTTCAGCAGCTCCTTGTAGTTGTCCTTGGTCACATATTCCTTGATGTGACGGACGCCGTGCTGCTTGAGGATCTCCATGTCGGAGGGTTCTTCACGCGGGTCGATGACGACCATCCGGCTCTTGTCGAACTTGAAGTGGCGCTCGATCAGGGGCAGCGTGCCGCGGCCAATGGAGCCAAAGCCGATCATGACGATCGGGCCGGTAATTTCGGCATATACCGGGTGGTTCTGTTCCGTCATTCTTTTCTCCTGTGGAAGGCGACGAAGGCGAGAAGCCTCTAAGAATTCATTTGAAATCGTTCAAATACCGCTAGGTGACCGGCTCTAATCACAAAATCACGTCACAATAAAGAGCGTTCCGGCCGGGAATGTAAATATCAGGTGAAGCGATCATTGCTTGCAAACGCGTGCAATTTCGCCGCCAACTCGCGCTTCTGCAGGCTCAGTCCCTTGTAGGCCGCCTGGTGCTCGTCGAGGCTTTCGAGCTGCGCGGCGAAGCTGGCCGCCAAGCTTTGCGCCTGCGGGTGATGGGCAATAGCGGAGATCGGGTCGACGTAGACGCGGATGGTGAAGAGGATATCGCCCGAGCGTGGGAGCTTGCGCAGCGTCTGGCGCTCGACGCGGGCGAAGCGATCGTCCAGCGTAAACGGTTCGGCCTGCGGTGGGCGGCGGTGCTTGGAGAGCGGCAGGAAGAGGGCGCTCGAGGTGTTGACCGACCAGTTCAGCCGCTCGACCGGTTGAGAAACCTGCAGATTGTCGAAGATGCGGTGGATCAGGGTGGCGTTTCGCGTGCCCTCGCTAAAGCCCGGCACATCCGCATGGATCGCATGCATCGGCCGGCCGAATTTTTCGCGCAGCGACCATGAGGAGGGGAAGGCGACGAAACCGGCCACGAGATGCCAGCCATCCTGCCTGCGGCGCATGATGACAAGATCGTCTTGGATCATCAGGCCGGCGCGGAGCAGCGGCGGAAGGTCACCTGCGATCTCGGGACAGAGGTTGGGGTGGCGTTCGGTTAGATGTTGCCGCAGCAGGTCGAGCGCTTCCTGTTGTGCGTCCGATGTGTCGGCTTCAGCGACGAAGACGTCGTCGCGACTGCTCTCGACCAGCGCACGCTTTTCGCCGACATAGCGAGCCCAATCGGCATCGGGCTCGATCCAACGGTCGGGATCGAGCGGCATCAGGCCGATGGTGAAGGGCTTGGCCGAGCCGTCATAGGGCGTGTAGGTCGGTGGCGTCATGGATGAACTCTAGCGCTCCGGCGTACCCTGATGGAAGACCATGCGCCACGTGCCGTTGGCATCGCGGCGCCAGATGGAGCTGCGGAGCGCCTGGACGGGCGGCTCCCCCCGGACGATGCGCTCCGAGCGATAGGTGGCGAGAACCACGTCGGATGCGAGTGTTTGAATTTCGAAATCCGTCAGCTGGCGCGTCGTGCCGTCGCTGGGCTCTTCCAGCAGAGCGGCGATGATCTCCTCGTAACGATAAAGGCGACCGGAGCTGCCGATCTCGCGAAAATCCGGTGAGAGCAGGGTCTCGAGCAGGCTGCGCTTGTTGCGGACCGTCTGGTCGAACAACCTCTCTTCCAGCAAACGGATATGGTCGCGCAGTTCGCTGTTCATCGGCTTACCCCTCCCAAACCTCCAGCCCGGCTATCTCCGCCGTGAACCAAGGCGTCGCATTCCGGAACAACCAAATAGTGCAATTGCGCCGAAACCATCCATCTTCTTTTCAGATTTCTGCGTCAAACTGCGAATCATCTTATATCCACGCCCCGGAACCATCGGATGAACCAGATATCGGAGCGGCTTGCGGAATTGCAGGAAGACAGTTCCGTCCTGATCGCGCTTTATGATCAGGACGATCGCCTGCGCTACGCGAACCCGGCCTTTCGCAGCACCTATTCGCTGGACCCCGAGGAGTGCCCGCTATGGGCCGAGCTGATGCGGCGCAATACGCGCAGCGGCAAGGGCACGATCATCCGGACCTCCGACTTCGAGACCTGGCTGGTCTCGGCACAATCGCGGCGCGGCAAGCTGCCGTTTCGCGCCTTCGAGACGGATGTGGTCGACGGGCGCTGGCTGTGGATGACGGAGACGGTTCAGAAGGACGGCTGGATGCTCTGCATCGCCAGCGACATCACGCATCTGAAAGCCAGCGAGCGGGATGTCCGGCAGGATCGCGACTTCGCGCTGAAGGCCTCACAGACGGACGAGCTCACCAGCGTCTCCAACCGCCGCTTCATGATGGCGGCGCTCGACAGTCTCGCCAACGGTCATGCCGCGCCGCGGCCCATGGGTGGCTGCATCTGCATCATCGATCTCGATTTCTTCAAGCGCATCAACGATCTCTATGGGCATCAGACGGGTGACGACGTGCTGGTCGATTTCGCCCGGCGGGTGCATCCTCTCGTGCGCAGGCGCGACAGTTTCGGCCGGATTGGTGGGGAGGAGTTCATGCTGATCCTGCCGGATACGACCCTGGCGCAGGGCGAGTTGATCATCGAGCGGATCTTGACCACGGTGCGCGGCGCCCGGCCGATCCTCAGCGTGCCGAGTTTCTCCTACACCTGCTCGGCCGGGCTTGCGGAACTGCATCCCGGCGATACGGCGCGCGAGCTCTATGCGCGCGCCGACGAGGCGCTCTATCACGCCAAGCAGGGCGGGCGGGATCGGTTGCGGATCGTTGCCTAAAACGTGTCGCGATCCTGCGGATTCGCTTGCCACGCTTTAAGTCTTTGTTTGGTCGCATGTCGGAGCCGCAAAACCGCTGCACACTTTTGCGCGACATGCTTTAGTCAATGAGCCTTGCCGGGATCAGCCCGCGCAGGGAGTTGCCGACATAGAGTTTTCCGGTCTTCAGATCATCGCGCGTGATGCGGCCGACGCGGGCCTTGCGCTGGCAGATCAGCTCGGTGCGCAGCACGCCCGCGAGCAGGCCGCAGGAGATCGGCGGCGTGCGCAGCGTGCCCGAGCCATCTTCGAGGAAGATCGAGGTGATCGTGCCCTCGCAGGCCTCGTCGCGCTCGTTCAGCATCAGCACTTCGTCGGCTTCATGAGGGGCGTATTCGGCGCGTGCGGCCTCGTAGACGGCGCGGTGCGTCGTCTTGATGCGCAGCAGCTTGTCGGCGGAGTCGAGCCGCTGGTCGGCGATGCGGATGGTCCAGGTGGTGTCGGGCGCGAGCGGCGTGAAGGAGGCTGATGTGACCTCGATAGTCGCGTTCTCGTCGAAGGTCAGCCGGACGCGCTGGGGAGACGTGGCGCCGGCAACGGCTTGCTGCAGTCTTTCGAGCGCACCCGCCGGCTGCGGGAAACCAATGCGGCGGGCGGAGCGGGTTAGGCGGGCGAGATGCAGGCGCAGGCGGATGAAGCCTGTGTCCGGCTCGTAGCGCAGGGTTTCGATCAGCGAGAAATCGGCCACGGTCAGACGCTTCCCGTTCCTGCGATCGGCTGGTCGCCGATGGCGAAGCGGGCCTTCAGGAGGCACTCCTCGTATTCGGCTTCTGCGGTGGAATCGATGACGATGCCGCCGCCGACATTGAAGACGGCGCGGCCGTCGTCAAAGAGCGTCAGCGTGCGGATGGCGACGGAGAAGCGCATGGCGCCCGATGGCGCGATCATGCCGATGGCGCCGCAATAGACGTCGCGCGGGCCGTCTTCCAGTTCGTGCAGGATGGTCATGGCGCTGATCTTCGGCGCGCCCGTGATCGAGCCGCAGGGGAAGAGGGCGGCGAGGATGTCGCGGATTTCGAGGTTGGGGAGGAGCTTTGCCTGCACATGGCTCACCATCTGGTGTACCGTAGGATAAGTCTCGATGTCGAAGAGCTTTGGGACGTCGAGCGTGCCGACTTCCGTGATGCGGGAGATGTCGTTGCGCAGGAGATCGACGATCATGCGGTTTTCGGCCTGCGTCTTGATATCGGCGAGCATGGCTTGCTTGATCGCCTCGTCCTCGGCGGGGGTGCTGGCGCGCCTTGCCGTGCCCTTCATCGGATGCGTCTCGATCCAGCCTTCCTCGTCGGTGCGGAAGAAGAGTTCGGGCGAGCGCGACAGGATGACCGGACCGCCGAGATCGACCAGCGCACCGTATTTCACCGGCTGTCGTTCGATTAGCGACCAGAAGGCGGCGCGCGGGTCACCGGACCAGCGGGCCGTAATCGGCATGGTGAGATTGGCCTGGTAGCAATCGCCCTGCATGAGGTGGTGGTGGAGGCGGTCGAAGCGGTTCTTGTAGGTGGCGAAGTCCCATGCGGCTTGCGGCGCCGTCAGGAACTCTTCGTTTTCGAGGCGTTGTGTTGGTTGGGCGAGCGGGTGGTCGTCCGGCTGCGGGTGGTCGAAGACGCCGAAGCACAGCAGCGGGGTCGTGCGGTTCTCGATGGCGAAACCGGCGAGCTTGTCCTCGAAGAGGTGGCCGGCTTCGTAGGCGATGTAGCCGGCGAGCCACTTGCCCGACTTTCTGGCCTCCTCCATGCGGGCGAGGCCGGTAAAGACCTCGGCGCGGGTGTGGGCGACGATGATCTCGGTCGGGTCGGCGAAGAGCATGACCTGGCCGGATGTGTCGTCGCGGAAGAGGATGTGGGGGGCGGACATTAGTTCACTCCCTCATTCCTGTGCTTGTCACAGGAATCCAGCCACGGCGCGTCCGCGCCGTGAGAGGACCTTTTCTTCGCGGCATAACATCTCCCATGCCCAAGGACTTGGGCATGCTGGATTCCTGTGACAAGCACAGGAATGAGGGAGAGTGAGGGGCTGCTGGGCGGTCTATCAGTCATCTTGGTGCATTCGCTCAAGGCGTCGCTTGCGCTCCGCCCCCTCATCGCCTCGCTACGCTCCGGCACTTCTCCCTGTCGGGGAGAAGAGACCTGTGGCGGCGTAACGCCCCAACTCTTTGTTTAGCTGGAGATAAGGAACAGCGCTTGTGAAGCTTCCTATCTCAGCCCTTATCTAGCGCTTCCAGCTCGTCGATCAGCCCCTCGATCATCGACAAACCCTTGCTCCAGAACGACGGATCGGTGGCGTCGAGGCCGAAGGGCTTGAGGAGTTCGGAGTGATGCTTGGTGCCTCCCGCCTTCAGGAGTTCGAAATACTTGTCCTGGAAACCCTGATCGGCCTTCTGGTAGACGGCGTAGAGCGAGTTTACCAGGCAGTCGCCGAAGGCATAAGCGTAGACGTAGAAGGGCGAGTGGATGAAGTGGGGGATGTAGGTCCAGTAGGTCTCGTAGCCCTCGGAGATCTTGATCGCCGGGCCGAGGCTTTCGGCTTGGACGGACAGCCACAATTCGCCGATCTGCTCGGCCGTCAGCTCGCCTTCCTTGCGCGCGGTGTGAACCTTGCGCTCGAATTCGTAGAAGGCGATCTGGCGCACGACCGTGTTGATCATGTCCTCGACCTTCTGGGCGAGCATCGCCTTGCGCTCGCGCTTGTCCTTGGTCTTGTCGAGAAGGGCGCGGAAGGTCAGCATTTCGCCGAAGACGGAGGCGGTTTCGGCGAGCGTCAGCGGCGTCTGGCACATCAAAGCGCCCTGGCCGCCGGCCAGCACCTGGTGGACGCCGTGGCCGAGTTCATGAGCGAGCGTCATCACGTCGCGCGGCTTGCCGAGATAGTTGACCAGCACGTAGGGGTGGGCGGAGGGGACGGTCGGGTGCGCGAAGGCGCCTGGCGCCTTGCCGGGACGGACCGGCGCGTCGATCCACTCCTCGTCGAAGAAGCGCTTGGCGATCGCGGCCATCTCGGGGGCGAAATTACCGTAGGCCGAGAGAACAGTGTCCTTTGCCTCGGTCCAGGAGATGACGGCGTTTGAGGTTTCCGGCAGCGGCGCGTTGCGGTCCCAGAACTCCATCTGATCCATTCCGAGCCACTTCGCCTTCATCGTGTAATAGCGGTGCGACAGGCGCGGATAGGCGTCGCGGACGGCGGCTGCCAGCGCATCGACCACTTCGCGCTCGACGCGGTTGGCGAGGTGTCTTGAATCGGCGATGTCCTCGAAGCCGCGCCAGCGGTCGGAAATGTCCTTGTCCTTGGCGAGCGTGTTGGTGATGAGCGTGAAGATGCGCAGATTGTCCTTGAAGGTCTTGGCGAGCGCCATGGCACCCTTGCGGCGCACTTCGGGGTCGCGGTCCTGCAGCATGTTCAGCGTCACTTCGATCGACAGCATCTCGCCATCCACCTCGAAGCGCAGCTCGGCCATGGTCTCGTCGAACAGTCGGTTGAAGGCGGCGGCCGAGGTCATCGACTTCTCAAGGAAGAGCTGCTCCAGCTTGTCGTCGAGCTGGTAGGGCTTGTCCTTGCGCAGGTCGACCAGCCAGGGGCGGTAGTGGCCGGCATCGGGGTCGTTGGCCATGCAGGCGTCGATCACGGCGTCGTCGATGCGGTTGAGCTCGAGCGTGAAGAACAGCAGGTGGCCGGAGAAATCGGTGATCTTCGCCTGCACGTCGCCGTAGAGCTTGCCGTTGGCCGGGCTCGACGTGTCGGAGAAATAGGTGAGGCCCGCGAACGAGCCGAGGCGGCCGATGATGTCGTCGAGCGCTTCATATTCCTTCAGCGCCTGGCCGATGCCGTCTGCGCCCTTCTTGGTCGCGGCGTCGGCGAGCTTGCCCTTCCACTTGGCTTCGAAGGCGAGAGAGTCCTTTTCGGCCTTCGCCATGTCGGCCTTGAAGGCATCGGAGGTGGCGGAAGGATAGAGGTCCTGAAGCTTCCAGGTGGGGAGGTCGCCGAGTTCGATCGCCTTCGCGGAACCGGCATTGCTTACCGAAAAGTTGTATTCGGCGCCGAAGAGCGGGTTTTTCATAAGCGGGATCCTCTTCCTATTTTACGACAGGTCTGACTGTCTAAGCGCCCAAAGCCTTGGCATCAAGGGGCTTTTCGTCGCGCAGGAGCGTCGTTTCGAGGCGAATCCGCCTTCGTCACAAACGTTAAAATGCGATTATTTCTCAAAACTGGATGTTCAAGCCTTTCTGCGACATTGCCATTCAAGGTTTCGCATGAAGTGAGGCAGCAATGACCGGTTACAACGAGCACAAGGGTGCAGCGCAGATACTTGTCGTCGAAGACGATCCTGTACAGCGCAGACTGCTGAAGAACGCCATCGAGCGTCACGGACACGTCGTCCACCAGGCAGAGAATGGCCGGATCGGTCTTGAGATGGTGAAGAGGGCCGGTGGCCTCTACAACGTCATCGTTCTCGACCTGATGATGCCCGAGATGACGGGCCTCGAATTTCTCGAGGCGATCCATGCCTTCGGTACGCAAATTCCTGTGATCGTACAGACCGGGCAGGGTGGGATCGAGACGGTGGTGCAGGCGATGCGCGCCGGTGCTTTCGATTTCGTCGTCAAGCCCGTCTCGCCGGAGCGGATTTCCAATTCGATCGCCAATGCGCTGAAGCTCGATCAACGCGAGGTCAAGGCACGCGCCGGACGGCGTTCGCGCTCCGGTGCCGTCGGCTTCGACGATATCGTGTCGGCAAGCCCGGCGATGATCCGCGTGCTGGATCTCGCCCAGCGCGCCGCGCAATCCAACATTCCCGTCGTGCTCGAAGGTGAATCCGGCGTCGGCAAGGAGCTGGTGGCCCGCGCCATCCAGTCGGGTAGCGACCGTTCCGGCAAGCCTTTCGTCACCGTCAACTGTGGCGCCATTCCGCACAATCTGGTCGAGAGCATCCTCTTCGGCCATGAGAAGGGGGCCTTTACGGGCGCCACGGAGCGGCATGTCGGCAAGTTCATGGAAGCCGATGGCGGCACCATCTTCCTCGACGAGATCGGCGATCTGCCGCTCGACGTTCAGGTGAAGCTGTTGCGCGCCGTACAGCAGGGCGAGATCGAGACCGTCGGCGCGCGCACCGCGCACAAGGTCAACGTCCGTCTGATCTCGGCGACCAACAAGGATCTGATCGAAGAGGTCAAGAACGGCCACTTCCGCGAGGATCTCTATTATCGCCTCAACGTGTTCCCCATCACCATCCCGGCGCTGCGCAAGCGCAAGGAAGACATTCCGCATCTGGTGCGGGTGTTCACGGAGCGCTTCTCGAGCGAGCAGAAGAATGGCAACCGCATGACGGTCAATGCCGGCGCGCTGGCCCTGCTCACCGCTTACGACTGGCCGGGCAATATCCGCCAGCTGGAGAACGCGATCTTCCGTGCCGTGGTTCTGGCCGATGGCCCGGAGCTGACGGAAGCCGACTTCCCGCAGATCGCGGCGCAGCTTCCGGAATACGACGTGGTCGATCATCTGGCGCTGGTTGCCGACAACAGCAGCAATGTTCGCCTCGGCGAGATCGCCGCTGCCGAATTCGGTGTCTCGCAGACGGTGGCCGACAATGTCGCGGCGCGGATCAACGACGCACCCGACAACGCGATTTCGAGCACCAATCCATCAGGTGACGTGCGCAAGCTTGCCGATGTCGAAGAAGAGCTGATCCGATTCGCGCTCAAGTTCTATCGTGGCCAAATGAGCCAGGTCGCTCGCAAGCTGGGCATCGGTCGCTCGACGCTTTACAGAAAGTTGAAGGACTACGGGATCGACCCCGACAACCCCCAAAAGGACGCTGCATAGGGTGTTTCAGTTAAGATTCCGGCAAGCACGTATCTACTAAAGCACACAAGCCTAAGAATGCACGAAGCGCTGTTTTTACAGCGCTTTTTGCGTTTCGACTCTTTTGGCTAAACTGGCACTCTTCGCTCGCTTATCAGGACAACGGAAATACACTGCTCGTGTAAGTTGAAACACGGAGCAAGTTGATGCAAATCCAAATTGAAGCGGAGTCGGCATTTCGTGTATGGGGCAAGATCGATGGCGTGGCTTTCGATGAAACCTATGCAAGCGTTGCAGAATGGAAAACGGAACGCAAACTGATCGAGCAGCGCTTCGCCGTTGAGGTGAAGGGGATGGCTTCGGTATGATCCTGTTGACACCTGAACTACGTGCGCAGCTGATCCGCAACAATCTCGAAGCAGGTGAGGCCGATCATATCCCGGTGGTGAAATGGTTCACGCCCTGGGCAAACGCGACATGGATCATCACAGAGATGGAACCCGATGGCCGTTGCTTTGGGCTTTGTGGTGTCGGCCAAGGCACGCCCGAACTCGGTTATGTGAGTTTGGAGGAGTTGGAGAGCATCAAGGGGCCGTGGGGTTTGCGCATCGAGCGCGACCTACATTTTCATCCGAAGCGACCACTGTCCGAATATACAATAGCTGCACGGGCGGCACAACGGATAGTAGATCTTTAAGGGTTACGTCGTAGAACGAGATCGGCCGACCGGGCCACTCCTCAAATTGATATCACAAACTTAGGCCCGCTCTGTCCAGCGGGCCTCTTTTGTTTGCGGACATGAAAAACCCTTCCCGGGAGACAAACACGGGAAGGGTCAAGGAAAACTATGAGAACTGCCATGCAAGCAACCGTCACCGGTTATTTATACCGAGGTGAGAGGTCCGCCGCATTGGGGCGCCAGCGGACCTCTTCGGGGCTCGGTTCCAGGCAGAACCGGTTATCAAAGTAGCATAATCTAATGTTCGAGAAAGAGGACGTGGTAAATAATTCGTCGTATATGCGATGGCTGCTCAAACGGGTTCGGCAATAACGTCGGACCCGTAGTCATGAATAATGACTGCCATGGTCCTGCGGCTGCATAATTGCGGAAAAGGAGACCAGCATGGACGAGCAACAGACCGCATTTTTCGAAGACTTCTATTGGAGAGCACGCAACCGCCGTGGTCGCGATGGTTGGGCTATCGAGTTGAATGAATGGCTGACCTTTTGGGGCAGTCATCCGCTTCGTGATTACAAGATTGAAAAGCCGCGTGGTGTCTCAATGCTCCGCCAGGACGAGACTGCCGATTGGACGATTGCGAACTTGGTTGTCGTGACGAAATCCGATGTGCTGCAACGTCGCCCGCGAGTGGTCCCACCGGTTGATACGACGGTGCGGCGCACGATGAGCGTTTCGGAGTGGTTATCCGAAGTCAGGGGCTAAATAGAACGTGAGCGCTTTAAGCCGGCCCTCACACTCCAAGAACGGTATGCCCCTTCTCTCAACGCTCCGAGGGAAGGGGTTTTTCTTTGAGCCGGTAAATACGGCAACACGCCAAGAAGGAGCGAAATCCCATGACCGAAATGACCCGCAACGACCTTGCTGCGTTCACCCTGTTCAAAAAAATGATGAACCGCTTGGCCGACAACCGTGAGGAATACACGGCGCGCCTAGCTGTCCATCAGCACGCCTACGCGGTCTTCAACCAGCTGAACGGCATTGTCTCGGCAAGCAGCGTGTCGCATCCGACGACCTTCACATTCATGCCGGGTCACACCCATAGTGTCAGCCCGGTTGTCGCGGAATGGACCCCGTACATGTTGCCATCGGAATATGAGGTGTTCGAAGCCTACATGCGTGGTGAAGATGTCATCCTGCATGTGCTGGCCGAGGAACGATAAGGCGTACCTCCAAAGTGGTAGGCTCTTTCTCTGGAACTTTCGTGATGGTTGTAGGTAAGTACATATGCCGACCCCAGCGTCTTTACCTGTTGTGACGCTCGGCACTTGGGAGGGGTTAGCCTGCTGACGCTTGCCCCTCCCATCTAATCTAATGCGCCGTGGAACGTCACTGGCGCGTTTTCCATATCCGCACACAAGCACGCGTCGGATACGCCCATTGCGTTCCTGGGGCATCTATGGCGGCCAGTGACTGCTTTAATAGCCAGCCTTGCGCCAGCCCGCAGCGCGTGCTTCCGCTTCGGAGCAGAACCAGCGTTCGCCGTAATCGGGTCGGATTTTCGTGGCGGCATAGTAGTGCTGGCCCGGCACGTGAAAGATGCGCTCGCCCGAATTGATGCTGATGTTGCCTTTGATCTTACAGCTCGGATTGAAAGCGTTGGTGATTGCGCTCGGCAGCACCGTATAGCCCCCGGCTCCGAGAAAAGCCGTCGTCGAACACAATAGAACAACTGCCGGAAATTTCATGTCCGCCCCCAACTGAACTTACGAGTTGTATCAGGGTCGACTTATTTTCGCGTGTACGGGGTCGCTAAAATTTGCCCGATCCCCAGGCGCGACTCTTTTAAGAAAGATATCGCTATTTCAAGCAGTTATCTGTTAAATTGCATAAATAATATGTGAACACAGCGTCGTCGGAAAACGGAGTGTTCGAAAACTCCGCAGACAACGTTGGTTTCCAGTTTTCTTCTGAAATGAACCCACTTGCTACTCCGACGACAGCAAGTGGGTTCATTGTTTCAAACAAGAAGAAAAAGAATGGAAACGAAAATGTCTACACAATCTCACACTGCTGCCGAAATCCTCGCCCTGGTTCGCGCAAATCGCGCTCGTCAGGAAGGCACGTCACACGTAGTCGTCGCCAACGATTACTTTTCCAACCGCGACTCTTTTAAGGATATAAAGGCGGCTGCGAGTGATGCTATCCAAGGCGCGACTCTTTTAAATGATAAGAATGATAATGTAATCCTTAAAAGCGTCGCGCCTGTGGCGCACATCGACGCTGACGTAAGGGGTGACTTTCCTGTCTCGGATGATAAGGCGCTCGCGGCTCTGCCTGCTTCGCCAGTAACCGCGCTCGCTGCATCCGCAACGACGCCTGACAACTCCGACACGTCTTCGCTCTGCTCATCCGCCTCGGAAGACAAGTCTGTTAAGCCCCAGACGACCCCCGCCGAACCTGACACCGACGACCTGGGCGTTGACCTAGATGACGTTGCGGTTCTCGATGACGAGGCCGAGCCGGAGCTATTTGATCCCGACTTCTACAAGGTCCGCGTCGATTATTTTGACAACGGTGTCGTGAAGAACAAGACCCAGCACACGGCGAAGCTGACGATGCAGATCAATCCGACCAGCGCGAAAGAGGACGATTATGTCTGCATCGCAAATTTCTACAGCCGCTCGCGTGACCTCCGCCAGAAGGTCAAGGCCAAGGACATGTGGAACGGCTGGTACGACGACCTAGAGGCGTTCTTTGCCGAATTGTGCGCAGCGGAGCGTTCTTTCGAACTCAAGCCGCAGATCGCAATCCTCAAGGAGCAGGGCAAGGATCAGTTCGGCAAGACCCGTTTCGAGCCGGTCGGGTACAGCGCCTGCATCATCTACAAGGAACACGGCAAGCCGCACGTCGTCCACATGTTCTATCAGAACTTCATCCAAAGCGTGGCCTTGGATAAGCCCTTCACGAAGACGAAGCAGTCGTCATTGGTTGCCATTGGTCTCTATCGCGATGAGGCACGCGCTCATCTGGAGCCGCGTTCGGAAGAGCCGAAGAAGATGATCGTTCGCGACCGCAGTTTCTTCGGGAAGTGAGGCCATCGAGCCCGGCTTCCGACGCCCAGGCATAAATAAGAACGTAGATAACAATAAAAGGAGAAAACTCCCGATGCCAAAAAAAGGCCAATCACTTAGCCCCGAACATCTGGCTGCACTCAGTGCGGGTCGCACCAAGGCGCTCAAGGGCAAGAAGCAATCCCCGGAGCATGTGAAGGCGCGCTTTGACGGCCTCGCTAGGGTCCGCGCTGCAACTGTCCGCGTCTCCCGTAACGATGCGGCGATGCTCGAAATTGCTCGCCAGCTGATCGGCAGCATGAACGAAGCGGCAATCCTCGATAAAGAAATTCTTCGTGCCAATCCAATGGACCCCTCGAACAACAGCTTGTTTGAGAGAAGTTCAAAAGCCGACAGTCGTGTGCAGACTTTGCATGCGATCGGAGCCGCCTGGCTCGACGGCGAAGACGTGCTGCTCGCAAAACTATCCCAATAATCAAGAAGGAGAAAACTCCCATGTTCGCATTCTTTAGAAAGCAATCAGAAACGTCAGAAGCGCCCGAACTCACGGCAGAGCAGGCAACCGAACTTGTCCTCACGGCCCTGAACGCTGACAGCGATACAAGCAAGTTCTTTGCCCTTGATGATGCCCGTTCTGAATGGAAGTCCGACACTCGTGACTTCGCAAATCCGGCCTTCATCGGAGTGCATTATCGGATCTATCAGATGGCCGGTCCTGACGGCATCAACATCGATAAATCGCAAGTCCTGTTCGACTACAGCGTGGCAGCCGAATTCCAGACTTGCCATGCGGTTGCAGGAGTGCGTGCCGATTGCATGGGCTTTGAGGTTGTCTATCGTTTTGGTCGCGCTCACCAAGCCGTAGAATTCCAGCAGATGGCCGCCTTTAGTTTCCCACGAGTTCACTAATCAAGAAGGAGAAAACTCCCATGCAAGACCTAGACACAAACCTATTCGAAACAACGCCCGCCGCCACGATCCGCGCAACAGGCGATGCAGTCATCGCCTCAACCCTCATCGAGCGCCCGTCGAAAACGACCCGTGCCAACGTCCAGTACGTCAGGCTTTCCGATGCCGAGCATAGCTATCTGCGCAATGCCATCGACATTCTCGACAAGGCCCGCACGAACAAGGACGATCCGACCATCTATGTCGGCTTGAACCTGATCCTCGACAGGAACAGCGGCATTTGGGGAAGTCAGCTACGCAAGTTCTCCACCCAGCGTGAAGTGCTTGAGGGCGTTATCGGCAAACTTGCCAAGCCACACAAATATGTCCGTGGCCGTGCTGGCGAAGACCTTAGCGTAAAGCAGCTGACGGCGATCAATCAGATCCTGGCCGCTGTTGGTTGCGACGAGATCGCTGTTCCGGCGAAGGAGGCGTGATCATGTCGGTGATCAGTTCTCTTTTCATCTTCGCGATCACTGCCGGTATCGCAGGATTGCTACATTTGTTCGGGTTCTCCGATCTGTTCGTGACTGCCGTCATGATCTCGGCGTCGGCGCTCACCTCTGCGATTACATGCGTTCGTTGTTCAAAAAGCGCGAGGGAGATGTCGCATAAAAGGTCACGGGTCTTTCGTGTCGGCCCATTTTCCTTCGCGATTAGCCCAATCCAGATATTCCTTAGAGTTGCGTGGTGGCACACGAGTCTCCACCGACTCGGTATTGGTTTGGTATATCTGGTCACCCAGATTTTGGGTGTTGATCACGTAGTCGAGCAGCGACGTACTTGTGCCATTGATCAGCCAGCGACTGCCCCAACCCAACCCGTAAAATATAACGGTTAGGACAGCGCAGCCGGCCAAATCTTCGAGGCGTAACATCACCAGATTCACGGCGGCGAACATCAAAGCGACGGCCGAGGCCAAGGCGAACACTACATAGGTTGCCTGAGCAATACGGTCGATAGGCTTTGCAAATCTGGTCATCAGCACAATCCCTTTGATATTCTTTTCTGTGAAATTCTCTACCGACCCGAAATTCCAACTGCAACCGTTTTGGGTGACTTCCTAATCATTCTACCGGGAAGAGCGTCTTTCCGTAGTGTAGGAGGTAAATACGGGATAATCCAAATAGGAGTGCCCGTATGGCCGTCACAAACACATTCTCCGCTATCCCGACAAACACCGCATGGACGCAGATCGTTGATGGAACGACCATCGCAAGCTGCGGCATTCAACTTGATCCGACCAGCACCAGCGTATTCCTGGCGATAGCGCAGAGCCTTCCCGCTGCTACGACAGATGATTACCTGCACTTTGACCGTCAGCGCGACGTGTCGATCAGTTTCACCCTGAATGCGACGGATAAGGTCTATGCGAAGTCGCCATCAGCAACGTCCGTCAAGGTTCGCGGATATCAGGTGACACGCTAATATGGGTTTCGGCTTTTCATTCTCGCTGAGCCCCCAAGGTACGACAACCCCGGCGGCTCCACCGACAGCGGCTCCGACTGTGACGACAGCGCCAGCGATCAGCGGCACACCACAGAGCGGCAGCACGCTTGGAACGACATTCGGCGTTTGGACACAGAGCCCAGACGGATATGCATATCAATGGAAGGCGGCGGGAACGAACATTTCCGGCGCAACTTCTCGCACTTATGACCTGACAGACGCAGAGGTTGGCAAGACCATCACCGTCACGGTCACAGCGACCAACAGTTTCGGCTCTGCATCTTCTACATCAGCAGCCACGGCAGCGGTCACAGCTAAGCCGATCACGGAGAAGCCAGCGAACACGGTTGCCCCGGCCATCAGCGGCAACGCGCTTGTCGGCTCCACACTGATGACGAGCAACGGCACTTGGGCGCATAGCCCATCCTCGTACAGCTATCAGTGGTTCAGGAACGGCACGGCCCTTTCCGGCGCCACAGCCAATATCTTCGCGCTGCTCACAGAGGACTACGGTGCAACATTCTATGCCCGCGTCACGGCAACCAACGTTGTTGGCTCGACCAACGCTTTCACCGCGACAGTCGGCCCTGTCAGCCAGAATGCTCCGACGAACACAGTCGCTCCTTCGATCTCCGGTCTTCCGCAAATCGATGCTGTTCTCACGGCAAACCTCGGCACATGGACGAGCGACCCAACTTTGACCGTGCAGTGGTTGAGCGATGGCTTCGAAATCAACGAGGCAACCGACCTGACCTATACGGTACAGGCATCGGACAAGGATACGATGCTCAGCGTTATCGTCACGGCGGTCAATTTGGGCGGCACGACAACGGCTACGTCGGCGGAAATTGGCCCGATCACGAAGGCCAACTTTACCTACAAGATCGTTGCGGAGGGTGATTCTTTGACAGCTGGTGCGTTGGCATCGGATGAACAGCACGCTTATCCTCCGGTCGCATTCGCACAGTTGGATGCAGGTCCGGTCATGGAACTCGCGAACATCGCGACAGGCGGCTACACAGGTCAGAACATCGCGGACGATTTCGACAATCGCGGTGGTGCTGCATACGACCCGACCAAGGACTTCAACATCTTTACGTTCATGATCGGCGCAAACGACCGCTCGCAGCAGTACAATGACCGACAGACCTATGTGAACCTGCGTCGTGTCCTAGTGGCTGCAAAGCGCAAGGGTTATCAGCGCCGCATTATCGGCACGATCATTGCCAGCGATGAAGGTGACGCGCCGTACCAGAGTTGGAACGTCGCTGACGTGCAGTTCAACACCTGGATCAAAAACTACTGGTCATCCGACCTCGATGCCGATGGCCTCTTTGACTTCGGCGCTGATCCTCGTTTCGACATGGCGAGCGACGCCAGCAACACCACCTATTATGCGTTCGACCGAAACCACCTCACTGATACCGGCTATGCGGCACTAGCTGCGATCTACAAGCCGGTGCTGCAAGCGGCCATCAACGGGCCGGGTACTCGCACAACGCTGCCTCCGACATGGTTCGCCGTCGATTGCTCGAAGCAAATGGCGTTGAAGAACTCGGATCGCACCGTCTATTGGCCCGAAGACGGCTTCACCAACGCCTGCGTTCGTGGTGCTCCGGGTAAGGAAACCGGCAAATGGTATTTCGAAACCGCGCATAAGGTCGGCAATGATCCGACGACCGGCGTTGGCCTGATGAACATCGACTTTGCGACAAACCTGGAAGCCGACTGGATCGATCCCGGTCAGGACGCAAACGCAATCGGCTACATCAGCCACGAAAGTTACATCCGCTATCAGGGACAGAACCTCGCGTTCATGGGCCAGATCGCAGATGGTGATGTCGTAGCTGTTGCTTTCGACGCGGACACTCGCCGCATGTGGATCAGAAAGAACAACGGCCTGTGGAACGGCGGCGCGGCAGAGGGCAGCGAGCCGTTCGATCCGGCAACGGGTATCGGCGGCATTGATATCTCCGCACTCGGCACAGGCAAGTTGTACCCGGTCGGCTACATTCTGAACTCAGGCAGTGAAATCACGGCTCGATTTGCGGGAGGTCAGACAACGTTGCCGATCCCATTGGGCTTCTCGATGATCGGGGCTTAATCGCCCCGATCACGGAACATGAACGCCATCTGATCGCCAACAACGGGGATTTGGCTCGCGGCCCAAAACGTTGGAACTACCCAAATAAGGGTGAGGATCACGCCATACACTGCGAACCTGCCGTGAACTTCGTCATGCGACGATTTCGCGTAGCTGATCGGACGTTCGTACTTTGCTTTAGACACGCGGTAGGTGAAAATTGAGAGGAAAGCCCAACTGATGAGCGCATCGTATCCTAGAACGAGTAGAGCGATCCACTTACTAAACCAGCTGCAAACGAGGCCAAAACGTTCACGTCACGGTAGTCCCGCACTGCGAAAAAGATCGCGCATAGAAGGACTGCGACCAAAAGGAATGGCCAAAACACGAGAACTGATGAAACCTGCTTTCGCATTTCCACCGCAGATTCACGCCATGCAGCTAACAGGATTCTCATGTTTCCTCAGTAACCGCGTTTTTTGATGATTGCTGCTGCTATCATCTTTGGTTCTTCTGTTTCAGATGCGCCGATGTATCCCTTCGCGAAATAGGGACCTTTTGCCTTTACCAAAGCATCGTAGAGCGCATAGCGAGATCGGTTGCAGCTGGAGGACGCGATTTGCCCCAACTCCAGGGGAGACCCCTGGACTCGCGAATATTCGTTCACTTTGTCCCGCAAACATTCCCAATGCGCGGCGCGCTCTGGCAGTTTATCGATGTCGACATTCGATTTCGAATCTCCGGTCGTCTCACAGCTAACCAACGCGAGCGCGGCAAATGCCAATGCGATAAACTTTTTCATGACGTTCCTAAAATGCATTCGAGTATTTGGCTCTGGATCAGATGCAGACGTTCGACCCGTCTTTGACGATTACAGCCCATTTCGGACCAAGCGTTTCTCGAGCGGAGAGGGCTTGATTGCTGCCGGGCTCACCCTGCTTAAACATGCGAACGCCAATGGATTGATCATGAGAACCACTCATGATGACAGGGCCGGGCATGTAAGTGGTGGTCGCGTTCACTGTCCCGTAGCCGCCATGGGAATTTACGGTGCCGTAGGTCTGGTACGATCCCGGCAGCTGCGTTGCGTGAACGTTGCTGGCAGCAGCAGCGGATGTGATGACATAGAGGTCATATCCGGCTTTGATCGTTTCGATAGCCGCTTGCTTTTGGGCTGCCTTCGCGGCTCCCACCGAACCACATTCTGGGTCAGCGCTGGTTTGAATTATCATCTGGTTCTGAGAGACACGCATAGCAGTGGATTGCACGCAGCCGCCAAGCATCACGCCAGCCGCGACTAGCGCGAGAGTAGTCTTAAACATTAGATTGCCCCCAACCTTTACGGGCAATATTTGGCAGCAAAGACAGTAGAAAGTCAATCGCACGGTTGGCTGAAGGTTAATTCTCGCACGACTTATCGCATCATCATGGAGAAGGCGAACCACACGTCTTTCTTGCTTCCACAGCTACGGCACACAAGCAGTTTGGCGATATCGTACATGCGGGTATCCGGGGGGAAACGAGCCAGCCGCTTACGATCGATAAGACGTAGATGCCCGCAACGGCATGACGCGGATAACACCTGCCACTCCGATAGCTGACCAACGGTAATGTCGGGCAATTGCATTAGCCCTTTCGGCAGTCGCATCATATCCCGCATTGCCTGGGCGGCAGCATCGACGTGAACCCGCTCAATCCGTGCGGTCATGGCGCAATCTCGATCCACACGCGGGCAACCAAGAGCGCGGGCTGTGGCAACGGGTAGGCTATCGAAAGTCATGTCACCGGAACGAGCAACGATGTTGTCGATGGCATAGCGATGGCGGGCTTTACATAAGACGCACGACAGGTAGGCGATTTGCCCTTTCCGATTAGAAAGCCAGTCCCGGCCATTATCGAATGTGTGGTCCACGGGCATAGGTCACGCAGTTCGCGCTTTCACGGTTTCCACGGCAAGCAGTCGCACCCGATTACCCGGCATCAACTCGATACGACGGGCATCAACGAGCCAGTACAGGGCGTTGACGATCTCACCCTCGGTATGTCCACGGCCCACCAGA
Source organism: Rhizobium sp. FG113 (assembly GCF_057809895.1). Taxonomy (NCBI): domain Bacteria; kingdom Pseudomonadati; phylum Pseudomonadota; class Alphaproteobacteria; order Hyphomicrobiales; family Rhizobiaceae; genus Rhizobium; species Rhizobium sp. FG113. The sequence goes on along the minus strand of NZ_JBMDKV010000021.1, from coordinate 24,840 downwards.
GTAGGCCCGATCTCCAAAAGGTTGATCGGCTCCTCCGTCAATAACGAGCAAATGGTTTCGCTTAATGCGGTCGGTTTTTCCATCCCGGCAAGTTAGAACAAAAGAGGAACAAAGGCAACGGCGAATTAACCCTGCCAACTACCGCCCACAGTCTTTAATTGAATGGTAAGCGCCACGGCTGTAGCTGCAACGAAATGCACGCAAAGGGCCAAGCAATGATGAATGAGCGACCTGAATCGACCGACTATTCCGAGATCATCGACTGGTTTTCCCAATATTCAAGCCTGAACACCGTAGCGCGGGCAAAATGGTATGTGCTGACTGGCTTTCCCCCGGCAATCGCAAAGACACACCCGGACTATCAGGACATCAAGGACCGTACTCTGGAGTTTCCCCATGCCCTGGTGAACTTGGCGTACATCAGAGGGATGAAAGAGCCACTAGGCTATTTCCGCTGCATCGATCGGCAGGTGCTTATCGACAAGTGGAAAGCCGGTGACACAAAGACCGGAAAGAAGTTCAAGGACATGCTTGCGTTCCAAGATTTCATGCTGGATGAGATGAAAACGGCAATCCGCTTGAACGGCTCGGCAGCTATCGTGTTCGATAAGTCCGTGCCGTGGTTGTTGACGAAGACGGCGATAGCTGAGTTCGAAGACGATTATGAGGTCTTCTACACGCTGTTTGAGGACAAGCGTGATGCAGCCAAGTTCCTGACGGTTTATAATCGCTGGTACACCTGAGTTTCCGATCAGTACGATATCAGCGCTGCAATCCACACGGCAATAATCCTGTCGGGCTCAACAGACCGGCCTAACTTAATCAACACATCCAGTGCGCCGCTGCCAGACGTGGCCCGATATTTCCGCACCTTTTCGGTCAGGAACTCGGTTCACGCGCGTTATTTCCACCCATGTCAAAAGGCAACCGAAAAGATCGCTCGCCCTTTAACTTTTTCGGCAGCAGGAACGAGCAACGCACGCTGCTCGTGCCGAAGGAGTTACAACCAATGCAACCACAACAGTATGTCGCATATTATCGTGTCTCGACGCAGAAGCAGGGACAGAGCGGATTGGGCTTGGAGGCGCAGCGGGCAGCTGTCGCCCACTGTAATCCGATAGCGGAGTTCACCGAGATAGAATCCGGCAAGAACGATGATCGAGCCGAGTTGATGAAGGCGATGGCATTCGCCAGGACGAATAATGCCACGCTGATCGTCGCCAAGTTGGACCGACTTTCACGTAAGGCCGCATTCATCTTGAACCTGATGGAGACAGGCACTCGCATACGCTGCGCGGACATGCCGGATGCTGATGAGTTCCAACTCCACTTGTATGCGATCCTAGCGCACAAAGAGCGCAAGATGATATCGGATCGGACCAAGGCAGCGCTGGCAGCTGCAAAACAGCGTGGGGTCAAACTCGGCGGCATACAAGCAGCTAAAGCCGAACAGATCGCCAGCTACGACCAAGCAGTCGTTCCCGTTATCCAGAGCATCATAGACAGCGGCGAGACAGGACCGGCAGCAATTGCACGCGGACTTAATGAGAGAGGCGTTACGGCAGCTAATGGAGGACAGTTCACCTCGACGCAGGTAACGCGCATTTTAAAAAGATTGCAGCCCTGAGTAATCTTGGGCTTGTTTTGTTCCCGTTATGGTAGCAGGACAAGAGCACGGCAGCAACGGTGCTGCTGGTGCAAAGGACTTATACAATGGCTAACGCTCTCGAACTCCTCAAGGCTTCTGCAACGACCGGTGTTGTTGGTGGTCAGACCCCGCTGGAAATCTTCTACGGCAAACTGGCAGCGCAGATCGAAAACGCAAAGCAGGTGAAGGCGGGCAAGGAACTGAACACTCGGTCGCTGTGGTTCCGCAAGGACGCGCAGGGCTACGTGGTCCGCATCGGTCGCAATGCTTTCGAGATCGCCGGCAGCAAGTTGTTCCGGGCAAAGGATCTCGACGGCGTGGTCACGATCCTGGCTGCGGCTCACGATGCGATTGCGGCGGATGAGAAGTTGCAAGCGGCAATCGTCGAGCACTCGGCTGAACGGTCGGAGCGGCTGAAGGCCGGACGTGCGAAGAAGGCGAAGTAATCAGCAGCATCAGTTAGCGCGAACTGATGGAGCCCTAGTCGGAAACGGCTAGGGCTTTTCCATGACCTGTTGCCAGCTGCACAAGCGCACCACTGGACCCTTAGGAGGCTCGTCCGCTGGCTCGGCTACTATCCGTGCGCGCTGATGCAGCAGCGGCTTACCGCCAGCGTATGACTGTCCTGTGGACCCTACGACTGTAGTGCCAGGCCGAACCTCAGAGGGGTCATAGAGTAGCGGGGTGTCAGGGGTTAGCGCTGTTGCGCAGGGCATTGCCATCGCAGCGGACGGCGCTCCATTGGACCCTATGACTGCGGCTACTGCGCTGGGGGAGGTGTTTTCACGGCGGAAAACCAGCCATAGGCCCCCCTGCGCCGCTCTACAAAAACCTCTATACTTCGCCAACCATTTGATATGATTTTAAAACATTTCAGCTGTCGAAGTCGCACTCGACTAATTGCAATTCTGCTATCTGTGTGAATAATGGCCCAGCTGACTGGTCGCTGCGCTTTAGAGGTCGAACCTAAAGCGCTTCTACATCGAGGGGTGGGCCAGTCAGCACTACCGCCAATTTTGCACATTTCGGCCATTGTCGGACGCCCGATCAATTGCAATTCAGCTATGTGTGTGAATAATTATCTGGCTGGCTGATCACCCGCGCTTTGGACCTCGAACCTGGAGCGCGGCTTCATGGAAGAAGGATCAGTCAGCACCATCTCATCGTCGGTACCGTACGCTTCATATTCAGATATTGCTATCCGTGCATATTTGGCTAAGATTGCACGCGCTGGCTGAGTGATCCGTAATGGTCCCAAACCCAAAGCGTGCACACCACATCATTCAGTCAGCACCATTTGTATGATTTTTAAAATTTTCAGAAATTTCAGATTCAATTGAATCGGGTATTTTCATTTTCAGAAATGCCAGTACACTACCGATATCGACGCTAGTACAAGTGGTGTACTCCGCTTAGGAGTTACACCTGCTCTTGCCCAGGCAGGGGAAGGGCAGGAGCCTTAATCATGTTGATGTTCGATATGTTAACGGACCAAGAGATTGAACATGTCACCAGCGCAGTATGCGAATGGTGTCGCCTCAATCACTGCGATCTCGACAGCCAGGAAGGCCGTCGTGCGATCACGATCAGCGTCGATCTAATCCAGACAAAGCCATATGAACCGCTCCTTGATCAGTTGATCAGGGTGCTCGGACCGTTTGAGACTAGGCCGGAGATATGCAGTGGGAATGCATCGACAATCGATAAGCCAAGAACAACGACGCCAACAAGCAGCTGACACCGATAGTGTGGCCCGCGCTATCATTGAAGAACAGCGTGCAGCTCGTGCAGCCAAAACCGCTCGATTGCGTGAGGCTCGCTTGAAGATGGAAGCGGAGGCCAAAGCGCCGACCACGACCAAGGCGAGCAAGCACTGACCTTCTACTGATCTTCATCCCTTAGAATTTGGAATGGCAGCAACTCGCAGCGTTCCCACATCTTGGCATTCTGGCTGGTCTAGTCGAATTGCCCGCGAGGGACACCCCCAAGGATACTAGGTCAGTCAGTTCCATCAATCCGGCTGCATCGGCAGCAGAATATGCCCATGCTCTTCCAAGCGGAATTTCGTCGCAACTCGCATGTCGATAAAGCCCGCATACGCGAACCTTCCCGCTGGATGAAGCGTAGTCAGGAAAATGGCGGCGCCAGTTTCCCGAAGGGCGTCAAAAGCGTCCCCTACCAGCGCGTGAAACGGAACTTCGAAAAGACCTTCGCACTCGTTGAAGATCGCCAGCTCGGCCAGAACGTCTTCCGGCAGCAAGTTCCGGTCTTTCAGGGTTGAAATCGTCCCGTCATCATCATCTTCCAGGAACTCAATCTCTCCAGTGATCCGCTCCTTGAAATACTCGACTTGCCGTCGGTTTGCCTCGCCGCGAGCAGCGTTGAAAATGTGCCCGTTCACGATGATCTCCAGGACAATTATCGGGCCGGTGTTTGCGAGCATGTCGTCAAATGTCTGGCGGATGCGCTGGCGCACCGCCGCTTTATGCTTCTCGTATGTGTGCATCTCAATTCTCGTTTTCGATTGGGCTAGCCGGGAAGAATTAAGATCCTCCCGGCATGACTGAGCTATCTCAAGGGATTTCCCGATAGATAAGGCGACGGCGAATCTTGCTGATAACCGTTTGGCTCACGCCGTAGCGCTTTGCCGCAGCCACAGTAGTTTCACCGCTGCTTCTGATCTCGACCACATCTGCCGCTTCAAGTTTGCGAAACAGCGAACCTTCCAAGAAACGTATGTTGTGTGGCCCAAATGGTTTGTGCGGATCGCTTAGGGCTAACACTCGATTGAATGGCTCGTTGCCTAGGGCAATCAAGTCAGCCTTAAACTGATCAAATTCTTTCCATTCTTCCGAGACTGTGACGCCGCGTGCTCCATAGAGGTGGTAGTCGGAATGGTTTGGGTCGTAGCAAGCGCTCATCATTCTAACCCAACGTCTATATAGGCGGCTGTATTCCGCTTGGTGCTCCGTCGGCACGTAAGGCTGATGCTTCTCTACGCTTCCCGCCGTTTCCGGGACGCCGGGAGATACATCATCGTTCGGTTCGGGCTTGTCTTTGAATGTTCGGCGTCTGCGCCAGCGGCCCTTTCGCGAAACGATATAAGACACACCCGGCTCGAATTGGATAGGTCGACCGTTTTTGTCTGTCGGGGTTGGGAAAATCACCTTCCCGTTGTCTAGAAAGACAACGGCAGGGCTTGCCTCAATGATTTCCGGCCTGACTGTTGTCGCACGCACGTAGCCAAAGCGTTTCAGAATATGATCGAACGTGGGCTGAATTCTATTCTTCATGGCTGGCCTCCATCGATCCATGCCGCGCCGCCTGTCAGCAGCCAGCTATGAAACGTTGCGACGACCGGAGGCTCAACCGTGAGAAGATCGGCACGGTTAAAAAAGGCGAGGTTCAACGACGGATCGTTGATTTTCGTCTGCCAGTCCGAAACGACTACCTGAGTGTTCTGGACGAAAATGCCCTTGGAGATTCGAGTAGGGCGGTAGACCTGGATGAACGCCGCAACGCTCTGGCGATCGGCAACCGTCGCGAAATAGCTGACGGTATATCCGAGGACGATAGTCTGGCGGATGGGGTCGTGCATCAATCCATTGATCAGGATGTAATGCGGGTCGTGCTTGTTGGTCATAGACCGTTCTCCGTAATGCTGACGGAGAGGACCGGATTTGGCTTCGATGTAGGCACAGTGATCCGATCACGCGTCAGCGTGTTTTTGTCAGATTTTTCGGAAAACGTGCCCTAATAGCCGCTTGCGCTATTGGTACGGTCAGGCCGGTCTCGCGTAATAGAGTGCCAGAGGACAAGGCTATTCGCAGATCCAATTCGTTCTCTATAACCGCATCGAACCGGATAGCGCAATATCTTTGTTTACGAATGGTTAACGGCAAAATCGCGTCTGGTGATGACGGAGTATCTTGCGCGGATACATATTGTTTGCTTAATATATGTCCAGGTTCAATGCGGAGCCCACACACCAATATTCTGAATGCCTTACCGGCTATTGATCTGCTGGCGCTCTGTCGTTTGTAGGAGGTAGACGAGATGCTTCAATCACTGATGAGCCTGTCCGACGAAGACGTATCGGCGGTTATCGCCGCTGTTCACAAATACTGTGGCGACCACGGTTATGACTTGCACAGCCCGCAGGGCAGGCGGACAATCACCACAGCGCTGGAGTTAGTGCAGAAAAAATGCGATCCAGAAACGCTAATTATTGATCTAGATCAGAGGCTGCATTCGTAGTCGCGACAAGATGCCGGGCTCTGGACCGGCATGAGAGCCAGCCGGGCGCGATCGGGCGGTGCGTTGCAAGCCAGCCGCTCGAAACGGAGACTCTTCGACGTGGCGTCCAGCTGGCCTCACTCAATTTATCTTGGCGGCTTCAATCACAGTAGCCTCGATCACCGGGACGGTTTCGGAATGGGCAATCTCCTTTGCCTTGTTCCAGCTGTCGAGCGCGTCGAGCATCGCGGACCAATCCTGTTTGTGGTTCACATCGACATCGACGGTCTGCTTAGGCGCACCCCATCCACGGTTTAGGATCGCGGTCGCCGCAGCTACGCGGCTTGCGCCGTTCTTGCCGTTCTTCATTTCATCAACAAGCGTTTCGATGGCCGTCATGGTGTGAGCCTTAGCGGCTTCTTTTACGTCGGCGGGGATAGGTGTACGGCCCTTGGCGTTGCCGGTCGAGCCTTTCTTGAATTGCGCTGCCTTTTGCGCAGGGGTGCGGGCTGTCTGTCGATTAGCTGGCATCGGACACCTCCGATGGAATGATCTTGCCGCCGACATGTCGGGTGAAGAAGTCTTCATCGTTCGGATTTTCGAAATCCAGATAGAACACGCATTCCTTATCGCCCTTGTCTGTCGTCTCGAAATCAACCGACACAATCACCCACGGCGAGGCATCGACAATGTGTTTCGTGATCCAGCCGCCGTATCGGGTGTTGACCCAATCCGTGATGTTCTCCAGCTGCGTCTTCTGCGGATTGTCCTCGATCAGTCGGGTGATCTCGCCGCGCATGTGACCGCCAGCGATTACAAATCTGATTTTGCTCATGAAGCACTCCCTAAAACCATATTTAGGGGAATCCGGCAGTTCCGCGCCGCTTACGTCTTTGGCGTCTGTTTGGCTTCTGTTTGAGCGTCAATTTGGCTGTCACCCGTTAAATAAGGACACACTCATACAGATCGGGCAGGGCAGAATGTTCATCGACCACACATACAGGGGAACATTCCAGGCGGTGACCGGTGCTTGAATCAGTCTCCGCATTCCTCATAGCTATCGGCATCAACCCCACACACCTTGCGGCTGGCCTAGCAGGCAGCATCGTCCGCGCAATGCTTACGAAAGCGCGCAGCAAGTGGGAAATGTTCAGCGTTAGTATCGTTGGCATGTTCTGCGCAACGTATCTGACCCCCATCATCGTGAAATGGATCGCGCTCGATGCGGATACGACCAACGGCGTTGCTTTCGGTATCGGGCTTATAGGCATGTCATTGGCCGAAGGCTTCGTGCGGATGGCGCAGAATTGGTCGGCAAATCCGCGTCTGCCGGGTGAAGCAAGTTTGAAGGGCCTAGCTGACGCCGTAAACCCGCCAGCGCCACCAATCGCAGTCATCGAGCCACCAGCCGAAGAAAAACCGGAGCCTGTAAAAGCCCCGGTCCGCCGAAGAAACCGACGTAAAGTTGATGGGATCGAGTAGTCAAAAGTTGCGAAATGAATGAATTACGAATGCACTGCTAGTCATTTTGCCTTTGTGATGCCCTCCATTCGCTTGATTGAATCCGCTACGTGCTTGGGCGGCTCATTGCTCGACCACATCACGCTAAAATAAGCCCACGCAATCCAGCCGATAACGAGCAGGCTCAAGCCGAAATAGCCCACGCAGACGATGTGCAGCCAATTCAGCCGGTAAGTCTCCGTCGCGTCCAGCGTCATCAGCCCGGCAAACACAGTGGGGAGCAATGCGAGGCAAACAGCGACCGGCACGGCCAGCACGTAATACAGTTCCCTCCAAAACACGATTGCAAGTATTGCGACGATAATCCAAAGCGCCATTGCTAAGCCCTCAAGCAGTTGTTGTGCTGCTATTACTTAGCCATGTGCTGGTAAGGGCAAGAAAAAACACAGGAAAATCAGTAAATTCCTGTTTTTAACTAAATATCCGAAGTCAAGAAACTTCGGAATATTATGGCAATCGACAACAAAAAAATGCAGGAATTGCTTGCTGCATTCAAAAACGACCCTCAGTTCTTCGTCACGACGATCTTTGGTGAGAAGCACGCACTCCGCCCCAAGCAGCTAGAGTTCTTCGAGAAATTTATAGGCAACGACCACATCACTTTTAAAGGTGGTGTCGGCTTCGGCAAGACCCGTGTCATGGCAATCGCCGTCTGGTGGGCGTTGTTTTGCTTCAACGACTTGAAGGTCAACATTTTCGGGCCGTCAGAGAAGCAAATTCAAGACAACCTCTGGAACGAGATCGGCATTCTCTACAATCTCATTCCCGAAGCGATCAAAGAGCAATTCGAGTACACGCCGTCGATTGCGTATCGCAAAGGCAGTCGCAACGAATGCTTTGCGACGTATTGGGCGGCAAATCAAAACAATCTCGGTACGTCTCGCGGTATCCACGCGACCAATAACTTTGTCTTTGTTGACGAGGCCTCAGACGTTCCGAACGTGGTTTTCACCAACCTCGAAAACATCATGACCGACGTCAATCCGAAACTCGTGATCGTTTCGAACCCCGCGCACACTAGCGGCTTTTTCTACGACACTTGGGAACACAAGACGATCAGCAAGGCATGGACGAAGGTTCATGGCCGCATGGCTGACAACCCGAACATGACGAAGGAGAAACTAGACGCGCAGATCGCCGTGCATGGCGGCGTCGGTTCTCGAAATCACCGCATCATGGTCGAGGGCGAATTTCCTCTTGATGATGTAGCAGGCGTCATCCCGCTGGCAGCAGTGCTTGAAGCGGCGAACGAAGAAGATGCGATCCCGCCTCACGATGCACCTGTCATCTGGGGTCTCGATCCGAATGGTGGCGGTAAGGACCGTTCTGCGCTCGCGAAACGCCACGACAACGTCGTGTTGGAGAAGGTCAAGGAGTTCAAAGACCTCGATGCGGTCCAGCTGGCGCAGGCGATCTATGACGAATACCGGGCAACACCTCAAAAATTGAAGCCTGCGGAAATTTGCGTGGACGCCAACGGCCCCGGCTACGGCGTCTACACGATGCTGCTCAGCATGGGTCTTCCGGCTAAAAAGGTCATGGCGCAGTCGAGCCCGACGCGTGACCAGCAGCTATATTCTCGCCTCCGCGATCAGCTGTGGTGGGCCTGCCGCGAATGGTTTGTCGGCGGTGGCGTTTCAATTCCGAACGACGCGGAGTTGATGAAGGAACTGACGGTTCCAACCTACGACTATGAGGCGACTGGCAAGATCAAGGTCGAAAGCAAGCCTGAAATCAGAAAGCGCAACAAAAACTCGCCAGATTTGGCCGACGCTCTTTGTCTGACCTTCGCCAGCAACGCCAAGCAGCATGTTGGCAAATGGGCTTGGTCGAAGCCCATCGAATATGACGTTCGCCACTACCAATGAGCCGTAAACCGCTCAATCCGCTAAATATGGCAGAGGGCTAATAAGCCCATGGAGGAGCGACCAATGGCTAACGAAAATTCCGCGCTGATCGCAGCGATCGAGGACACCACCATCATTCTCGGTAGAGCGATCCAAGAACTAGAGACACGCAACAGTGTCCACGAAAGGCATACATGGCAGACAAGAAGAAGGGCAAGAAAGCCCTCAGCGATGAAGATATTCTCAACCGTGTGGGCAATGCTGTTCGGGAGGCCGTAGGCTTTTCCGACGATAACATCGCATACAAGCAGGAACTCGGCCTGGAACTCTACAATGCCGAGCTATTCGACACGGACATTGCCAAGGACGGCAAGCCCGATCCGCTTCATGGCCGATCCAAGTATGTCAGCCCCGACGTGCAAGAGCGCGTTGACTGGCTGCTTGCTCAGAAACTCAGCCTTCTCGATAGCCAGACCAAAGTAGTCGAATTTACGCCGACCGGGCCGGAAGACGCTGCCTTGGCAAAGCAGATGACAGATACGGTCAACGCTATCGTCCGCAATCTCAATTCTCATGCCACCATGCTGACACCATGGATGAAGAACGGCCTGATCACCGGGCTCGGTGTCGTCAACGTCGATTTCTATCAGGAAAAGGGATGGTCAGTTCCGCAGACCCAAAAGGGCATTCCAGAGGAGCAACTGGTCGAACTGGTCGCACAGGAAGAGGCCGACGAACTCAAGATTCTGGAGCGTAGCGAGCCATATCCGGCGCCATTGCCACCGGAACTAGAGCAGCAGGGCATGACCCCGGAAGCATTACAGCAGATGGGTGTCCCGCTGCCGATGCTCCGCGACATCAAAATTCGCAAGCGCAAAAACACATGGAAGATGCGCGTTACGAACGTGAAGCCGGAAGATTTCTTCGTGTCGAAGGATGCGGATTGGGATCAGCAGACCGGCGGCATCAAGGCGCGTTTGCAGGGCCATAAGTGCGTGAAGGCTCGCGCTAGTCTGGTTGAGATGGGCTTTGACACCGATAAGGTCGAGAAGATCACCCGCGCTACCGACAGCTTGACCGGCATTGCCGAGGAACGCGCCAAGCAAACGGATTATGATCAGGGTGTCTCCGACGTTGAGGACGATGTGGACGTTTATGAGGTCTACATGCGTCTTGATGTCGATGGTGACGGCTGGCGTGAACACGTCCATTTGACGATTGCCGGCGACCTGCAGAGCGCTCCGGTCCTGCTTCGTGTCGAGGAAGTCAGCGAGACATATCCCTATGCGGCGTATTGCCCGTATCCGATGCCGAACACGCTTTTCGGCCATGGCATCGCGGACAAGGTTGGTGATCACCAGCGTCTAATCTCTCAGATCACCCGCGCAAACATCGACGGTCTGAACAACTCGGTCAATCCGATGAAGGTGGTCAATCCAGAGAGCGTCAACCTGGACGACCTTTTGAATCCGCACCCTGGCAAACTTATCCGCTCGTCCGATCCGACCAACGGCATGAATTACATGAGTGCGCCGTTTACTGGTGGTCCGTCGATGCAGTTCATCGAAGCCCTCAAGCAGACCATGGACAGCGTGACCGGCGTCGGCGCGTCGATGACCGGCATGAGCGCCACCGACATGCAGAGCACATCGGCAAGCGCGATCTCTCAGCAGCGCAGCGCCATGCAGCTGATCATCGAGAGCAGCACGCGCTTCTTCGCAGACACCGGCTATCGCTATCTCTTCCGCATCATCGTTGACCAGCTCGTCAGCAAGCCAGAGGGCGCACAGGCGCTCATCACTCGCCTTCTCGGCTCCTACACGGAAATCAAAATCGATGATTGGGATCCGAGTATGGACATGTCCACGACGGTTGCCTTCGGCATGATGAACAAGGATTTCAATCAGGCGATGCTTGAGAAGATCATCAACATGCAGACGACCGCCGTGCAGTCGCAATCCGCACTGGCGTCCGAACAGAACATTTATAATGCCACCGTCGCCTTCCTCGAGAACGCCGGTTTCAAGAACACCGCTGCTTTCGTCAATGACCCGTCGAAATCCCCGACAGCTGGACAGCCCAAGCCTGAAAAGCCCTCGGAGGCGGAAATCATGGCGCAGGCGCAGAAGGCAGACACCGAGGCTAAGGCCGCGGATGCCAAGCAAAAACGCGAACTCGAATTGCTCCGTTTGCAGATGGAAGACGACCGCGAGCGCGACAAGATGGCGATGGATTTTCAGCTACGTAAGGCAGAGATCGAGGCCAAGTATGCGGCCCAGGTCAACGTTGCGCGTGTAGACGCCGAGGTTAGCGCACGTCGCGATTCATTGCAGCAGGGCTTTGCGGACATCGCGGCAATGCAGCCTCAGACCCCACCACAGCAGGCACCTCAGATGCCGCCACAGGCATAAGGAGCCGGTATGACCGACAACGAAATTATACAGCGCAGCAAGGATGCCGACCGCATTTGCAGCGATCCCCTTTATGTCGCCGCATGGGAAGCCATCATGCGCGATCTGTTCAAGCAATGGGCCGAAAGCCCGCTTGATGATGTTGCAGGCCGCGAACGTCTCCGTCTGGAACTGGACGTGCTGACGCGCCTAAAGGGCAAGTTCCTAACCTACATGAACGACGCAGCTGTGACGAAGGCAACGGCGCAATAAAATTACGTGTCCAGCTAAATAAGGACAACAAAAACAACAAATTTGGAGCAACCAAATGATCGATGCCAGCAACTCCGACAACGGAATTGGCCTTTCGCAGAACGACGCTGCGAGCCACATTTCTAGCCTTCTCGACAGCAATCTCGATATTGCTGCAACCGACGAAACTGGTGATGTTGAGAACGAAACCGATGAGGTTTCAACACCATCCGATGACGCATTCGAAACTTCCGACGAACAATCCCTTGGGGACTCAGACGATCTAATAGAGGCGGTAGAAGATGAAGCGGCTGTTGCCGAAGTAGCCCCTTTCAAGATTTCCGATGACAGCGTTTTCGACCTCGACGGCGAAACAATCACCGGCAAGCAGTGGAAGGAAGCAAACCTTCGTTACGCCGACTATACGCGGAAGACACAGGAACTAGCCGATGCACGCAGAGGCGTAGACACCCAAGTCGATGATATTCGCGGCCAGACAATCGCATATCTCCGCAACATGGAGCGCGACCTGTCTATGTACCTCCCACAAGAGCCTGATTGGGCGTCATTGGCAAAGGACTTTCCTGCCGATTACGTCGTTGAAAAGGAAAAGTGGGCGGCAATTCATGCTCAAATCGGAAATCTCCGACAGGAGCGAGCGAACCTAGAACAGCAGGAACAGGCCCGCGCCAAGGTCCAACATGAAGCGGCTCTTCGCGAGGGCTCCGTCAAACTGGCCGAAATGCATCCTGAACTTTCGAAGAAGGAAACAGGCCGCGCACAGGCTTTGTTTTCCTACGCTGGATCACGCGGCGTCTCAGCGGAACAATTCAACTCGATCACAAATCCGGAATGGATGAGCATGGTCTACGAGTCGATGTTGTATCGCGAGTTGCAGTCGCAGAAGGCAAAGGCCGTCAAGGTAGTTGACGCGAAACCACCGTTGACCACGCCCGGTTCTTCCCCGGCACGTTCGAACTCCTCGCAAAGCGTCGTTGAACGAAAGATGAGCGCTCTCAAGCGTACCGGATCGCAGGCAGCTGCGGCCGACGTTCTCAAGCATCTACTATAATAAGGAGAAGGCAAAAATGCCCACATTGATCACTAATAACGCGACTAACATTCGCGAAGACCTCGGAGACGTAATCTCCCGCATCTCGCCAGAGAAGACACCGTTCAAGACTGAAATCGGTACTGCCAAGGCGACTGCTACAAATCACCAGTTCCTGCTCGACACACTCGCTGCTGCCGACAAGAACAACGCTGCGATTGAAGGCGCTGACGCTGTATTCGGCACGCTCGTTCCGCCAACGAAGATTTCGAACACCACACAGAACTTCGTCAAGTTCGTGCAGGTTTCGGCTACTTTGCAGGCCGTCAACACAGCTGGCACGAAGGACGAATATGCTCGTCAGGTTGCTAAGGTTGGCGCAGAACTCAACCGCGACATCGAAGCCGCGCTAGTTTCCGCGAATGCTTCCGTATTCGGTTCCGGCTCCGCTGCTGGTAAACTCGGCGGCGCAGAAGCGTGGATCAAGACCAACGCATCTCACGGTGCTGGTGGTTCGACAGCTGGTTACACGACCGGCGCTGTTGGCGCTGTTGTGAACGGTACTGTCCGTGACATCACTGAGGCTATGTTCAACGACATGGCTCAGAATGTTTGGGATCAGGGCGGCGACCCCACTCTGGTTATCGCACCGGGCAAGTTGAAGCAGAAGATTTCGGGCTTCTCCGGCAATGGCACAAAGCAGCAGCAGGCGGATTCGAAGACAATCTACGCTGGCGTTGACTACTACGTTTCCGACTTCGGCAAGCACCAGATCATTCCTCACCACTTCATGTCCGCGACGACTGTTATCGCGTTCGATCCTTCCCTTTGGGCTGTAGCTACACTGCGTCCGCTCAAGAAGGTTGACCTGGCTAAGACAGGCGACAGCGACAAGAAGATGCTGGTTACAGAACTCACTCTTGAGTGCCGTAACGAAGCAGGTAACGGCAAGATCGCCGACGTAAAGTAATCAGACTGAGGGCCTGCCAACGAGCAGGCCCTTTTCATATCGCCAATAAAAACAACAAGAAAAGGCGAACAATGGATGCGTTTAACGCCCTAAATCCCCTCGGACTAACCCGCGCAGATATCATCCCTGATGGCACGACGATCCCCGTTTACGAGGACGAGACGAAGACCGTTTTCTGGACCAAGCGCGGCGAACTATGCGACGAAACGACCGTATGGAAAGACTTCAGTTCGCTTCTCGAAGCCAACATGGCCGAGGCTAACGAATTCAGTAAGACCGGCAAACTCGGTGAAATGGTTCGCGTTGCGAGCATTCCCATGGGTGTCTATCAAGACTGGAAAGCCAAAGGCTACCTAGACGATCCGGTCAAAATGGCTCGCCTCCTGAACGATAGCGATCACAGCAAGTTCCGCACGAACGGGTTGGTGATCTGATGGCTATCGCTTCATATTCCGACCTGATCTCCGCAATCGACAGCTACACGGTCAACGCTGGTGCGCCCGCTGACCTATGCGTGATGCTCGCGGAAGAGGCTTTGCGTCCTCTCCTCAAGCACTATCGCATGGAGAAGAAGATCACGCAGACGATCCCCGCTGGCACATCGCCGGTCCTGCCTGATGATTTTCAGGAAGCGCGTGCGATCCTCGTAAATGGCAAGAAGCCGCGCCCGATCTCGTTTCAGTCGAGCAACCGCGACGGCTGCGCTCTCGGCTATGTCCTATCTGGCAGCACGTTGGAAATCCGACCAGTGCCGACAGAGGAATATCAGTTCGACCTCTATTATTACCAGCGTTTGCCGTCGCTCAGCCCGACTAACACGACGAACTGGCTGCTCACATATTTCCCGACCGTCTATCTCCGCGCCTCGCTTGCGCAGGCCTATCACTGGCTGAAAGACGACAAGGCCGAGCAGCTGGAGAAAGACCTGACGAACGACGCGATCAGCGCCGTTGTTCGCGATCACACCCGCGCAACGGTCTATGGCAACACCATCATTGAGGAGTTGCCCTCATGGTAATCGATGGCGTTCTCGGCCCATGGCGTCCTGATCGACCAGCATTGAACAATGTAGGCGTGACTGTGGCTCGCAACGTCCTCCCGGCAATCGGAGCGACGAACGGCGCTATCGCCTATGAGCCGATGAAGCGTGTCAAACTGTATTCGGACAGTGTTTTGCCGTCTCGTCCACTCGGCGCGATCTCAGGCCAAGACACTGCCGGTAACGGCAAGGTTTATGCGGGTTGCAGCGAAGGGCTCTTCAAAGTCAGCCCATCCGATCTGTCCTGGCAGAACGTGTCCCGCACATCGAGCCCATACACGAGCGGCACCGAGAAGTGGAATTTCACTCGATACGGCAGCTGGGCCGTGGGTACGAATTTCGTCAATGCACCTCAGTTCATCGACATGAACGAGGACTTGAACTTTGACGACCTGACCACGCTCGTCAAAGCCCGTTACATCACGAACTCTCGTGGCTTCGTCATCGTGGCGAACACCAACGACCCATTCGACGGCGACGTGCCTTATCGCGTGCGTTGGTCCGGTCTTGATCAGCCGCAGAGTTGGGATTTCTCGCTCACGACGCAGGCAGATTTTCAGGACATCAACGGCGGCTCCGGTGTCATTCAAGGCATCGTGGGCGGCGAGGACGTAACCATTTTCATGAAAAACTCCATCGTGAAAATGACCTACGTCGGCACTCCGCTGATCTGGCAGTTTGACGAGATCATCCCCGGCAAAGGCTGCGCCGTACCCGAAAGCCTGATCACCGTTGAGGGCATCACATACTTCCTCTCCGATGACGGCTTCTACATGTACGACGGCTCCACGTCGCTCAAGCGTATCGGTGAGGGCAAGGTCGACAATTACTTCCTGCGCTCGGTCAATACCGCCCAATACGGCTATATGAGCGTTGCTGCGGACCCGGCCAAGAAACTCATCTACTGGTGCTATTCCAGCCAAGACGGCATCGACGGGACGCCCGACAAGATGCTCATCTACAATTACTCCCTTGGTGAGTTCACGGAGGCCGAGAGCGAAGTCGATTTCATCTACAACAGCGTTTCGCTGCCATGGACTATCGAGCAGCTAGACCAGTTCGGCACTATCGAGAACCTTCCGGCACCGTTCGATTCTTCGATCTGGGCCGGTGGCAATAGTCAGCTGGCAGGTATGTCGATCAGCGGCAAGCAATGGCTGTTCACTGGCGATAATCAGACTGGCTTGATCGAGAGCAACGAGCAATTCCTAATTCAGCAGTTGCAGCAGATGAACCCGAATATCAGAGGCGACCGCACGGTTGTCACCCGCGTTCGTCCGATTGTCGATGGCAATGGCCAAGTCACAGCGCGTGTCGGTTCTCGATTGCTCTCCCACGGTGACGTGGTGATGAGCCCGATGGCCGCGCCGAATGAAAGCGGCTGGTGCAACATTCGCCAGCAGGGCCGGTTCCATCGTGTTCGCCTGATTTTGACCGGCAATTTCACTCAAGCGCAGAGTTTCCAATACGACGCGGTTCCGGCGGGTCTTCGCTAAATACGGCAAGCGAGGAGGCCGCAATATGCTGAAATTGAAACAAAATCATACGTCACGCGACGTGAAGGTGTTGACCGATCAGCTGGTCGATAGCGTATCCGGGCTGACTTCCTACGTTCCGAAAACCGGCAATCTCACACTTGCTGTTTCTTCCACGTCAACGCTGGTCACGGACGCCCGAGTTGTTCCGCAGAGTGTCATTTTATTCTCCGCGATCTCCCCGGCTTCGCAGGGTTTGGCCCATTACGTCGCAGCAGCCGGGCAATTCACCGTGTTCCACGATAGCAGCACAGATGCCGACCGCACCTTTGCGTATGTGATTTTCTGAAAGGCGAGGATGGCGATTAGACAGATCACGACGCTTGAGGATTTCAGAACCGAATATCCGCGTGTTCGTGGCTGGCTGCTTGATGCGCTTGCACATTCCACCAATGGCGATGAGCGCGGCATTCTCGATGGGATTGTTGATCGCAGCTATGTGCTGTGGACCGGCCCGAACAGTGCGGCGATCACGCAGAATATGCAGTGGGACAATCGCCCGGTCTGCATTCTCTATCTCGTTGCGGGCGATCTCTCCGAAATTTTAGGCGAGGGGCAAGAGGTCATTTCGACCTGGGCCAAAGCCAACGGCTGTGAGGCATTCGTGCTTTTCGGTCGCAAGGGCTGGGAGCGTGTGCTTGCGCCCCACGGCTTCGAATTTTCATCCATCGTCATGTTTAAGGAATTTTAAAAATGGCCAGTACACCAAAACAGACTGAAACAAAGACCAGTACAGAGCCGTCGAGCATCGCCAAGCCGTACTTGGAACAGCAGTACGCGACTATCGATCAGGCTATCAAGTCAGGTGCGCCTGCATATTATCCGGGTTCGACGGTCATTGACCAGTCCGACGCCACAAAGCAGGCTCAGCAGAGCATCATCAACACAGCTGGTGACGGTTCGCAGATCATCAAGAATGGTCAGAATGCGGTCAATGGCGTGACGACTGGTGCGGCCTTCGATCCGACCGGCGCAAACACGTTGAAGGCTGGCACTTCCTATACCAATGGCGCAGCTGGCAACGCTCAGTCGCTATCGGACATTCTCAGTGGCAGCGCAAATCCGGGTCAGGCATTGTTGCAGGGTACGGCGAACGGCGATTACCTGAACAGTAACCCGTATCTCGATACGATGGTGAAGAACGCGAATGCCTCGCTAGTTTCGGACTTCAACAACAATATCGCACCCGGCATCGATAGCGCATTTGCGAAGGGCGGTCGCAACGGCTCCGGCGCATATGCGAGTGTTCGCAATACAGCGGAGCAGTCTGTTTCCGATGCGATGGCGAAGAACGCCGAGAACATTTACGCCGGAAACTACGCGACCGAACGTGCAAACCAGCTAGACGCTTCGAAGTCCATCGGCTCGCTCTACGATCAGAACGCGAACACACAGATCGGCGCGAACAACTCGCTCGCCGGGATTCTGCAAGGCCAGCAGGACAGCCGAAACGCGGCTGCTTCCGGTCTCATGTCGGGTCAGAACGCACAGGCTCAGACGCAGTTGCAGGGCGCGGGCATGGCAGGCGATCAGCGTGCCAACGACTATTACGATGCAAACCAGCTGGCACAGGTTGGTGCGCAGCAGGACGCCTACGCGGACACGAAGTTGCAGGGCGATATCGACCGCTGGAACTACGAGCAGAACAAGGACATCAACAACGCGACGAACTTTACCAACGTCCTCAACGGTGGTGGTTACAACACGCAGACGACGACGAAGCCGGTCTATTCCAATGGCCTGTCTACGGGTCTTGGCGCTCTCGGTTCGCTCGCATCGATCTTCGGCATGCTTTGCGACATTCGCGCAAAGGAGAACATCGTGTTCGTTGGCTACATGCTCAACGGAACCCGCATCTACGAATTCACCTACAAAAACGACCCATCCGGCCAACGCTACGAAGGCCCGATGGCGCAGGAAGTCGAAATTACACGTCCGCAAGCGGTTCGCGAAATCGACGGCTTTAAACGCATCGACGCTCGCGCACTAATTGGAGAAGCAGCATAATGTTCAGTAATATCGATGAAATCCTCGCCGCTCTAAAGGGCTTGCCCGGACAGATGGGCGGCGCGATGCCGCAAGTCGGCGCTGACGGTCAGGTTCCGATGGCTCCCACGCCGGTTGCTCCTCCGCAGGCTGCACCCGCTGTTGATCCAGCCACAACGGGCTCGATCCCGCCGAACGCTGGTCAGTATGCTAGTTTCGCAAATCCGAGCGGCCCATCGGCACCGGGTCTGACAGGTCAGTTTCCAGATGCACCGGGCATGGGCGGTATGCTCGGCGGCGTAGGTCGCGCACTCGGTACGAACGATGGCACAGCTGGCCCAACGGCTCTCGGTGGTCTTCTCAAGTTCAAGGACGAGGACAGCAAGCAGGCTGCAATGCGTGGTCTTCTCGCAGGTTCTATGGGCTTGATGGCTGCTGGTGGTCCTTCGGATAAGCCGCATTCGGTTGGTCAGGACATCGCACAGGGCGGCATGGCCGGTATCGCAGGCTATGAAGGCTTCAAGGATGCCAAGTCGGATCGCGCTTTCAAGGACGCGCAGATTTCGGCATCAGGCGTGAAGAACGCGCAGGAACTTTACAAACTCCAGCAGGCTCAGAAAGATGCGGCGACACGTCAGGCTCTCTTCGGAGGCGGTCTAGGTTTTAACGGTGGTAGCAACGCTGGCGCTACCTCTGAACCTGTTGCTGCCAGCGGTCCCGGTGTTGGCGGCTCTAACGATCTCGCAGGCGACATCAATGCTCGTCGTGCGATGTACCAGAAGCAGTACAATGGTTTGATGGTCATGGGCGATGGCGATAACGCCCGCTCGATCTTCACGCAGATGAACTTCATGGACAACGAGGCAGCTAAGCAGGGTCTCGCTTGGGACGGTCAGCAGTATTCGAGTGTTCCCGGCTGGCGCAAGGGTATGGCCGAGAACGAGTATGCGACGAAGGCAGCAGGTCAGGCCGGTACAGAAAGCCAGATCCGCACGACCGACCAGCGTGATTATGACGCTTCGCGCGTCGATCCCGGTTACGCGACCTTCTTGGATCGTCAGACCGATGCGAAGCGTCAGGCTAATCGTTTGCAGAAGGAAGGTGCGTATATCGATCCGAAGTCGAACAACCGCTATTCTGCAACGTTCGACAACGCGACCGGCAACGTCATCTATAAGGACGGCTTGAACAATGTCGTGAGCGATCCGACCGTGATTAACCGGCTTGTTCAGGACACACCGGGCCGCACGAAGGCCAACATGAGCGATCCAGTTGTGAAGGACGAGCGCAGCGCAGAAGCCGCGCTTGCACAGGCAGCGGGTCGCACCGCACAGACTGTCGGTATTGTTGACCGTATGCGGGCGATCGGTGGCGATCTCAATCGCAACAGCTGGATTGGCACTGGTGGCTGGAACAACTTTGCGAAGACCGTCGATAACTGGCTGCTGTTCGATAACTTCTCCGGTTCGAAGCGTCAGGAACTCGACAACCTGATGTCGGACCAGATCAAGACGGAAATCGAACAGATGCGCGGTCTCGGCGCAATGTCGGATAACGACTTGAGGCAGATCGAGAACCGAGTGCTTAACGGCAACCTCAATCCCGAAGCGCTCAAGGAAATCGGCAATCGTCTCCGCAAGATCGCTCAGTACAACGCGACGAAGTACGAGGCTTGGAAGGGTTCAGGTCAGACCGACGAGTTCCGCAACTGGGCCTACAATTTCGACAAGGCCAATTACGAGCAGTTCATGTCCGGCGATCAGGCGGCTGCACCTTCGCAGCAAGCCCCGGCTGAAGCAGCACCATTGACGCCACGCATTAGCGGCGTCGAGGACTTCCAGAAACTAGCACCCGGCACCGTTTACATCGATCCGCAGGGAGTAACCCGCACGAAGCGATAACTAAAATAACCGGCCCAAAAGAGGTCGCGACAAGAAGCCCCGCAAAAGGGGACGAGGTAAAATGTTCGACTACATCACTTATCGTAATCAGGGAGCGACCCGCAGTCAGCCCCTTGATGATGGACTAGCTAAACGCCTTGGCTACTTGAAGAACTTGGGCGTCAGCATGGAAGTCTTCTCCGGTGGTCAGCCCACGGCAGAGGAAGGTGGTCCGAGAACGGGCAGTGTCCGTCATGATCACGGCGGCGCAGCAGATGCCTTCTTCTACAAAGATGGCCGCAAACTCGATTGGGCCAATGAGGCCGACCGACCAATTTTCAAGCAGATCGTCAGTCAGGGGAAGGCCAACGGCATCACCGGATTTGGCGCAGGCCCCGGCTATATGCAGCAGGGCTCCATGCACATCGGCGGTGGCACACCCGGCGTTTGGGGTGCTGGTGGCAAAAGTGCCAATGCGCCGGAATGGCTGACCAACGCCTATAACGGCACTGTCGGTGCTGTTAGCCCGCAAAATGCGATGGCACAGGTTCAGGCAAAGCAGATCGATCCGATTGCCGAGGTTCTAGCAGCTGGTGGCAATGCGCCTGCAGGCTTTAACGCACAAGCACTCGCAGGGTCCACAGGAGGCTCTTCCGCTGCGGCCAGCGCCCCCGCTGCACCAGCGGACACGTCTAAGGGACTGCTAGGCATTGATGTTCCTGGGCTTACTGGAAACAAGAATCTTGGTGGCTTGCTTGCGTTTTCGCAGATGGCAATGCAGCAGCCGCAGGTAGCCGATGACACCCCGCGTGGTGGTCTGCTTGCCTCGCAGCCCGTGCAGATCGCTCCGATGACGACCCCCAAACAGACATTCAAGCCTTGGGAACGATACCTCGGCCTGATGGGGAGGGTCTAATCATGGCGGATAATATGCCTTGGGAAAACGACCCCATCGTTGCACCAGCTGGTTCAGCTGCACCGTGGGAGAACGATCCTATTGTTGCTCCGACGAAGAGCCTCAACCCCGATGATATCGATTACGATTTGAAGACCCCTTCGAGCGTTCGCGTGCAAGTCGGCGCTCTCGACAAGCCAGAAGATCGTTTGAACGCTCTGCGCAAGACCTATCCAGATGCGCAGCCTTTGGACGGCGACAACTTCATGATGACCGATCCTCAGACCGGCAAGACGATGATCTATAATCGTCCGAACTGGATACCTGATGCCGGTGACATCGCCAGCATCTTGCCAGAAATCGGTGAGGGTGTCGGTGCTGTCGGCGGCGCTATCGGTGGTGCTGTCGGTGGTTCCGCTGTTGCGCCGGGACCGGGTACGGTTGCCGGTGGCATGTTGGGCGCTGGTGCTGGTGCGACCGCTGGCCGTGAAGCCACACAGCGCGGTTTGAACTGGTACTACGGCAACGAGGACACGCGCTCGACCGGCGAACAGATCGGTGATGCCGCTAAGACATTTACGATCAACGCAGCTGGCGAAGGTCTTGGCATGGCAGCGGCGCCCCTCATTTCTAAGGGTGTCCGTGCGGTCAAGAACACGTTCGGTGATGGCGGTAAGAACCTGCTGGTTGGTGCTGCTGATGATGCGGCGCAGGCCGGTCAACGTGCTGCTGACTTCCGCGCAATCGGTGTTGAGCCGACCGCTGGCATGGTCAACGGCAATGCGAACACAGCTATCCGTGAGCAGGCACTTGCCGCGACACGCGCTGGCAAGCCCATTCAGGATCGTATCGGACAGGCGTTCGACGGCATCAACTCGGAAACCGACCGCATTATCGGTGGCCTCACTCCGCAGACAATGAGCCGTCAGGAACTCGGTCAGGCGTTGAAGGATCAAGCAGCCGCCTACAAATCGGCTTCGAAGGCTCGCGGCGATTTCCTCTACGATGAGGCAGGCCGTTTGACCGGCGATGCACCGGCACAGGGCGCAAACACCCGTCAGTTCCTTGAGGGCTTGCAGGTCGAGCGCAAGGGCATGACGAAGTCCGCTGCCCTCAATGACGGTAAAGCGCTGGATGAGGTGATCAAGCAGACGAAGGCAATCACCGACGATCTCGGCGCAGGCATCAATTTCAACCAGCTGAAGGAAGCCCGCACGCGCATTGGCCGTATCGCGAACGACCCAGCTGTTGAACAGGTCACGCGTGATCGAGCGCAAGGTCTTTATAATGCGATGGCCGCCGACATGGGCGCGACCGCCGAGGCAGTTGGTGGCGATGCTTTGCAGGCGTGGAAGAAGGCGAACAATCGTTTCCGTCGCACACGCGATGCCGAAGGTGTTTTCGGCACGAAGAACAGTCTCGATCCGATCTTGAAGGCACAAACGCCGGAACAGGCGGCGGATTGGGTTCTAGCGCAAGTCAACAAGGGCGGCACACGCGTCAATGCCGTGCGTCGTCAGATCGAACGCACCGAGGGTGGTCCCGAATTGTGGAACACGCTGACAGGTTCGACAGTCGAGCGCTTGGGTATCAATCGCAGTGGCGAGTTTAGCCCGACACGCTTGCTTTCGGGTTGGCGCAATCTGAGCGACGAGGCCAAGAACGCAATGTTCCATGGCACCGGTCGAGCGCAGTTTCGCCAGGACTTGGATCGCCTTGCTCGTGTCTCCGAGAACCTCAAAGGCTATCGCGGTTTCGACAACCATTCCGGCACGGCGAAGGTTGGTGCGGCGATGGGCGAATTGAACCTCGCGGATGGCAAGTCGCTGCTTGCGGCTGCTTTTGGTGGTCCGAAGGCATGGGCCGGTATGGCCGTCGGCAAGGCCGCAAGTTTCGGCACGACGCGCTGGCAGGCCAAACTCCTGACCAGTCCTCAAACGGTCAATTGGCTGTCTCGTATCCCGCAAGCACAGATGCAGCGCGGCGGCTTGTCCGCGCATTTGGGCCAGCTGGCGAAGGTTGCCGCTGACACCTCCGACAACGCGCTGGCAGTCGCGATCAACGACTATCTCAGGGAGGTTGGCTACTCCGACCAATAACGAAATGCCCCGGCCAACGTGCCGGGAAGCACCCAACAACAAAAATAATAAAGTGGTGAAAAATGGTAGATTTTACAGACCCTCGTTGGAACGAGAGCGATTCCCAGAACACAAGTCCAAGCCCAAACGGCATCTCGACAGGCTCCCAGCCGAGCGCAGTTCCCGCGGTCATTCGCGCTAACATGGGTGCTGCGGTTCGATCATTCGACCGCATCAATCCCCACGGCGGCCTGCTTACCAACAGCGGCAATGTCTATTCGCTGACCTACGATGTTGGACCCCAAGCATATGAGAAGGGCGAGCTGTTCTCGTTCTTCATGAATGCGACGAACACAGGCGCGGCGACCCTCAATATCAATGGTCTCGGCTCTCGCGATCTCGTCCAGAACGACGGTTCCGCATTGAAGGCTGGCGATCTCGTAGCTGGCATGGTGTTCACCGCCACATACGACGGCAGCAAGTTCCGCATCACCAATGCCACGGCAAACCAGTCGTTCAACAGCGTCAACGCCGTTACGGTCAACGCGACAACTGGCATGACCATCAACGGCAAGCCGGTGTTCAACGTCGACAACGACGGCGCTGGTTCCGGTCTCGATTCCGATTTGCTCGATGGTCAGCAGGGCGCTTGGTATCAGGCTCGTGCAAACCACACTGGCACGCAGGACGTTGCGACGATTTCTGGCCTACAGGCTGTTCTCGACGCGATCGTTCCCGCAGGTACGGTCATTCACGTAGCTGGTTCGACCGTTCCGAGTGGCTATCTCGCAGCTAACGGCGGTCTTGGTAATCGCACCACTCACGCTCGTTTGTTCGCGGCCATCGGCACGACATATGGCGATGGCGATGGCACAACAACGTTTGGTCTGCCTGACCTACGTGGTGAGTTCATTCGTGGTCTGGATAGCGGGCGTGGTGTTGATACGTCGCGTGCGTTGGGTTCTGCGCAAACGTCTCAGAACCTTGCTCACAACCACGCTATCACCGATCCGGGTCACGCTCACAGCATCTACGATCCGGGCCACTCGCACGGTTTCTGGATTTCGGGCGGTTCTGCAAACGGCAACTTCGTCTATCCGGCGGAAACACGTTACAGCAGCTACCGCACGTCTCCGACGACTACGAACGGCACTGGCATTGGCATCTATGCTGCAGCTACCGGCATCACAATCAACGCCAATGGCGGTACAGAAGCGCGTCCGCGTAACATCGCGCTTCTTGCGTGCATCAAGTTCTGAGCCTTCACTTTGAGTGAGGCTTTTTGTCGGGGTGGTAATCAGGAAGATCACCCCGGCGACGACGCTCTTTCAGGGCGATCACGTAGGGATCATTGAGGCGGGGGTTAGTTGCGCCTGCCTTAGCCACGTTTGTTGCCAGTATATGCCTGCGAATGAGTTCTTTCCGATCCGCGAGCGCAGTTGGGTCCGTTATTCCATTGAATAGCCCCGAGTTTCGTAGACACCCTCGGGTTACGTTTTCTGCTGCCTTTCG
>NZ_JBMDKV010000020.1:0-121014 GCF_057809895.1 Rhizobium sp. FG113 | reverse complement strand
CTCGTCAGGCTCATAACCTGAAGGCCGCAGGTTCAAATCCTGCCCCCGCAACCAATCTTTCTTTCCCAAAACACAACAAACCTAAGCCCTGTCGGCTCGCGGACTTATCCTGTAATAAGATCAGCATGAGCACGTCCTTCCTGTTTACCGGTCCCGACAACGCACCCGTGACGATCCTCCTCGCGCATGGCGCCGGCGGTGCCATGGATTCGGCGGGCATGGAGCGGTTTTCCGAGGCTCTGGCTGTGACTGGAATGCGGGTCGCTCGGTTCGAGTTCGGCTATATGGCCGAGCGGCGGCTGTCCGATCGCCGTCCGCCGCCGCCGAAGGCGGAGACGTTGATCCCTGAATATCTGGCGGCGGTTCGTGACCTTGGCGCCAGCGGTCGGCTTGTCATCGGCGGCAAGTCGATGGGTGGGCGGATTGCCAGCATGGTTGCCGATGATCTTTATCGCTCGGGCGATATCATTGGATTGCTTTGCCTTGGCTATCCGTTTCATCCGATGGGAAAGCCGGCGCAATTGCGCACGGCGCATCTGACCGCGATCGAGACGCCGACGCTGATCTGTCAGGGGACGCGGGATGCGTTCGGGACGCGCGAGGAGGTCTCAGGCTATGCGCTTTCGCGCGCGATCGACATTTTCTGGCTTGAGGATGGCGACCACGATCTGAAGCCGCGCAAGGCTTTCTCCGGCTTCTCGGCGGCGGATCATATGGCGGCGATGGCATCGCGCGTCGGTGCCTGGGCTTCTGGCCTGTGGCGTTGATCTATCTTTTCTAAAACACTCTACGCTTGACTAACTGCGCCCGCTTCTGCATCCTTGCGTTGAAATATCAGCATGCGATCCGATCAGTGTCTGCCGAGGGGGAACATTGTGAGAGATGGTGCCGGTTGCGGCGTGTTCGTCGTTTTATTGTCCGTCTTGGGGGCTGGGACGCCTGTCCTTGCGGATGACCTCAAGATCGCCATGCCGAACTGGCCATCCGGCCAGGCGACGGCCTTTATTCTCAAGGTCGCGATCGAGAAAGAATTCAAGCAGCCTGCTCTCGTCCAGGAAATGGGCACGCTCAACGCCTTTGCAGGGCTTGAGAAGGGGAGCGTCGATATCCATCCGGAGGTCTGGCAGCCCAATCTCGCCGATGTCATCGAAAAATTCGTGACCGAGAAGGGTGTGGTCGTTCTGGCCAAGCATACGGTTCCGGCGTGGCAGGGCATCTGCGCGACGCCTGAAGCGGCCGAGAAGGGGATCACTGATATCACCGATCTCAGCGACCCCGAAAAGACCAGTCTTCTCGATACGGATGGCGACGGCAAGGGGGAGATGTGGATCGGCGCGCCGACCTGGTCCTCGACGGGGATCGAGCGTGTTCGGGCGAACAGCTATGGTTACGCCAAGACGATGACACTGGTGGAGGCCGAGGAAGAGGTGGCGATGGCCGGCATCGACGCCGCGGTCGCGACCGGCCAGCCGGTGGTGTTCGCATGCTATGCGCCGCATTTCGTCTTCGACCTCCACAAGATCGTCCGGCTTGAAGAACCAAAGCATGATGCGGCCAAATGGTCTTTGGCAAGTGCGACAGATCCGCTTTGGATCAAGAAGTCGTCGGCCTCGACGGCCTGGGACACGGCGACCTTCCGCATTGCCTATTCAACAGCGCTTGCCAGCAAGCACCCTAAGATCGCGGCCTTCCTGGAAAAGGTCGAGCTGACGCCGGAGGAGGCGACGGCGATGAGCTATGCGCTCGAGGTGGAGCGGCAGGCGCCGCTTGGCTATGCCAAGGCGTGGGTGGAGCGCAACGCGGCGCGGATCGATGGGTGGGCGAAGCCATGAGGGCGCGGTTTTCTTCTCTGGCGACATGCAATGAGGCGTTCGGTTGGGTAACCCGGCGCTTGCGCAAGAGGCTGCCGTTTTCTGCGGTGGCGGTGCTGCTTGCGCCCGTCATCGTGCTGGCGCAGACGCAGATCTATGACGCCAAGACGCGGACATGGGTCGACTATGACAGCAAGAAGGCCCGGCAGTATTACGCGCGCAACAAGCAATCGCCGGAGGCCTTTCGCAGGCAGATCGTGACGTTCAGGACCGCGGAGCCGCCGGGGACGATCATCATCGATGGCAACCAGCATTTTCTCTACCTCGTGCAGCCGGGCGGGCAGGCGATTCGCTACGGCATCGGCGTCGGCCGTGACGGGTTCGGCTGGGCGGGGATCGTGCGGGTCGGGCGCACGGCGGAATGGCCGGTATGGACGCCGCCGGCCGAAATGGTGGCGCGCGATGCAAATGCGGCCAAATGGGCCGCCGGCATGCCCGGCGGGCCGGAAAACCCGCTCGGGGCACGCGCGCTTTATCTCTATGCCGGCGACCAGGACACGATCTACCGTATTCACGGCACGGCTGAGCCGTGGACGATCGGGCTCGACGTGTCGTCCGGGTGCATCAGGCTCAACAATGACGATGTGACGGACCTGCATTCGCGGGTGCAGATCGGCGCCAAGGTCATCGTGCTCATGCAGGGTGCCGCGCTCTACAAAGGTATCTGATCGATAGCGCCGGCATTGGCCGGGGATTGATCAGGTCTCACGTTATAAACGTCTGGAGGGGACAGATGTCGAGAGAAGACTTGAAGCGAGGCGGTCGGGCTCTTCTGGCCGTGGTCGGACTGTTGTCGTTGGGCGCCTGTACACCCGCGCCGCCGCCACCTGAAGCCATGGCGCGCACAACGCTGATGACGGCGCCGGCCGATCTGCAATTGCTTTGCGCCAATGCGGTGACGAGCAGCGCCGGAGCCGGTGTCAAGGTCTTGCCGACAGGCTCTCGGCTGCAGCCGGATGGGACGTTCGCCGTCGATCTGGATGCAGGGGGTAAGAAATACGCCTGCATTGTCGACAATAACGGCAGCGTGCGGTCGGTGGCACCCGTCTGAGCGCCGTAGGGAGCGCATCGAGCCCTGGCCTGTGAAGACCAAGGCTCTGTTCGCTGTCAGACGGCGGCGAGCGTCAGCGTGACTTTACCGAAGCGGGGGCAGGTGGCTTCCAGCGTGATCTCGCCGGTCAGGCCCGTGGTCTCGATCCAGAGACCAGCCGTGCCGCCCTGGAGCGGGATGGTGCTGGGGCCGACGATCTTTGCCGGGCCGGTGAGAGATACCGCCACCACTTCGTTGAGGAAGGGCAGCCGTTGGCCCTGCTGGTCCAGCGCGCGCAAGACGACACGGGTGGTGTCACGTTCGCGTGCCTTCAGCCGGGTGCTGTCGGCCACTACCTGCAGCGTCGTCGGCAGCGGATCGGCGACCAGCGTCAGCTGCGCCACGGGCGCGCCGTCGACATAGCCGGTGAAGCTGCCGTCGATCCACTTCTGGCCCCATATGCCAAGTTCGTCGGCGGTGAAGTGGCGATGGTCGAAGACCACGGGCGGATGCGGCAGGTGTGGGAAGTTCTCGTAGTCGGGGCCGACGCGCTTGGTCACCGAGCCGTAGGTCAGCTCGACCTCGTCGCAATTCGTCAGCACGATCAGCGGGAGGACGCCGCCGATGTTGCGCTCGCCGCGCGCCCAGAAGGTCACCGGCTTCATGATCACCTCCTCGGAGGGTTCGCACTGGCTGGCATAAGCGTAAGCGGCGAATTTCGGTTCGCGGAACATGTCCATGACGCCGTGGTAGCAGATGCGGTCGCCGGAGCCGAAATCCTTGTGGGTATTGTAGTCGAACATGCACCAGCCGATGGCGCCTGCTATGTCGGGATCGCCATAGGCGGCGTTCAGCACTTCGAGGTGGCGGCGGACATGTTCGGCCTGGCGCGCTTCCTGGTCGTAGATCTTGGTCGGGTACATGTGACCGCCGAATTCGGTGATCATGTAAGGCACCTTGTAGGAGAGGCCGGTGCTCTCCTGCTGCGGGCGCAGCGGTGTGCGCGGGCGGTTGGCGCCGGGCAGCTCCTCGTTGCCGAGGATGAAGTCGTTCATCGTGTAGACGTCCTCGAGCAGCTCGCTATCGGTGATGTAGCGAACGCCGCCGGTCGGGCGGGTGGGATCGAGCTCGCGGGCAAGCCGGTTGGTCTCGGCGTAGAAATGGTGGCTGTCCTGGCTCTCGTTGATGCGCACGCCCCAGATGCCGATCGAGGGATGGTTCCAGTCGCGCTCGATCATCCGGCGGACGTTGCGGATGGATTCATGCTGCCATTCCTGGTCGCCGATATGCTGCCAGCCGGGGATTTCCTCGAACACGAGCAGGCCGATCTTGTCGCAGCGGTCGAGAAACCACTTCGACTGCGGATAGTGCGAGGTGCGGACCATGTTGCACTTCAGCACGGATTTCATGATGTCGGCGTCGCGTTCCTGGGCGGAGCGGCCGGCGGCATAGCCGACATAGGGGAAGGACTGGTGGCGGTTTAGCCCGCGCAGCTTCAGCGGGCGGCCGTTCAGCCGGAAGCCTTCAGGGGTGAACTCGGCGGTGCGGAAACCGAAGCTGGTCGTCAGCCTGTCGGAGCCGTGGCTGGTCTTGAGCTCCACCGTCATCTGGTAGAGTTCCGGATTGTCGATATCCCAGCGCGCGATACCGGTGAGGCCGCTGAAATCGAGCGTGGCGTCGTCGCCGGTCGTATCGGCCGATGCGGTGGCAAGCACATTGCCATCGATATCGGCGAGCGAGGCCGTCAGCGTTCCCAGGAAGTGCACGTTGCGGGGGTTGGAGAGATGGACGCGGACGGAGGCGGACTTGTCTTCCGAGAGCACATTGGTGGTCTCGATCTTGACGTTCTGGATCGAGACGGGATCGGTGACCTTCAGCCAGACTTCGCGATAGATGCCGGCGTAGGTGAGGTAGTCGATCGCGCCGCCGAAGGGCGGGATGGCGGGGTTTTCGCTGCCATCGATGGTGACTGATATCAGGTTGTCGCCGCGTTGCAGGCCGTTGGTGAGGCGCGCCTCGAAGGGCGTGTAGCCGTCCTTGTGGGCGATGATCTCCTCGCCGTTCAGATAGACCACGGCGTCGGCCATGGCGGCGTCGAACACCAGCGAGACCTCGCGGCCCTCGAATTCCGGCATCCAGCGCAGCAGTTTCTGATAGGTGAAAGCGCGCTGGTAGCTCGCTTCATCGAAGTAGTTGAACGGGAGTTCGACCGCCGTATGCGGCAGGTTGACGGTGACGCGGCCGTCGAAATCGCGCAGCAGATGCTGGCCGGCACCCTGATGGAAAGCCCAGGATTCGTTATAGGGAACGATGGAACGCATGTCAGTTTCTCACGGCAGTAACGGTATCGGGGACGGAGGCGCAGCGGGACGCAACAAGCGGCTCCGGCTGCGCGTTCAATGTCAGTTTTGGCTTACGGGTACTGGGCGCCGTTGGTCGTCGTGTAAATGGCGTAGACCGATTGCGTCGCGGTTATGAACAGGCGGTTTTTCTTCTGGCCACCGAAGGTGATGTTGGAGACCGTCTGCGGAACCTTGATCTTGCCGAGAAGGGTGCCGTCCGGCGCGAAGCAGTGAACGCCGTCGGCAGCACTGCTCCAGAGGTTGCCGGCAACGTCGAAACGGAACCCATCGGGCACGCCGTTGTCGATCGAGCAGAAGTAGCGGCTGTTGGTCAGCTTGCGGTCGTCGATCACGTCGAAGACGCGGATGTGGCGCGGCACCTCGTGGTTCGAGGAGCCTGAATCGGCGATATAGAGCTGCTTTTCATCCGGCGAGAAGGCGAGGCCGTTGGGCTGGATGAAGTCGGTGGCGACCGCTTCGATTTCGCCGGTTCCGGCATCGATGCGGTAGACGTTTCTGGTTTCCTGCTCGGGCTCGCCCTTGTGGCCTTCATAATCGGACATGATGCCGTAGCTCGGGTCGGTGAACCATATGGAGCCGTCGGAGCGGACGACGACGTCGTTGGGCGAATTCAGCCGCTTGCCCTTGTAGCGATCGGCGAGCACGGTGATGCGGCCATCCGGCTCGGTGCGGGTCACGCGGCGGCCGCCATGTTCGCAGGATACCAGCCGGCCCTGGCGATCGCGGGTGTTGCCGTTGACATAGTTGGATGGGGAGCGGAAGACCGAAGCACCGCCATCGGGCACCCAGCGCATGATGCGCTCGTTGGGAATGTCGCTCCAGAGCAGGCAGTTGAGATCGGAGAACCAGACGGGACCCTCGGCCCAGCGGCATCCGGAATAGAGCTCTTCCAGCCTGGCGCTGCCCGCGATCAGGCGATTGAAACGATCGTCACGGATGTCATAAAGCGCATCTTGCGACACAGGCTGCTCCTCCCAAAGCGATTTGATCTCCTTCGTAAACGTAAACGACGCGGCGTGCCAGAGCCCGGCCACGCAAAAGGCCGAGGCTCCCGTATTTTTGGCTTTGGCAGTTTTTCAGAGCGGGGCTTGCGGATGCGGCGAGCCGTCGTAGGCGCCCCAGATCGACTGGTCGAAGCAGATCATCGAGCCGGTCATCAGGCCGGATTCGGACGATGAGAGATAGGCGCAGGCGCGGGCCACTTCCGCGGGGTCGACGAGGCGGCCGAAGGGCTGGGCGGCGGCGGCTTCGTCCAGCCAGTTGGCGGCGGCGCCGTGGAACTCACGCTGGATACGGTCCTCGCCTTCCGAGGCCATCCAGCCGATGTTGAGGCCGTTGACGCGGATACGGTTGCGCAGCAGCGCATAGGCGGTGTTCTTGGTCAGCGTTTCGAGCGCGCCCTTGGAGGCGCAATAGGCGGCGATGAAGGGCTGGCCCGCCTTGGCCGACATCGAGCCGATGTTGACGATGGTGCCCTCGATTTTCTCGCGGCGCATGATTTTCACGCTTTCCTGGATCAGGAAGAAGGGCGCGCGCACGTTGATCGCGAACATGGCGTCGAAGAGTTCGGGGCTGGTGTCGAGAATGGTGCCGCGATCGGTGGTGGCGGCGGCGTTGACCAGCGCATCGACACGGCCGAAAGCCCTGTCGCAGGCCTGGACGACCTTGCTGGCATCCTCCACCTTCGAGAGATCGGCCTGGACATAGACCACCTCCGCGCCGGTCGCGCCTGTAATCTCCTCGGCCTTTGCGCGGCCCTTGTCGGCATTGCGGCCGCAGATGACGATGCCCTTGGCGCCGCGCTCGGCGAAGAGCCGGGCGATGGTGGCGCCGAGGCCCTGCGTGCCGCCGGTGACGATGGCGATCTTGCCGTCGAGGCGGCTGTGGTCTGTGCTCATTTATGGTTCCTCCCAATGATATCTGACTGAATGATGCGCGAATGGCCCCTCGCGACGCGAGAGGCCTTTTGTGGTTGCTGTTGTGGGCAGTGCTTCCCTCAGCTCAGCTTCTTCTCCGCCTGTTTCGCAAGAGCTTCGGCAAACATCTCGTCGCTCCAGCCCGCGGCCAAAGCCTCGTGCATCAGCTGCGCCTGCGTCTTCGGCGCGAGGCCACCGAGCGGTGGGTCGCGGTCGAGATTGGTGGGGAAGGAGTAGCCCTCGGCGCAAGCTGCCACCGCATTGGCGATTTCTGATTGCGAGAGCGTGTCGGAAAGCCGCTTCAGCGCCGGGAAGAGGGTGGCGCTCATGCGCTGGCGGTCGACCGTTTCCATGGCGCGGCCGAAGGCGGACGAGACCTGCAGCAGGTTGGCGACGCGCTTGATGTCGGCCGAGCGGTTGGTGCCGGCGGCATGGAAAAGCGCCGGGTTGAAGAAGACGACGTCGCCTTTCTTCAACGGTAGCTGCACGTGGTTCTTCTCGAAATAATCGCGGAATTCCTGGCGCTTGAGCGCCAGATAACCCGGCACATAGGTCTGGCTGTTCGGCAGGAAGAGCGTCGGTCCGCTTTCGAGCGGCATGTCGCAATGGGCGACCGCGCCCTGCAGCGTCAGCACCGGCGATAGCCTGTGGACGTGGACGGGAAACTGCTGGATCACCTCAGAGGACTGGAAGCCGAGGTGATAATCGCGATGCGCGGATTGGGCGGCACCACCGGGGTTCACGCGGTTGACCTGCGCGGTCATCTGGTAGCTCGGGCCGAGCCAAGCCTGGCTTGCCAACGCCACGATCGGGTTGGCGTAGTATTCTGCGAAATTGTCGGGGTCGGCGAGGCAGTGCTTTTCGAGCGAGTTCCAGATGCGGTCGTTGGCGCCGGCCTTGGCGAAGTGGTCGCCGCCGCCCGTCGATGTGCGGTGCTGCTCGGTGATGATGTCGTCGAAGATCTTGCTGGCGCGATCGATGACGCCGGTGTCCTCATAGGCGCCGGTGAAGACGACGACGCCGGGGCCCTCGGCGAAGGCTTCGCAGATCTCGGCCAAGAGCGCGCGCTTGCCTTCAGGATCCGCGATGACGGCCCTGACATTGCGGCTGTCGTAAATCAGCACGTTCTTCTCGACCGCGGCTGCGTTCGGATAATCGGCGAGTGATGTCGTCTTTTCGGCCAGCGCCCGGAAGTCGTCGAGATCGCACGCATCCTCGGTGAGCCAGACGCGGTCGGCACGCAGCTTCTGCAGATTGTCGGTTTTCATCAGATGCTCCTCCATTCCTGATGAAGGCACTATACGGCGCGGCGAGGGGCGTGGTAGATCAGAAATCCATCAAAAATACATCAGAGTGGATCGGAATCTCACGGCATGGCGCATGTCTTTCTCGTCAAGGATATCGCCTTTCAGGCGGGCTTGAGCACGGCAACCGTGGACAGGGTGCTGAACGGCCGGCCGGGCGTGCGGCGGCAGACGGAGCTGCGGGTGCGGGCGGCGATCGCCGAGCTCGAGAAGCAGCAGACGGAGGTGGCGGCAGGCGGGCGGACGATCGCGATCGATATCGTGATGGAGACGCCCGAGCGCTTCAGCACGACGGTCCGCGCCGCCTTCGAGGCCGAGGTCGCGACCTTTCTGCCGACGGTGTTTCGCTGCCGCTTTCACTTCGCCGAGGTGATGAAGCCGGCGGAGATCGTCCAGCTTCTCGACCGGATACGGCTGCGCGGCACCAAGGCGGTCGTGCTGAAGGCGCCCGATGTGCCCGAGATCGACGCCGCCGTGTCGCGGCTGGAGG
This sequence comes from Rhizobium sp. FG113, assembly GCF_057809895.1. NCBI lineage: Bacteria > Pseudomonadati > Pseudomonadota > Alphaproteobacteria > Hyphomicrobiales > Rhizobiaceae > Rhizobium > Rhizobium sp. FG113. Next base: position 112,040 of record NZ_JBMDKV010000020.1, on the reverse strand, counting down.
AGGCGGGCATCCCCGTGGTGACGCTGGTGACCGACCTGCCGAATTCGGCGCGGATCGCCTATGCGGGAGCGGATAACCGGGCAGCGGGCGAGACCGCCGCCTATCTGATCGGCGAGCGGTTTGCCGGCGCGCCGGGGCGAGTGCTGGTGACGCTCTCAAGCGGGCGGTTCCGCGGCGAGGAGGAGCGCGAGATCGGCTTTCGCCGCGTCATTCGCGAGCGATACCCCGAGATTGGCATCACCGAGATCAGCGAAGGGCACGGGACGGACGCGGCAACCGGGATTCTGGCGGCGCGGGCGATTGCGGCCGACGAGACGATTGACGCGGTCTATTCGATCGGCGGCGGAAATCGCGCGGTGCTCGCGGCCTTCGAGGCCGCCGGTCGGCCGATCCGGGCGTTCGTCGCGCATGATCTCGATGCCGATAACCGCGCGCTCTTGAAAGCCGGCAAGATCGGCTTCGTGCTGCATCATGACCTGCGCTCCGATGCGCGCACGGCGTTTCGGGCCGTGATGAGCCGCGGTGTGTCCGGGCGTACTGCGCCAGCATCCTTGTCGGCGGTGGAAATCATCACACCTTACAATATGCCGGCTGCGACATGATGTTTAGCGGCTTTGCCGTTCCTTCGGTCGTCAAATCACGGTAAAGCTTGAGTATCAGACAAGGTGACTATGGCATGGAATACGGTGATATCGGTACGGTTGCGACGTGGCTGACGGAGCAGGGGCTGAATGGCGCGACTGAAACCGAGTTGCTGACCGGCTTCTGCGATACCTGCCGCAGGCTTGGCCTCCCGCTCGATCGCAGCCTGGCGCTGATGGATACGCTGCACCCGGTGCATGAGGGGCGCGCTTTCCGCTGGGATAGCGAGCAGGATGTCGAGCCCGAATTTGCTTATGGCCCGATGGGCGGCGATGGAAACTCGCTGGAAAACTGGCAGCGCTCGGCGTTCTATCATCTCTGGACAGGCCCCGAGAACGAGGTTCGCCGGCGGCTGGCGTTCGGCGATCCAGCCGATTTCTACATGCTGGATACGATGCAGGCCGAGGGACATACCGATTTCGTCGCGATGGTGCGCAAGTTCGACAAGGCCGGCACGATCGGCGAGATGGATTGCTTCTTCGTGCATTTCGCCACACGCCATCAGGAGGGGTTCTCGGATCATCACATGATGGTGCTGCGCAAGCTGGCGCCGGTGCTGGCGCTGGCGATCAAGTGCATCGCGCTCGGGCGCATCGCCCGCACGATCGCCGAGGTCTATCTCGGCGAGGATGCGGCGCGCCAGGTGCTGGACGGCAAGATCAGCCGAGGCAAGTCGGAGCGGATTTCGGCGGTGCTGTGGTTCTCGGATCTCGTGAACTACACGAAGATCTCCGACAGCGCCTCGCCTGAGGAAATCCTGCCGATGCTGAACGCCTATAGCGATCTGGTCATCACGGCGGTGCATGAGGCCGGCGGCAATGTGCTGAAGCTGATCGGCGACGGGGTGCTGGCGATCTTCAAGGCCGACGCGCCGGCCGATGCCTGTTCGGCGGCGCTGAAGGCCGAGCGGGTGTTGCACGAGCGATTGGTGACGCTGAACAACGAGCGCGCCTTCGAGGAGCGGCCGACCACCGACGTCTATATCGGCCTGCATATCGGCGACGTCTTCTATGGCAACATCGGCAGCCAGGAGCGGCTCGACTTCACGGTCATCGGCCCCGCCGTCAACGAGGTTAGCCGCATCGCCTCGCTGTGCCGGTCCGTCGATTTCAATGTGCTGATGTCGTCGGATTTCGCCGCTGCCGTCCCCGAAGCCGAGCGCGGCGCGCTGGCCTGTGTCGGGCGTTACGCGCTGCGCGGCGTGCAGCGGCCGCAGGAACTCTTCACGCTGGAGACGGCGGGTACCATCCGCTGATCAGCGCAGTATCGGCGCAATCAAATTTTACAAGACTGTCGCCTTCCTGGATTAGAGACTTATATGCTCGGGCGAAGGGGTTTTCGCGCCTCTTGACCGGATGACGCGGCGGGTCGCTGCGTTGGAGAACACTCAATCCAACAGGAGAACGGCATGCAGATCAATCGCACAGGTTCCGCACAGTGGTCGGGCGGCATCAAGGACGGCAAGGGTCAGATCTCGACGCAGAGCGGCGCGCTCAAATCCTACCCTTATGGCTTCGCCAGCCGTTTCGAAGGTCTCCCAGGCACCAATCCCGAAGAGCTTATCGGCGCCGCCCATGCCGGCTGCTTCACCATGGCGCTGTCGCTGATACTCGGCGAGGCCGGCTTTACCGCGACCAGCATGGAAACGACGGCGAAGGTGACGCTCGAAAGCGTCGAGGGCGGCTTCGCGATCAGCGCCATCCTCTTGACGCTGCGCGGCACGGTTCCGAATTGCGACGAGAAGACCTTCATCGAGCTCGCCGGCAAGGCCAAGGCCGGTTGCCCGGTTTCCAAGGCGCTGGCCGCAGTGCCGATCACGCTGGATGCGCAGCTGGCGTAAGCTGGTATTTATCGATTGTTTGAAATGCCGCGGTGCTTTGTGCCGCGGCATTTTTCGTTTGTGGGTGTGGTGATGACCCCTCCCCAACCCCTCCCCACAAGGGGGAGGGGCTAAACCGTGGCACCCGCAGCGTCCAACACTCAAGATCGTGGCTGTTGAGAGGTTGCGGCTTTCGGCAAGACATCTCGCCCAGCAAAGCCCCTCCCCCTTGTGGGGAGGGGTCTTTTGCGAGGGCGAGGCGGGGACTTTGCCGCAACGCAAAAGATTGACTTTCACCTCCTGATGCCTTACGACTGACGAAAATCGAAATTCGTCAGTCGTAAGGCAGCACGGCAGAAATCATGAGCGACACCGCCGAAAGCATTCTCGAAGCGACAAGACAGGAGAATGTGACCCGCATTCTCGATGCGGCCGAGCGTCTGTTTCGTCACTATGGCTACGCCAAGACCACGGTCGCCGATATCGCCCGCGATCTCGGCATGTCGCCGGCCAATGTCTATCGCTTCTTCTCCTCGAAAGTAGAAATCCACCAGGCGATCTGCGGGCGCATGTTGGCTGCGAGCTATCAGCAGGCCTACGAGATCTGCCATCTGCCGCTCAGCGCTTCCGAGCGGCTCAGCCGTTTCGTGCGCGGGCAGTACCAGATGACGGTCGAGACCATGCTTGACCAGGAAAAGGTGCACGAGATGGTGGTCGTCGCCATCGAGCGCGACTGGCATGTCATCGAGAAGCATGTCGACAGCATTCACGATCTGCTGGCCGAGGTGATCCGCGAGGGTATCGAGACCGGTGAGTTCGTCGATCAGGATCCCGCGACCGCGTCGCGTTGCTTTGGCGCCGCCACGGTGACGCTCTGCCACCCGATCATGGTGGCGCAATGTCTTGCCAAGACCAATCGAGCGACGGTGGACGAGCTGATCGACTTCTCCATCAGGGCTTTGAAGAGATAATCGGGCGGCACGGCCGCCAACAATTCAACACACAAACATACCGGGAGTGCGAAAGATGATTTCGCTGAAGACAGTCAAGTTGCCGTCCGTTGCCAGTTTCGCGCTCCTTGGCGCCGTTTCGCTCGCGCTTTCGGGCTGCAGCGAGGAGAAGAAGGCGGAGACCAAGGAGATCCTGCGGCCGGTCAAGGTCGTGGAAATCGCCAAGGCCGGCGAGACCCGAGCGCTTGATTATTCCGGTGCGGTGAAGGCGCGCGTCGAGATGAACCTCGGCTTTCGCGTGGCCGGAAAGATCACCGAGCGCCGCGTGAATATCGGCGACCGTGTCCAGCCGGGTGATGTAATCGCGCGCATCGATGCGACCGATTACGAGCTCGCGACGAAGACGGCTGAGGCCAATCTGGCGGCGGCCGAAAAGGGTGTCGGCACGGCGGATCTCGCCAACAAGCGCGCCCAGCAGCTGTTCGACAAGAGCGTGACGGCGAAGTCGCAGCTCGAGCAGGCGTCGCTCAGCTATGACCAGGCCGTCTCCACGCGCGACGCGGCTCGCTCCTCTCTCGATCAGGCGAAAAACCAGGTGAGCTACGCCGAGCTGAAGGCCGACCAGAGCGGTATCGTCACCGCGATCAGCGCCGACACCGGCACGGTCGTTGCCGCCGGCACGCCGGTCGCCACCGTCGCCCTCGACGGTGAAAAGGAAGTGCAGATCGCGGTGCCTGAGAACGACATCGCCGAGTTCAAGCCGGGCAAGACGGTCAAGGCGAGCTTCTGGTCTTCGGCCAAGCTGGTGCTCGACGGCAAGGTGCGCGAGGTCTCCGGCAGCGCCGACGCGCAGTCGCGCACTTTCGCGGTTCGTGTGAGCCTGCCGCATGACGATCGCGTCCTGCTCGGCATGACGGCGACGATCGAGGCCAGCGTCAGCAACTCTAACACCCATGTCGCCATCCCGCTCGCCGCACTTGCCGAAAAGGACGGCAAGAAGATCGTCTGGGTGGTCGATCGCGACCAGCAGACCGTGCATGCCCGCGACGTCACGATCGCCGATTTCACCGGCGACGGCGTCAATATTGCCGACGGGTTGAAGACCGGCGATCTCGTGGTTGCCGCCGGCACGCAGTTCATGACCGACAATCTCAAGGTCAAGCTGCCGGGCCAGCAGTCGGCATCCGCCGAAACTGCGGCCGAGACCGGCGACGTCGTTCGCTAAGCGGTCAGGAGAGGGAACGGGACAATGGACAATTCCACCACCGAGAAGAAGCCCTTCAACCTGTCGCGCTGGGCAATCGGCCATCCGAGCATCGCGCGCTTCCTGTTCGGCCTGATCCTCATCACCGGCGTGCTCGGGCTGATGCGGATGGGGCAGAAGGAAGACCCCGATTTTACCTTCCGCGTCATGGTCGTGCAGGCCGTGTGGCCGGGCGCCTCGATCCAGGAAATGCAGGATCAGGTCGTCAACAAGATCGAGCGCAAGCTGCAGGAAACCCCGCATATCGACTGGGTGAAATCCTATACGCGCGCCGGCTCCGCCGTCATCACGCTGCAGATCAAGGGCGATACCAACGGGGCTGATGTCGCCGACGCCTTCTACCAGGTGCGCAAGAAGGTCGGCGATATCTCCAACGAGCTGCCGTCAGGCCTGCTCGGCCCCTATTTCAACGACGAATTCGGCGATACCTTCATCACGCTGCAATCGATCAGCGGCGATGGCTACAGCTATCCGGAACTGAAGAAATTCGCGATCCAGGCGCGCGACATGCTGTTGACGACGCCGGGTGTCGAGAAGGCCGTGATCATCGGCGACCAGCCGGAGAAGATCTTCATCGACGTGTCCTCCCAGGCGCTCGCCGAACGCGGCCTGACGATCGTCGATCTGCAGAACGCCATCAAGGGCCAGAACAGCGTCGACCCCGCCGGCTCCGTCGATACCGGCACGCGCTCGGTGCGCATCGCCGTCGAAGGCGACGTGACCAAGGCCGCCGATATCCGCGAGCTCCGCCTCAAGGCCGGCAACCAGGTGACCCGCCTCGGCGATATCGCCACGGTCTATTCCGGCCTTCAAGACCCCTATCAGCGCAAGTACCGCTTCAATGGTCATGAGAGCGTCCAGGTCGGTGTCGTCATGGCCAAGGGCTACAAGGTCACCGATGTCGGCAAGGATGTAGAAGCGACCTACAAGCGCTTCGAGGAATCGCTGCCTTACGGCGTGTCGGTCGACCAGATTTCCAACCAGCCGGATGTCGTGACCGATGCTGTCAGCGAGTTCATGCATGCGCTCGGTGAAGCGCTGGCCATCGTTCTCGTCGTCTCGTTCCTGTCGATCGGCTGGCGTTCGGGCCTCGTCATCGCCATCGCCATTCCGCTGGTGCTGGCTGCCACTTTCGCCATCATGTACGAGCTCGGCATCGACCTGCAGCGTATCTCGCTGGGAGCGTTGATCATCGCGCTCGGGCTGCTTGTCGACGACGCGATGATCGTGGTCGAGTTGATGGAGCGCAAGCTTGAAGAGGGGCTCGTCAAGATCGAGGCGGCGAGTTTCGCCTATTCCTCCACCGCCTTCCCGATGCTGACGGGTACGCTGATTACCACGGCCGGCTTCATCCCGGTTGGCTTTGCGGCCTCCACCGCCGGGGAATACGTTCGTACGCTGTTTTATGTCGTCGGCATCGCGCTCGTGGTCTCGTGGTTCGTCGCGGTCTATTTCACGCCGTGGCTCGGCTACATGATCCTGAAGCAGCGCCAGCATGCCGGCGGCGCGCATCATGATGCCTTCGACACCAGCTTCTATCGCCGGCTGCGGTCGACGGTGGGCTGGGCCGTGCGCCACCGCATCATCGTCGTCGCCATGACGCTGGTGACCTTCGCCACCAGCCTCTGGGCCTTCCAGTTCATTCCGCAGAACTTCTTCCCGCAGTCCTCGCGTCCCGAGATTCTCGTCGATCTCTGGCTGCCTGAAGGTACCAGCATCAAGGAAGTCGAGACGCAATCGAAGGCGCTCGAAGCCAAGATCATGGATGACAAGGACAAGAAGTTCGTCGCCACCTATATCGGCGAGGGCGCGCCGCGCTTCTTCCTGCCGCTCGACCAGCAGCTTCCGAACCCGAACTTCGCGCAGCTGCTGATCATGGCTAATGACGAACCGGCCCGCGAACGGCTGATCGTCAAGCTCAGGACCATTCTCGCCGAGGACTTCCCCGATATCCGTGGCAAGGTCGACCGCCTGTTCCTCGGTCCGCCGACCGGCTGGCCGGTGCAGATGCGCGTCATGGGTCCGGATCGCCAGGAAGTCCGCAGAATAGCCGACCAGGTGAAGGCGAAGTTCCAGGAAAATCCGCTGCTTGGCGCCATCCATGACGACTGGCTGGAGCAGGTGCCGGCGATGAAGCTGGTGATCGACCAGGACCGCGCCCGTGCGCTCGGCGTCACCTCGCAGCGCGTCCGCCAGATGCTGCAGACGGCGATGTCCGGCGCGCCGCTCGACGATTTCCGCGACGGCGAGGAGACGGTGTCGATCGTCGCCCGCGAGCCGGAAGCCAATCGTTCGCTGCTGTCGGCCGTCAACTCGGTCTATGTGCCCACCGATTTCGGCGGCTTCGTGCCGGTCTCGCAGATCGCCAAGGTGGTGCCGGTTCTCGAACAGGGCATCGAATGGCGGCGTGATCGCCTGCCGACGATCAGCGTGCGCGCAACGCTGCCTGATGGCGTGCAGTCGAACGACGTGGTCATGAAGATGTATGCCGACCTGCAGCCGCTGCGCGACAGCCTGCCTGCCGGCTACAAGGTCGAGATCCAGGGCGGTGCCGAGGATTCGGCCGAAAGCCAGGCCTCGATCGCCGCCAAGGCGCCGATCATGCTTGTCGTGATCGTGCTTCTCCTGATGGCGCAGCTGCAGCACTTCGGCAAGGCGATGCTGGTGCTGGCGACCGGTCCGCTCGGGATCATCGGTGCCGCAGCAGCCCTCCTTATCTCCGGCGCGCCGTTCGGGTTCGTTGCGATCCTCGGCGTCATCGCGCTCTTGGGCATCATCATCCGCAACTCGATCATCCTGATCGACCAGATCGACCAGGACATCAAGGCGGGGATGCACCGGCAGGAAGCGATCGTCGGCGCGGCCGTGCGCCGTTTCCGCCCGATCATGCTGACGGCTTTGACGGCTGTCCTCGCGCTGATCCCGATCTCGCGCGGCGTCTTCTGGGGCCCGCTCGCCTACGCCATGATGGGCGGCATCCTGGTCGCCACGGTGCTGACGATCCTGGTTCTGCCGGCGGCCTATGCGCTGTTCTTCGGCAAGGAGCCGAAGGGCAAGGAGGATGAGGCAGTTCCGTCCGCTGAGGATGATGCGGTGGATCACGGGCATCCGCCGGCGATGGCGGCGGAGTGAGAATGCGGACGGCGCGGTGAGAACCGCGCCGTTTTTGTATAGGATTATTAATTGAGAACTGAGGGTGTGGCCCCCTCATCCGCCTGCCGGCACCTTCTCCCCGCTGGGGAGAAGAGACTCGGAGCTAGCGGCTCGCTCCCCCTCTCCCCTCGGGGAGAGGGTAGGGTGAGGGGGCTGCAGGCTCTGCGCCTTCGATTTGAGGTAGCCTCTACCCCGCCATCTCCGCTTCCGCCTTCAATCCCAGCAACGCCGCCCCAATCAACCCGGGCTCGACACGGCACTCACTGCGCACCACCAGCGGGCGGTCGAATTTGCGCAGGATGCGCTGGCGCACGGCCTTGTCGAGCTCATCCAGCAGCGGCTCCACATTGGAGAGCCCTCCGGCAACGGGGACGATGGTGGCGCCGGTGATGTTGACTGTTAGCGCCAGAGGAGAGGCGAGGAGATCAATGAAGACGTCGATCGTGCGGGTCGCCTTTTCCTCGCCGCGCAGCCACTGGCCGATGATCTCCTCGCTGGTGAAATCGAGACCATGGAGGGTCTTGTGCAGGCGTTCCATACCGCGCGCGCCGCCGACGGAATCGACGCAGCCGCTCTGGCCGCAGCCGCAGGCATAATGCGGGATCTCGACCGGCGGGTGGCCGGCGCGCAGCGCGACGATCGGGCCGTGGCCCCATTCGCCGGCAAAGCCGCCCGCCTCGTTGATCAGTCGGCCATTGGCGATCACGCCGCCGCCGACGCCGGTGCCGAGGATGACGCCAAGCACGATGCGGTGGCCTCGACCGGCGCCGAGGCCGGCTTCGGCCATGGCGAAGCAGTCGGCGTCGTTGGCGACCAGGACCGGCACGCCGAGCTCGGCCTGAAGATCGGCGGCGATGGTGCGCTGGTGAATGCAGGGAATGTTGGCGCAGGTGAGCAGCTGCGTATCCGGATCGACGACGCCGGCGATCGAGATCGACAGCAGCGTCGGCGTGCCGCCGGCTTCCGCGATGAAGGTTCTCAGCGTGTCGACGAAGGCGCCGAAATCATCGAGGGGGGTCGGGCGGCGGCCGAGCGGCGTGATCTCGGTTTCGGAAAGGGCAACGCCGCCCTTGATTGCCGAGCCGCCGATGTCGAAGGAGATGATCATTCGTATTCTGCTTGTTCCAAACGGTTAGAATCTGCTCGCATCGTTCGGTGCGATTTGCAAGCCTAAACCCTGATCAGGCAGGCAGCGTGATGCGGGCCTCGAAGCCGGAACTCTGGCCGCTGGCCGGCGAGATCAGGTCGAGCGTTCCGCCCATCTGCGAGACGATGCGATCGGCAATTGCCAGCCCAAGTCCGGAGCCTGAGGCGCTGGTGTTGCCGCGCCGGAAGCGCCTCTTCAGCGTCGCGATATCGCTTTCAGGCACCAAGGGCCCGCCATTGACGACACGCACGACACCATTCGCATCGAGATTGACATCGACCGATAGCTCCGGGTCGCCATGAACCAGGGCGTTCTCGATGAGGTTGCGCAGGATGATGCCGAAGGCGTCCATGTCGGCGTTGCGGACCAGCTTTGTCGCAGGGGCGGCGGTGTAGCGCAGGCGACCCTGCGAGCGGCTGTCGCGTTCGTAGTCGGTGACGATCATGTCGAGCACCGGGCGAAGATCCGTTGCCGTGGCGCTGCCACCGATGCCGGCCTCGGCGCGGGCGAGCTGCAGCAGTTTTTCGGCGAGGCGCCCGAGATTGACCAACGAGCTCTCAACCTGATGGGCGCGGGCCTTGGTTGGTCCTGGGGGCAGCTCCTCGGCAAGGCGCTGCGTCTGCGCCAGCGCGCCGGCGATCGGCGTTCTGAGTTCGTGGGCGCTGTTGGCGGTAAACTCGCGCTCGGCCTCAAGCGCGGAGCGCAGACGTCCGAGCAGCAGGTTCACGGAGCGGGCGATCGGCTTCAGCTCTTTCGGCAGACCGGCGCTCTCCACTTCCGCCAGATTGCCGCCGTCCTTGGTGCCGATATCCTGGCGCAGCGTATCCAGCGGCTTCAGCGCGCGGCCGACGATGAACCAGATGGCAAAGATGCTGGCGGGGATTAGCGCGATCAGCGGAATGAGCAGCGTGACGGCGCTCTCGCGCACGGCCTCGCGCCGGTTCTTGAAGCGGTCGGCGACTTGCAGGAAGAGCGAGCCGTCGGATGTCTTTTCCGTGTAGATACGCGCGGTCGCGCTGTCGAAGAAGCCTGTTTCGAGCGGGGCGGGGAAGGGTTCGGCAAGCGCGTCATTGGAGCGCAACACCACCTTTCCTGATGGATCACGAACCTGATAGGTCAGATACTCGCGGTTGGCGGCGGTGTTCAGCATGGCGATGCCATGCGGGTCGCCGATGCCGCGCTGGTCCATGTCGTCGAGGATCAGCGCCAGCAGCCGTTCCGTCGTTTCCTGCTGGGCGCTGTCGAAGATCTCGTCGAACTCATGCTGCATGACGCGGATGCTGAGGCCGATGGCGATAAGCCAGAAGATGACCATGACGGTCGTCAGTGCGGTGATGAGCGGGCGGGTGATACTGCGTTCGCGCTTCATTGTGATCCGAGTGTGTAGCCGATGCCGCGGGCCGTGCGGATGCGATCCTTGCCGATCTTCTTGCGCAGCCGGCTGACATAGACCTCGACCGTGTTGCTCTCGATTTCCGAGCCGAAGGCGTAGAGCGCCTCCTCGATGCGGTCCTTGGAGACGATCGCGCCGGGACGTGCGGTCAGGAGGTCAAGCACCGCCCATTCGCGGCTGGTAAGGATGACGGAAATACCGTCGACGGAGAGCTTGTGCTGCGGCCGGTTGATTTCGATATCGCCGATCTGCACCACCGGATGCGGGTTGGCGTCGTAGCGGCGGGCGACCGCCATGATGCGGGCTTCCAGCTCGCCAAGGTTGAACGGCTTGACGAGATAGTCGTCGGCGCCGGCGTTCAATCCCTCGATGCGGTCGGAGATCTGGTCTCGCGCGGTGAGGATGATGACGGGCGCGCGGATGTCGCGGCTGCGCAGCTTGCGCAGGAAATCGACGCCGCTGCCATCGGGAAGATTGAGGTCGAGCAGCACCAATCCATATTCGACGGGGCCCGTGGCGGCTTCCGCATCGGCGAGGTTCTTCACCCAATCGACGGCATGGAAGGACGCGGCGACGTGATCGCGCACCGCCTCGCCAATCATCTTGTCGTCCTCAACCAGCAGAATTCGCACGATTTTTCCCTCTGGCGCATAGTTAGCGTGCCGTTCGATGTCAGGTCAAGCATGGCTTCGCGGGCAAAGATGGCGCTGCAATGGCGGGGCTGAGCACCATCCACTGCTTGCGTTGAGGCTAAAATAGATTGTGCAATTTCTCAATGCACTCGACATTTGCCCGAATTTTGTTTTGATCTGGCGCGAACATAGCTTCAACCACATGCTTTGCCGGCGAAAGCCGGCGCAGTCGCGCGCAATGGATAGTCGATGGTGAAAAAGTCCGAAACTTCTGGTCGTCTCGATGACGCGGCGCGCGCCGGCTGGCTCTATTATGTGGCAGGGCGCACGCAGGACGAGATCGCCTCGTCCATGGGGATTTCGCGACAATCGGCGCAGCGGCTGGTGTCGCTTGCCGTGGCCGAGCGGCTGATCAAGGTGCGGCTCGATCACCCGATCGCCGCCTGTCTGGAACTCGCCAACGCCGTGCGCAACAAATACGGGTTGCGGCAGGTGGATATCGTGCCGAGCGATCCGGGCGCCGGCGCCGCGACCGTCGGCATCGCCGAGGCGGCGGCGGCCGAGATCGAGCGCTGGCTGAAGAAGACCGACCCGATCGTTCTTGCCGTCGGAACCGGGCGAACGCTGAAGGCTGCGGTCGATCAGCTGCCGGCGATCGAGTGCATCAATCATCGCATCGTCTCGCTCACCGGCAACATCGCGCCCGACGGATCGGCCGCCTATTACAACGTCATCTTCAGCATGGCCGACGCCGTCAAGGCGCGGCATTTCCCGATGCCGCTGCCGGTTCTCGTCACTTCCGCGGAAGAGCGCGAGACATTGCATGCCCAGCAGCTGGTGCGCTCGACGCTCGACATGAGCGCGCAGGCCGATGTGACCTTCGTTGGTATCGGTGAGCTCGGCATCGACGGGCCGCTTTGCGTCGACGGCTTCCTCGAGAAGGGCGAGATGATGGAGTTGATGGACAATGGCGCCGTCGGCGAGATCTGCGGCTGGATTTTCGACAGTGAAGGCAGGCTGCTCGACAACCCGATCAACGAGCGCGTCGCGTCCGCTCCGATCCCCTCGCGCGAGACCTCCGTGGTCATTGGAATCGGCAAGGGCAAGCGCAAGATGAAGGCGATCAAGGCGGCCGTGACCGGTCATCAGATCAACGGTTTGATCACCGATGAAGAGGTTGCCGAGTATTTGCTCACCTAGTGGGCAAAAATTTATTTCTTTTTAAATCAGTGTTTTAACTCATCGTTTCGCGGCTGCAGCAACGATTGGAGCTTGACATTTGTCGTCTGTCATTGAGTAATTGCCCATGAGCAAAGCGAATGCTCGCTAACATCTTCTGGGAGGAAGATCATGACATTTAAAACTTTTCTGCTCGGCGCCTGCTCCGTCCTGGCGTTCGCGGGCATGGCTTCGGCTGAAACGCTGACGATCGCGACCGTCAACAACGGCGACATGGTCCGCATGCAGAAGCTCACGGATGACTTCAAGGCAAAGAACCCCGGCATCGATCTCGAGTGGGTAACGCTCGAAGAAAACGTGCTGCGCCAGAAGGTCACGACCGATATCGCGACCAAGGGCGGCCAGTATGACGTTCTGACGATCGGCAACTACGAAGTTCCGATCTGGGCCAAGCAGGGCTGGCTTCTGCCGCTCGACAACCTCGGCGAAAAGTATGACGCCAAGGATCTGCTGCCCGCGATCAGCGCCGCGCTGACCGTCGACAACAAGCTCTACGCCGTGCCGTTCTACGGCGAAAGCGCGATGATCATGTACCGCACCGACCTCTTCGAAAAGGCCGGTCTGAAGATGCCCGACGCGCCGACCTGGGACTTTATCGCCGATGCGGCGAAGAAGATCACCGACAAGAGCGGCGAAGTCTACGGCATGTGCCTTCGCGGCAAGGCCGGCTGGGGTGAGAACATGGCGTTCATCACCGCGCTCGACAACTCCTTCGGCGGTCGCTGGTTCGACGAAAACTGGAAGCCCCAGTTCGATAGCCCCGAGTGGAAGGAAGCGCTTGGCTTCTACGTCAACCTTATGAAGGAAGCCGGCCCTCCCGGTGCATCCTCGAACGGCTTCAACGAAAACCTGGCGCTCTTCCAGACCGGCAAGTGCGGCATGTGGATCGACGCGACGGTCGCCGCTTCGTTCGTCTCCAACCCGAAGGAATCGAAGGTTGCCGACAAGGTCGGTTACGCTCTGTTCCCGACCAAGGGCGAGATGAAGAACCACGGCAACTGGCTGTGGTCTTGGAACCTCGCCATCCCTGCGACCTCGACCAAGGCTGAAGCCGCGCAGAAGTTCGTCGCCTGGGCGACCGACAAGGCTTACGGCGATCTGGTTGCGAGCAAGGAAGGCTGGGCAAACGTTCCTCCGGGCACGCGCACCTCGCTCTACGAAAACGCCGACTACCAGAAGGCCGCTCCGTTCGCCGCCAAGACGCTTGATGCGATGAAGGCAGCCGACACGCAGAAGCCGACCGTCAAGCCGGTGCCTTACACCGGTGGCCAGTTCGTCGCGATCCCTGAGTTCCAGGGCATCGGTACGGCCGTCGGCCAGCAGTTCTCGGCAGCTGTCGCCGGCCAGATCTCCGTCGATCAGGCCCTGCAGAGCGCTCAGCAGCTGACGACCCGCGAAATGACGAAGGCTGGTTACCCCAAGTAAGCCTCCCGAGACATGCGGCGTGCGCCTGCACGCCGCACCCCTAGGCCGCCGAATTGCCCGAACTGCATCGGCGGCCCTTTTTGTCCCTAAGGCCTTGCAGCCATCCGCTTTCAGAAAAGACGGTGAACCATGGCAACGTTACACACCCGCTCCGCGGCGCGCATGATGATGGCACCTTCGGTGCTCCTGCTCTTCGCGTGGATGATCGTCCCGCTCGTGATGACGATCTACTTCTCGTTCATCGACTACAATCTCCTGATGCCGAGCGACAATCGCTTCCTCGGCTTCCTCAATTACGAATTCTTCCTGACGGACCCGGCCTTCTTCGATGCGTTGATAAACACGCTCGTGCTGGTCTTGAGCGTCCTCGTCATCACCATCGTCGGCGGCATCGCGCTGGCGCTTCTGCTCGACCAGCCGATGTTCGGCCAGGGGATCGTGCGCATTCTCGTGATCGCGCCGTTCTTCATCATGCCGACCGTTGCTGCGCTGGTGTGGAAGAACATGTTCATGAACCCGGTCAACGGGTTGTTCGCCTATATCTGGCGTCTGTTCGGCGCGCAGCCGGTCGATTGGCTCGCCAACATGCCGCTGTTTTCGATCATCCTGATCGTTGCCTGGCAGTGGCTTCCCTTTGCCACGCTGATCCTCTTGACCGCGCTGCAGTCGCTGTCGGAAGAGCAGAAGGAAGCGGCCGAGATGGATGGCGCGGGCTTCTTCTCGCAGTTCGTCTACATCATCCTGCCGCACATGGCGCGCGCGATCACCGTCGTCATCCTGATCGAGACGATCTTCCTGCTGTCGGTCTTCGCCGAAATCCTCGTCACCACCAATGGCGGTCCCGGCACGAGCAGCACGAACCTGACCTACCTCGTCTATAACAGGGCACTCCTGCAGTTCGACATCGGCGGCGCTTCGGCGGGCGGTATCATCGCGGTCATCCTCGCCAATATCGTTGCTATCTTCCTCGTCCGCATCGTCGGCAAGAACCTGGAGACTTGAGATGGCCAGACGCATCACAACCCAGCGCAAGGTGATCGTCACGGCGGTCGCCTGGACCATCGGCATCGTGCTCTTCTTCCCGATCCTGTGGACCTTTCTGACAAGCTTCAAGTCGGAAGCCGACGCCATCGCATCGCCGCCGCAGTTCCTGTTTTTCCACTGGACGACGGAGAACTATCTGGAGGTGCAGAGCCGATCGAACTACTTCAGCCACTTCCTGAACTCGGTGATCATCTCCTTTGGCTCGACGCTTCTCGGCCTGATCATCGCGGTCCCGTCCGCCTGGGCGATGGCGTTCTCGCCGACCAAGCGCACCAAGGACGTCTTGATGTGGATGCTGTCGACCAAGATGATGCCGGCAGTCGGCGCGCTCATCCCGATCTATCTGTTGTTCCGCAATACCGGTCTGCTCGACAGCCGCATCGGCCTCGTCGTGGTGCTGATGCTGATCAACCTGCCGATCATCATCTGGATGCTCTACACCTACTTCAAGGAAATCCCCGGCGAGATCCTTGAGGCGGCGCGCATGGATGGCGCCTCGCTCAGCAAGGAAATCATCTACGTGCTGACGCCGATGGCGGTGCCGGGGATCGCCTCGACGCTTCTTCTCAACATCATCCTGTCCTGGAACGAAGCCTTCTGGACGCTCAACCTCACGGCCTCCAAGGCTGCGCCGCTGACGACGTTCATCGCTTCCTATTCCAGCCCGGAAGGACTTTTCTACGCCAAGCTTTCGGCAGCATCGACCATGGCAATCGCCCCGATCCTGATCCTCGGCTGGTTCAGCCAGAAACAACTCGTCCGCGGCCTGACGTTCGGCGCGGTGAAATAAGAAACAAGGGAGAGAAACATGGGCAGCATTACCCTTCAGAAAGTTTCGAAGGTCTTCGGCGAAGCCAAGGTCATCCCTTCGATCGATCTCGAAATCAAGGACGGCGAGTTCGTCGTCTTCGTCGGCCCGTCGGGCTGCGGCAAGTCCACGCTGTTGCGTCTGATCGCAGGCCTCGAGGATGTCAGCGGCGGTAAGATCGTCATCGACGGCAAGGACGCCACCGAGAGCGCGCCGTCGGAACGCCGGCTCGCCATGGTGTTCCAGTCCTACGCGCTCTATCCGCATATGAGCGTGCGCAGCAACATCGCCTTCCCGCTGAAGATGGCGGGCATGGCGAAGCCCGAGATCGACAAGAAGGTGGCGGACGCAGCCCGTGTCCTCAACCTCACCGACTATCTCGACCGCAAGCCGCGCGCGCTTTCGGGCGGCCAGCGCCAGCGTGTCGCGATCGGCCGCGCCATCGTGCGCCAGCCCTCGGCCTTCCTGTTCGACGAACCGCTATCGAACCTCGATGCCGCGTTGCGCGTCAACATGCGCCTCGAGATCAGCGAGCTGCACCAGCAGCTGAAGACGACGATGATCTACGTTACCCACGACCAGGTCGAAGCCATGACCATGGCCGACAAGATCGTGGTGCTCAACCGCGGCAACATCGAGCAGGTCGGCTCGCCGATGGAGCTCTACTCCAAGCCGCGCAACCTCTTCGTCGCCGGCTTCATCGGCTCGCCGAAGATGAACTTCGTGCCGCAGGGCTCGCAGACGCTGGGCGTGCGCCCCGAACATATCCAGCTTTCGATGGAGAGCGGCGAGTGGAAGGGCAAGGTCGTGGTCGCCGAACATCTCGGCTCCGACACCTTCCTGCATGTCAACGTCGAGGGCATCGGCCAGATGACGGCGCGCGGCGACGGCAGCTTCCCGGCCAAGGCCGGCGACACCGTTTACCTGACCGCAGACAAGGCTCGCATTCACAGGTTCAACGAGCAGGGCCTCGCCATCTGAGCGAGGCATCCGGGGTGGGGAAGAGCGCGCGTGCCGGACGAGGTGCCCGGCGCGCCAGTACCGGGGTCTTTAGACCCTGAAGACCTTCAAGAGGACTGAGACATGACGTGCAAACTATCGCTGGCAACGCTTTCCGACGCGGCTAAGACAGCCGCCGTACCGGCCTATGAGCGGGCGTCGCTGAAGGCGGGCATCGTGCACTTCGGCGTCGGCAACTTCCACCGCGCCCACCAGGCAATCTATCTCGACGACCTGTTCAACAAGGGTGAGGCTCACGACTGGGCGATCATCGGCGCCGGCATCCTGCCGTCCGATGCCGCCATGCGCGACAAGCTCGCCGCCCAGGACTTCCTGACAACAGTCGTCGAGCAGGACAACAACAAGACCTCGGCGCGCGTCACCGCGCCGATGATCGACATCTTGCCGGTCGGCGATGCCAAGACCATCATCGCCAAACTCGCCGATCCCGAAATCCGCATCGTCTCGATGACGATCACCGAGGGTGGCTACTTCATCGACGCGTCGGGCAAGTTCAATCCTGATCATCCGGCAATCGCAGCTGACGGCAAGAACCCCGCCGATCCGAAGACCGTGTTCGGCCTGATCGTCGCCGGTCTCAAGGCGCGCAAGGACAAGGGCCTTGTGCCTTTCACCGTCATGTCGTGCGATAACATTCCGCACAATGGCGTCGTCACCCGCAACGCCGTGGTCGGCACGGCGGCGCTGTCGGATCCCGCCTTCGCTGAGTGGATCAAGGCCAATGTCGCCTTCCCGAACGCCATGGTCGACCGCATCACGCCGGCCACCGGCCAGCGCGAGATCGATCTCCTGAAGGACGTCTTCGACATCGAGGACAACTGGCCCGTCTATTGCGAAGAGTTCAAGCAGTGGGTGCTGGAAGACAAGTTCACCGCCGGTCGTCCGGCGCTGGAGAATGTCGGCGTCACCTTCGTGCCTGACGTTACGCCCTACGAGCACATGAAGATCCGCATCCTTAACGGCGGCCATGCGGCGATCGCCTATCCGGCGGCGCTGATGGACATTCATTTCGTGCACGACTCGATGGAAGACCCGCTGATCCGCGCCTTCCTCGCCAAGCTCGAGAAGGACGAGATCATCCCGATCGTGCCACCGGTGCCGAATACTTCGCTGACGGACTATTTCGCGCTGATCGAGCACCGCCTGCTCAACCCGAAGATCGCCGACACCATCCCGCGCCTTGCGCAGGACGGCTCCAACCGCCAGCCGAAGTTCATCCTGCCGTCCACGCTCGACAACCTGAACCAGGGTCGCGACGTGATCGGCCTGTCGCTGGTCTCCGCACTCTGGTGCCGCTACTTCGCCGGCAAGACCGATACCGGCCAGGATATCGTCTTCAACGATGCCAGCGCCGACCGGCTGCATGCCGCGGCCATCAAGGCCAAGGACGACCCGATGGCGTTTCTCGCCTTCGACGACATCTTCGGCGAGGTTGCCAAGTCCGAGCTCTTCCGCAAGCGCTTCGCGCATGCGCTGAAGACGCTGTGGGAAAAGGGCACGCGCGAGACGCTGCAGCTTTACCTCGACAACAAGCTCGCGGCATAAGCATCAGGCGGCGGGCGTTCCCCGCCGCTATCCACCCATCTCTGCCTGCAATGTCTTGAACCCTGATTGGATGTGTCATGGCTGATGCTGAAACACGGCTTGTGATCTTCGACTGCGACGGCGTCCTCGTCGACAGCGAGCCGATCTCCGTCACCGTTCTCGTCAAGGCCATGAACGATCTCAACGTGCCGATCACCGAGGACGAGGTGTATGGCCGCTTTCTCGGACGCAGCCTCGCGACCGTGATAGAGACGATGAAGACGGAATATAACGTCCATCCCGGCGAAGCCTTCCTTGAGCAGATCCGCACCGATCTCTATGCGCGCTTCCGCACTGAGCTGAAGCCGATCGGCGGCATCGCGGATACGATCGATGCGCTCGATATCCCCTGCTGCGTCGCCTCGTCCAGCCAGGTCGAGCGTATCCGTCTGTCGCTGACAGTCACCGGGCTGATCGACCGGCTGCCGAATATCTTCAGCGCCTCGATGGTGAAGAACGGCAAGCCGGCGCCGGATCTGTTTCTGCATGCGGCAAGCCAGATGCAGGTCGATCCCGCTAACTGCGTGGTGATCGAGGACAGCCCCGCCGGCATCGAGGCCGCCAAGGCCGCCGGCATGACCGTCTTTGCCTTCACCGGCGGCTCGCATGCCAATTTCGCCGGCTATCGCGACGAGCTTGACCGCCTTTCCCCCGACGCTACGTTTGACGTCATGCCGGATTTGATCCACCTTATCAAAAAACATCAGCGGGACGGGAACGACCTTTAATGCCTCAGCATGTGGTTGCTGTTGATATCGGCACGGGCAGCGCACGCGCCGGCGTCTTCGATGCGCGCGGCCAGCTGCTGGGCAAGGCCGATCATCCGATCATCATGAACCGGCCTCGCGAAAACCACGCCGAGCACGATTCCGAGGATATATGGTCGGCGGTGTGCATCGCGGTGCGCCGCGCGATGGAGCAATCGGGTGCCGCACCCGAGAGCATCGGCGCGATCGGTTTCGACGGCACCTGCTCGCTTGTGGTTCGGGATATCGATGGCGGGCAGATCAGCGTGTCGACGGGCGGCGAGCGTCGTTTCGACACCATCGTCTGGCTCGATCACCGGGCGCTGAAGGAGGCGGATTTCTGCACGGCGACCGGCCACGAGGTGCTGGAGCATTCCGGGCATTTCATGTCGCCCGAGATGGAAATGCCGAAGCTGATGTGGCTGAAAAAGAAGCTGCCCGGCACATGGGCGAATACCGGCTATCTCTTCGACCTCGCCGATTTCATGACCTGGAAATCCACCGGCTCGCTGGCGCGGTCGCGCTGCACGCTGACGTCCAAGTGGAACTATCTGGCTCATCTCCAGGATGGCTGGCGCAAGGATTTTCTCGAGCAGATCGGCCTCGATGACCTGCAGGCGCGCGGGCGGCTTCCCGACGACACCGTTGCGGTCGGCGGCAGCGTCGGCACGCTGACGAAGGAGGCGGCCTCGGCGCTCGGTCTCACCACGGCCTGTCACGTCTCTTCCGGCATGATCGACGCCTATGCCGGCGCGCTCGGAACGCTCGGCGGCGACGCGCATGATCCGGAACGGCTGGAACGGCAGCTGGCGCTGATCGCCGGCACATCGAGCTGCATCGTCTCGTTTTCGCGCAAGCGGCGCCCGAGCCACGGCATGTGGGGCCCCTATTACGAAGCCGTGTTTCCCGGTACCTGGCTTGTCGAGGCCGGGCAGTCGGCGACGGGGGCTCTGCTCGACCATGTCGTCAGGATGCATGCGGCCGGCGGCGAGCCGACGGCGGCGTTGCACCAGAAGATCGTGTCGCGGATATCGCAGCTGCGCTCGGAAGAGGGCGATGCCTTCGGCGCCAGGATCTTCGTGCTGCCTGATTTTCACGGCAACCGCTCGCCGCTTGCCGACCCGCACGCGGTCGGCGCAGTCAGCGGGCTGACGCTCGACACATCGTTCGACGGGCTCTGCTCGCTTTACTGGCGCACCGCCGTGGCGATCGCGCTCGGCATCCGCCATATCCTGGAGCGGATGAAGGAATATGGCTACGCCCCCGATACGCTGCATGTGGCCGGCGGGCATGTGAAGAACCCTGTGCTGATGGAGCTTTATTCGGATGCGACCGGCTGCAAGGTCGTGGTGCCGAAGATGAACGAGGCGGTGCTTCTGGGCACCGCGATGGCGGCCTCCGTCGCCTGCGGTCTGCATGCCGATCTCGCGACGGCGGGTTCGGCCATGTATCCCGGCGGCGACGTGCATGTTCCCGACGAGAGCAAGCGCGCGCTCTATGATCGCGATTACCGCCGGCTGCTCGCCATGTATCGCCATCGCGCCGAGCTCGAGGCGATGGAATAGATTTCGGATCGCTACCGGTTGGGCTCTTCGCCCAGCATGACGCTGAACTCGGTCATGCGGCTCGCACGCGCGACGGCCTCATCACCGACAGCGCTGACAACCGCCGAGGACAGACAGTCGAGAAGCGCGATCACCGGAGGAAGGTTGTCCTGTTCTCCCGGCCGGGTCGGGGGGAGCGGCAGGATGAGATTGGCCTGATCGAGCACCCAGTTGGCGCTCTGGGCGCTGATGAGCACGACCTTGTATCCGTAGCGCCGGGCGATGCGGGCGAGCAGACGGGCCTTCTTGAAACGCTGGCTGTCGATGATCACGAGCAGCGCGCCTTCACCACTGACACGCGCGAAAAGCTCGGCGAACCGGTTTCCGCTGCCGTCGAGCGCATGCACGCCATCGCGCGCCTGCGTCAGGCGCTGGCTGAAATGCGTGGCGAAACTTGCCTGCGAGACATGGGTGGCGATGAACACCTCGCTTGCGGCGCGGATCATCGCTACCGCGTCGGTCCAGTGCTGCTGTCCTGTCAGATGATAGATGTGGTGCAGCGCCTGAATCTGCTCGGCGACCAGCACGGCGAGCGGCTTTCCGTCGGCGGCATCGACCTGCAGTTCCGACATCGAGGCCTGCATCTGCGTGGCCGAGACACCGGCGACGTCGCGGATCTGCACCTTGACGCTATCGAGCCCCTGATAGCCCAGCGCCCGCAGGAAGCGGCCGACGGTCATCGGGCTCAGATCCAGCCGGTCGGCCACCGAGGCCGCCGTTTCGAACGGAAGATCACTCAAGTGTTCGGTGAAATATTTCGCGATGCGACGTTCGGCGGGCGTGCCGGATTTCGCGTATTGGCGGAGCTTCTGAACAAAGTCTTCCACGGCAGCCGTCCCGATTTTGGGTGATGTTTCCTGTCTGCTTGAAACAAATCCTTGCGTCCGCAAATATTCGGAGCGCCCTGCAAGTAATCTTAGATGCTGATTTAAATATATATTATGAAAGGCTTTCGAACAACAATTCCCTCAATCCGGCGAAATAATTTCAGCCTTGCCGTTCAAAGATCAGATTCCTACATCATCGCCACAACCGGAGACGTCACCATGATCCTCGAAGCGGCGCGCCTTTCCATCACCAATCTCTTTGCCCCGGAAACGCGGTCGGTGTTCTGGAAAGTGCTCGGGCTGACCGTGCTCGCGCTGATCGGCCTGTGGCTGGCACTGCGCAGCGCGTTCATGGCTTTCGTCTTTCCCTGGATCGCCAGCTTCTTTCCCGCGATGCCCGATTGGGCGGGCTGGCTGGGTTTCGTCTTCGCCATCATGGCGGGGATCGGACTGGCGTTGGGGCTGGCACTTCTGCTGTCGCCGGTCACCGCGCTGATCGCCGGATTGTTTCTCGACGATGTCGCCGACGTGGTGGAGAAGCGCGATTATCCTGAAGACGTGCCGGGCACCGCCATGCCGCTTGGCCCGGCGATGCTGAGCTCGATCAAGTTCCTCGGCGTCGTCATCGTCGGCAATATCGTGGCGCTGTTTTTGCTGTTCATCCCTGGCGTCAACCTCGTCGCCTTCTTCCTCGTCAACGGCTATCTGCTCGGTCGGGAATTCTTCGAGTTCGCCGCCATGCGCTTCCGGCCACCGGCCGAGGCGCGGCTCTTCCGCCAGAAACATGCGCCGACGGTGTTTCTCGCCGGTCTCGTGATCACCGCTTTCCTGGCCATCCCGATCGTCAACCTGCTGACGCCACTGTTTGCCGCGGGCATGATGGTGCATCTGCACAAGCTGCTCTCGCGCAAGGAACTCGGCGTCCGGGTCTAGTCCTTAGTCGACGACTTCGCCGATCACCTGCGGCGGCAGTTCGACGAGCGGCGCCGGGATGTCGCAGCTCTTTTCGGGCGAGCGACAGAGATCGGCGATGACGCAGTGCTCGCATTCGGCGCGGCGGGCCTTGCAGGTGTAGCGGCCGTGCAGGATCAGCCAGTGATGGGCGTGGTAGAGGTAGTGCTTGGGCACCACCTTCATCAGCCGCTCCTCCACCTCGTCGGGCGTCTTGCCCGGCGCCAGCTTGATGCGGTTGGCGATGCGGAAGATATGCGTGTCGACCGCCATGGTCGCCTGGCCGAAGGCCATGGAGAGCACGACATTGGCGGTCTTGCGGCCGACGCCTGGGAGCATCACCAGCTCGTCTCGCGTCTGAGGCACCACGCCGCCGAAGACATCGACCAGCATGCGCGACAGGGCGATCACGTTCTTTGCCTTGTTGCGATAGAGCCCGATCGTCTTGATGTAATCGCGCACCTTCTCCTCGCCGAGATCGAGCATCTTCTGGGGCGTATCGGCCACCTTGAAGAGCGCGCGCGTTGCCTTGTTGACGCCGGCATCGGTTGCCTGCGCCGAGAGCGCCACGGCGACGACGAGCGTGAACGGATTGGAGTGCTCCAGCTCGCCCTTCGGCTCCGGCCGCTGCACGGAGAAGCGACGGAACATCTCCTCGCGCTCGGCCTCGCTATAGACGGAGCGGACGCTCGCCTTCTTCTTGCGGCGAACGACGGGTTTTTCGGGCTGCGACGATGTGGCGGAGGATTTGAGTTTCGGACTGGACATGGACAATCTATACTCGGCAGCCATGATGGAAAGCAACGCCGACAGCGCTGGTCAGCAGGCGGTTTTGGACCAGCCCGTGTTTTCAGCCGAGCTCTTTCCCCACCGGTCTCTCGGCCGCAAGGGGTTCAGGGTGTTCCTGCTGCTGTCGGGCGGCGTTTGCCTGCTCTACGGCCTGTTCTTCATCGCTACCGGCGCCTGGCCGATCGGCTTCTTCTTCGGCCTCGACTTCCTGCTCCTCTACGGTGCCTTCCGGCTGAATTACCGCTCGGCCAGGGCGCGCGAAATGGTGACCGTGTCGCGCACCGATATCGCGGTACGCAAGATCGCGCCTTCGGGGCGCATGGTTGAGCATCACTTCAACCCGTTCTGGACGCGCTTTTCGGTGCGCCGCCACGACGAGATCGGCATCCTCTCCATGCATATCTACGGACAGGGGCGGGCGACGGATATTGGCGGTTTTCTCAATCCCGATGACCGCGAGAGCTTCGCCAAGGCCTTCAAGCGGGCGCTGGCGACAGTCAAGCAGCGTATCTGATAATCATCTAATTCTGGCGCAAGAATCGGGTGGCTTCAACGATGCCGCTTGACTATCTCCTTGTGACAAGGAGAAAGATCATGAACATGGTAGCCAAGCTGAACCAAGACATCACGCCCGATGGTCCCGACTACGAGACCGTCCGCCAGGTGATCGAGCTGATCACCGAGGATTACCGTGAGCAGCCGTCGCTGGAAGCGATCGCCATGCGCCTCAATCAATCGCCGACGCAGCTGCAAAAGACCTTCACCCGCTGGGCCGGCCTTTCGCCGAAGGCCTTCCTGCAGGCGGTGACGCTCGATCATGCCAAGCGGCTGTTGCGCAAGGAGGAGCTGCCCCTACTGGAGACCTCCTTCGAGGTCGGTCTGTCAGGCCCCGGGCGGCTGCACGATCTCTTCGTGACGCACGAGGCGATGTCTCCCGGTGAATGGAAGGCGCGCGGCGGTGGGCTCACCATCCGCTATGGCTTCCACCCGTCGCCCTTCGGCATTGCGCTGGTCATGGCGACCGACCGTGGTCTGGCCGGCCTTGCCTTCGCCGATATCGGCGGCGAGGCGGCGTGCCTCGAGGACATGACCTGCCGTTGGCCGAACGCCGAATACGTCGAGGACCGCGAGGCGACGGCTCCTTACGCGACACGCATCTTCGAGCCGGGGCGCTGGACATCCGAGCAGCCGTTGCGCGTGGTGCTTATTGGTACCGACTTCCAGGTGCAGGTCTGGGAGAGCCTGCTCAAGATCCCCTTCGGCAAGGCCGTCACTTATAGCGACATCGCCAGCGACATCGGCCGTCCGACGGCGATGCGGGCGGTGGGGGCGGCAGTGGGCGCCAACCCGATCTCCTTCGTGGTGCCGTGTCATCGAGCCCTCGGCAAGAGCGGGGCGTTGACGGGTTATCACTGGGGGCTGACGCGCAAGCGGGCGATGCTCGGGTGGGAGTCGGCGCACGCTTGAGTGGGGTTGGGATGGATGGGGTTGTGGGTGTGGCCCCCTCATCCGACCCTTCGGGCCACCTTCTCCCCGCTGGGGAGAAGGGGAGGTTGGCGCGAGCGGCCCGCCCCGAATCTCTTCTCCCCAGCGGGGAGAAGGTGCCGGCAGGCGGATGAGGGGGCCTCACCCGCCGACGTCTCTACATCACGCGCCTCCAATCAATACTTCGACGGAACGTACAACTCCGGCGGCAGGACCTTGCGCTCGTAATCCGGGTTGAACACGCGCTCCGGCAAGGCGATCTCCTCGTGCGGCACGTCCTCATAGGGGAACTGCGACAAGAGATGGTCGATGCAGTTCAGGCGGGCGCGCTTCTTGTCGTTGCCTTCGACGATGTGCCAGGGAGCTTCCGGGATGTTGGTGCGGGCGAAGGTTTCTTCCTTGGCCTTGGTGTAGGCCTCCCAGCGGATGCGCGACTGCAGGTCCATCGGCGACAGCTTCCACTGCTTCAGCGGATCGTGGATGCGCACGAGGAAGCGCAGCTGCTGCTCTTCATCGGTGATCGAGAACCAGTATTTAACAAGGCGGATGCCGGAGCGGACCAGCATGCGCTCGAATTCGGGCACGTCGTTGAAGAACTGCTCGACCTGATCCTCGTCGGCAAAGCCCATGACGCGTTCGACGCCGGAGCGGTTGTACCAGGAGCGGTCGAAGAGCACGATCTCGCCGCCGGCAGGCAGATGCGGCACGTAGCGCTGGAAATACCATTGCGACTTCTCGCGGTCCGATGGTGCCGGAAGCGCCACGACGCGGGCGACGCGCGGGTTGAGACGCTGGGTGATGCGCTTGATGACGCCGCCCTTGCCGGCGGAATCGCGACCTTCGAAGATCACGACCACCTTTTCCTTGTGATAGGTGACCCAATCCTGCAGGCGGATCAGCTCGGACTGCAGCGCGATCAGCGAACGGAAATACTCGATGCGCGGCATCGATGGCGGGTGCGCCTTGCGGTAGATCTTGCGGATTTCCTCGGACAGCGCCGGCTCGGAGAGCTCGAGCTCGTAGTCTTCATCCAGCGTATCGGCCAGTTCGGCCTCGAGCCAGTCGGTTGAAGGCGTGCCTCTCATGGTGGTCATCTCGATCCCTGTTCAGATTTGTCGCTTCGGACGCTTGCGGAGCTGCCTAGCTTTGCGCCGCATGACGATATCATGAAAGCACGCACGGCAAGGCCACTCATGGCGCCAAATAAGCAGCGTGTCATGAAGGATATATGACGCTTCGGCCGGACGCAGAGATGCGTGCGGAAAGAGATCGGCAGGTGAGCGTGCTGCCGGCCTTTCGGATCAGCTCAGCGCGTCGGGGCGGTTGGCCTCTTTTACGTGGTCGTCGCTGTGCTTGCTGCGAATGCGGCGCACGGTGAGCCAGACGCCGAGGACGACGAAGGGCACGGCTGCACCCGTCAGCGTCTCCGGCGCGATCTCGACGCCGACGCCATGCAGAAGCTTGGCGAGATAGCCGACGAGGCCGATGACGTAATAGGAGATGGCGGCGACCGACAGGCCTTCGACCGTCTGCTGCAGGCGCAGCTGCAGATGCGCGCGCTTGTCCATCGAGGCCAGGATCTCGGTGTTGAACTTTTCCAGCTCGACATCGATCCAGCTGCGCAAAAGGGCCGTTGCGCGGGCGAGCTTGCGCGACAGGTCCGCCTGCCGCTCCTCGACCGACTGGCAGGTGCGCATGGCGGGCGCCAGCCGACGCTGCAGGAAGGCGCCGAGCGTCTCGTTGCCCGGGAGCGCCTTTTCGGCCAGCATGGCGACGCGCTCGAGCACGATGTTGTAATAGGCGCGGCTGGCGCCGAAGCGGTAGAGGCTGAGGGCAGCATTGGCCTCGAGCTCGGCGGCGAGGCGGGTGATCTCCGACAGCGTGGCGTCGGCTTCGGCGCGCGCATGCTGCTTCATGCCCTGCGTGATGGCGGTGAAGCTCGTTTCGATCTGGCGGATCTCGGGCGACAACGTCTGCGCCAGCGGCAGGCCCATCATGGCCAGCGTCCGGTAGGTCTCGATGTCGAGCAGGCGCTGCGCTAGCATGCCGCGGGCGCCATCCGTCATGCCATGGTCGAGCACCAGGAACTTGGTCAGCCCGTCGCCGTCCTGGCGGAAATCGGTGATCACGGTCGCCTGGCTATCGGCCACCATGCTCTGACAGAGGCTGGTCGGGTCGAAATTGGCGATGACGTCGGCGACATCCTCGCTATCGGGGCGGATCTCGATGCGAACGCCCGAGATGAAAGCGCCCGGTGCCGCAAAGCTGGCGCCGAAGGGATTGATGGGGATCTCGGCGCCGAATTCCGCCGGTGCCGGCGTGTCCCAGAAATAGGTCGAGAATTCCGTGTGGCGCTCCCAGCGCAGCGTGCCGCTGCCCCAGCTCATCGTGTGGTGGCTGGTGTCGGCGGCGGGCGCCGGAACACCCTGGGCAAGCGAGAGCGCCTTCAAGATCGCCTGGTCGGCGGCGAAGTTGGCCTCGGTCAGAAAAGCGACCTGGAAGATGACGCGGGAGACGGGGATCAGCGTATAGGGGCGCGAATGGATTTCGCCGAGCGCGCGGGCGCGGACATCGGCTACGGGAAACGAAAAGCTACGCTTCGACAAATCTTGCCTCCTGACTGTGCCCCCACGGCCAGTTCTTCCCTTGGCTATTATCAAATGGCCCGGCGCGTACGACGTGGCGGTTTGACGCAGAACGATCATGCGCCGGCCAATCGCGCCGTGTCGAGCGTTTCAGCTCCGTCCGCTGGGCCGAGGTCAGTGCGAAGCCGGCAATGGCCAGCGCGTCACCTTGCCGGCATAGAGCGCCCACCAGACGATGACCGGCTGCAGGGCGAGGCGCGGCAAATGATACCACCAACCCAAGGTGGCCGTGGTCGAGCCGAGATCGTCGATTGCGTGCTTTATGTTGGCCGGGAACACACAGACGGCATAGAGCGCCAGGCAGATGCCGGCCGGGCGGCGTAACCGTTCAGTCGTCAGGCCGATCGCGCCGGCAATTTCGCACAGGCCGGTGAACGCGATCATCGCGGCCGGGAAGGGAACCCAATCCGGGGTGATCGACAGGAACGCGGCTGGAAAGAGCAGGTGCGCGCAGCGGGCGATCATGTAGAGGCCGGCCAGGATAAATCTGCCGGTTGGGCTTTCCGCGTGGTCGGTGGAGGCATCTTCTGCGGCTTTGGTCATGCAGCATTTACGCAAATGACCGGCGTCTGGATGATGCGACGTATGTCGCCGATGCGCCCGATGCGTCAGGCGGCGTCGGCGAGCTCGATCAGGGCGCGGGCGGCGCTTTCGTCTGTGATCAGCGTGTTGCAGCCGATCCGCTTGATGGTGGCGCTGATGGCGACCGCGCGGTGGGCGCCGCCGGAGGAGAGCACGATGTGCTTGGCCTTCTTCAGCGTATCGAGATCGACGGACATCACCCGGCTGTTGATCGAATGATCGACAGTGTTGCCGTCCTTGTCGAGGAAATTGAACATGGTGTCGCAGACGCAGCCGGCATCGATCAGCTCCTGCAACTCGCCCTTGGAGATCCATCCCTCCGACAGCGAGGTCGAATGCGGGCCAATATCGCCGCAGCTGACGATCGCGAGATCGAGCGTCTCGGCGAGCCGGTAGATGGTATCGAGGCCGCACTTTTCGATGAGATTGCGCTTGGTCTCGGTGGAATCGACCAGAAGCGGCGCGAGGAACATGTAGCATTCGGCGCCGAGCTGGCTTGCGAGCCGCCAGGTATAATCGATCGGGTTGGTCTGATGGACGGCGACGATGCCGCCGAGCAGCGAGACGACCTTGCAATTGTCGCGGCGCGGCGGGCGGAAGCTCGACAGCGAGGCCGTCATGGTGCGGCCCCAGCCGACGCCGATCGTGTAGTTGTCGGGGATCGCTTCGGAGAGAAACTGGCCGAGCGCCAGCCCGACGCTTTTGGCCAGCGCATTCGGATCGGAGGTGACGGGTGCGGGCACCACGATCGCCTCGTCCAGGCCATAGGCGCGTTCCAGCTTCACCGACAGCTCGACGCAATCGCCGATCGAATCGTTGATCCAGATCTGCACCTCGCTGCGCTTCATCGCCTCGTCGAGCAGCCGGATGACGGTCGTGCGGCTGATGCCGAGTTGCTCGGCGACATCTTTTTGCGTCAATCCCTGGTTATAATAGAGCCAGGCAGCGCGCAGTCTGAGCGAGGAGGCTTCCGAATAGGCGGTGTGCGTGCCGCGTTTTAGCTTGACCACATCTCCTCCAAAAGCAAAGGCGCCCTAGATCCTGCTTAAGACAGGGCATGGTTTGTCGCCGCGATAATGACCGGTGTGACACTTATGTCAATTGAAATGCACAAATGTCCTTGACATTATGGCCCCGGAATAGCGATAGTCTTGGTAACTGGTCGTTCCGTCCATTGTAGGAGGCACTGTGCGGGCATATGGCAAATCGCAGCGGTCTTGCGCCGGGGCTCGATTGCCCTTGGACGTCTTCGTTGCGGCAGCCCGAGACGGGAACGATGGGGTGCTCGCCGACGTTTATGATGTAGGCCAAACGCGCGGGCACGATTTCACAGACAGCGACTTCAAAGACAGTACGGGCAATCCGTAGATCACCTCATTCGCCGGGTCTAAATGCTCCGGCTCGCAGCTCAAGTCAAAAGGACACGCGACCATGACATCCAAGCTTGACCAACTCCGCGAGATCACCACCGTCGTCGCCGACACCGGTGACATCGAAGCCGTTGCCCGCCTGAAGCCGGTCGATTGCACGACCAACCCGAGCATCGTTTTGAAGGCACTCGGCACGCCGATGTTCGCCGACGCGATCAAGGAAGCCGTTTCCTGGGGCAAGAAGCAGGGCGGCAATTCCGAAGCCGTTGCTTCCGCCGTTGCCGACCGTCTCGCCGTTTCCGTCGGTGCAGCGCTCTCCAAGCTCGTTCCCGGCCGCGTCTCGACCGAAGTCGACGCCGACCTTTCCTTCGACACCAAGGCGTCGGTTGAAAAGGCTCACGGCATCATCGCCGGCTACAAGGAACGCGGCATCGAGAAGGATCGCATCCTGATCAAGCTCGCTTCCACCTGGGAAGGCATTCGCGCCGCCGAAATCCTGCAGAAGGAAGGCATCGACTGCAACCTGACGCTCTTGTTCTCGCAGGCCCAGGCGATCGCCTGCGCCGACGCCAAGGCATTCCTCATCTCGCCCTTCGTCGGCCGTATCCTTGACTGGTACAAGAAGTCGACGGGCAAGGACTTCACGCCTGAGGAAGATCCGGGCGTACTCTCCGTTCGCGAGATCTACAACTACTACAAGGCCAACGACATCAAGACGATCGTCATGGGCGCCTCGTTCCGCAGCGCCGGCGAGATCGAAGCACTGGCCGGTTGCGACCGCCTGACGATCGCGCCGAACCTGCTCGACGAACTGTCGAACGACCAGGGCAAGCTGGAGCGCAAGCTGTCGCCCGAGGGCGCCAAGCCGATCTCCAAGATCGCCGTCGACGAAAAGACCTTCCGCTGGATGATGAACGAAGATGCCATGGCGACCGAAAAGCTCGCCGAAGGCATCCGCGCGTTTGCCAAGGACCTCGGCACGCTGCGCGCCATGGTCACCAAGGAACTGCAGCTCGCAGCCGCTTAAGGTTTTTGCGGGTAGTTGAATGACGGAAGGGCGGTGCCGGTGGCGCCGCCCTTTTTGCATTGTGGGGATATCGGGCCGCGTTCAGTCGATCGCCCAGATCCGCTTCGCATTCCCCTGATACAGCTTGTCGCGCTCGTCTTCGCTGCAGCCCGATGTCAGGGCGTGCGTGGCCGCTACCCAGGGCGTCAGTCCGCCGCCGAGGGTGCAGACGGGCCAGTCGCTGCCCCAGACGACGCGGTCCCAGCCGAAGCTTTCGATCGTGTGCTCGACATAGGGACGCAGGCTCTCGACCGACCAGCGTTCGAGATCGCCATAGGCGATGACACCGGAGATCTTGGCGGTGACGTTGGGTCGGCGGGAGAATTCGGTGATGCCGCGATGCCAGACGGTGCTCATGCCTGACTTGATCGGCGGATTGGCGCAGTGGTCGAGGATGAAGCGGACGTCCGGGTTGAGGTCGACAAGATCGAGAATGCGTTCGAACTGATGCGGGAAGACGCAGAGATCGAAGGTTAGCCGGGTATCAGCCAGGCGCGCGACGTTCTCGCGAAACAGCGGCCGCTCGGAGGTGTCGTCGGGCGCCACATGCAGGACGCGGCGGAAGCCCTTGATGAAGGGGTCCGCGAGGCAGCGTTCGAGATAGGCCGGAAAACCCTCATCCTCAGGACGGCAGGCGGCGATGGCGCCGCGCACGAGGCTTTTAGGCCTTTCGGCGATCTCCTTGATGAAGGTCGTTTCCTGTTCGATCGCATCACCTGATACATCGACTTCCATGTGCAGCACATTGGTGATGCCGCAGCGAAACGCGTCGCGCGCATAGTGCTCATAGAGGCTGTCGCGGTTAAGATCCGGCACGTCGGGGAGCCACGGGTAGTGCAGGCGATTACGGTCGATGACGTGCAGATGTGTGTCGAAGAGCATGCGGTTCCTCCCCCTTCATGCAGGCTTTTGTTGCCGTCCTCTCGTCCTTTGCCGGATTTTTCGATTGCTGACGCGGGCCTCCCACCCGTGTCAGCGTCCGGTGTCGGACAATGTGATTGACGACATAATGAATATAATGTTTGCATATGAATGAATGCGCCGCAAGCGCCACGCATCACGGGAGGAATTATGAGCCACGGTCTGGAAGGCAAGAAGGTCGTCGTCACGGCGGCTGGTCAGGGGATCGGACGCGCCAGCGCGGAGCGGTTCATTTCGCTCGGCGCCCATGTTTACGCCACCGATATCAACCAGGCGTCGCTTTCGACGCTGGCGGGCGCGACGACCACGGTTCTCGACGTGCTCGACGGGAACGCAGTTCGCGCCTTCGCAGAGGAGATCGGGCCGATCGACGTGCTCTTCAATTGCGCCGGCTTCGTGCATGCCGGCTCGATCCTCGATTGCGAGGAGAAGGACTGGGACTTCTCCTTCAACCTCAACGCCAAGGCGATGTACACCACCTGCCGCACCTTCCTTCCCGGCATGCTCGACAAGGGCAAGGGCTCGATCGTCAACATGGCGTCGGTGGCCTCGAGCGTGAAGGGTGTGCCGAACCGCTTTGCCTATAGCGCATCGAAAGCCGCCGTGATTGGGCTGACCAAGTCGATCGCGTCTGATTTCGTCGCCAAGGGCATCCGCGCCAACGCCATCTGCCCGGGGACCGTCGACAGCCCCTCGCTGCACGAGCGGCTGCGCGCTACCGGCGACTACGACAAGGCGCTCAGCGACTTCATCGCCCGCCAGCCGATGGGCCGGATCGCCACCGCCGAGGAGATCGCGGCACTCGTCACCTATCTCGCTGGCGACGAGGCCGGGTTCACGACAGGCCAGATCCATGTGGTCGATGGCGGCTGGACCGGCTGAGGCCATATTGCTCTTGCCGGTATCGAGCTGATATCGTTGGCGATCTCGCAGCGGCGGAGCATTTGGACCAATGACAGAGGTTACGTCTGGCGGCAGTGGCCGTCCCCTTCGGTTGCTGCGCAAGCACGCGATCTTCGTGATTGCAGTGCTCGTCGGCCTCGCGGTCTTCCTGCTTCTGACGACGCGCGAAGTGACGGCGCGCAATCTGTTGGCCGGCTGGAACGTCGCCGCGGTGATGTTCATCGTCGCCACATGGCGGCGGATGCTGAAGGCGAGCGTGGCGACGATCCGCAAGCGTTCTGCGGATCTCGATTTCTCGGACTCGCTTCTGATGTTCCTGTCGATCTCGGCAGCCCTTGCCAGCATCGCCGGCATCGGACTCGAGCTGCATCAGGTCAAGGAGGCGGCGCCCAGCGTCGCGCTCGGTCGGGCACTGGCGGCCGTCGTCACCATTCTGATCTCCTGGGTGTTCCTGCACACGCTGTTTACCGTGCATTACGCGCACCGCTTCTATGGCGGGGATGATGATGGCGATGGCGTCAAGGGAGACGGGCTGAAGTTTCCCGAGGGACTGGACGAGCCCGTATATTGGGATTTTCTCTACTACTCCTTCACGATCGGCGTCGCCTCGCAGACGGCGGATGTGGCGACGAGCTCGACTGTCATGCGCAAGCTGACGCTGCTGCATTCGGTACTGTCGTTTCTCTTCAATACGACCATCCTGGCGCTCGCCATCAATGTCGGCGCAAGCCTCCTTTAGAGGTAGGCGCACGCGATAGAGCCGTTTGGCAATCTGGTGTAAGAGAGGTTTCTTTCACCTGGGGTTGTTCTGGGGGCTTCATGGGGTCGTTGTCGCGCGAAAGATTGGCGGCGCTTGCCGGTTGCGATGCGGAGCAGCTGGATGCCGTGGCGCGGCTTCAGATCATCGAGGCCGGGCCGGAGGGCTATGCGGCCAGCGACGTCAGCCGGCTGCGGCTGGTGCTGGCGCTGAATGCCGCCGGCATCGCGCTGGAGACGCTCGCCACCGGTCTCAGACAACAGATCGTCTCGCTCGATTTCGCCAGCCAGCTGATGTTCGAGCCGGTCACCATGTCGGATATTTCGCTCGCGGACGCGCTTGCCGATGCGTCGCTCGATCTTGGCCGCGTCAATGCGCTGCATTCCAGCGCCGGGCTTTCGCCGATGTCGCCCAAGCGGGCGCTGCGGGAGGATGACGAGGAGTTCATCCGGCTGATCACCGAATGCACGGGGCTCGGCGCTTCCGACGAGGGCATGCAGCGGGTGCTGAGGGTGTTCGGCCAGTCGATGCGCCGCTGCGTGGACACGATGCGCGATCTCTTCCGCGCCGAGGTGGAAGCGCCGATGCTGGCGGCAGGTCTCAGCCATCGCGAGGTGCTCGCGGCAGGCGCGGCCACGCGGCTTTCGCTGCAGCGCATCGGCATTCGCATGCTCTTCCTGCTGCAGCGGCGGATGCTCGAGGAGGCGGTGTTCGACAATGTGGTCGGGCGGCTTCAGGACGCCTTGCGCGGGCTGGGTGCCGAAGCCGAAGGCGATCAGGCGCTACCGGCCGTGGCTTTCGCCGATCTCACAGGCTTCACCGCGCTGACGCGTGATATCGGCGATGTCAGGGCAGCCGAGAAGGCGGCGAGCTTCGAGGCGCTGGCGCAGCGTCTCGCCAATCTCGCCGGCGGGCGGATCGTCAAGACGCTGGGCGATGGGGTGATGATGCTGTTTCCGGATGCGGAGGCGGCGTTGAAGGCGTCACTGTCGCTCGTCGCCGAGAGTGCTGCGCATCAGCTGCCTGAGGTGAGAGTGGGTGTTGCAACCGGTCAGGTGGTGCCGCGCGATGGCGACATTTTCGGCCATACGGTCAATCTCGCTGCGCGGATCGCTTCGGTCGCCGCACCTTCGCAAGTGCTTGTCTGCGGCGGCACGCATGATGCCGCCACAGACGAGAGTTCGGAGATGAATTTCGAGGCGCTGGAACCGATGCCGCTCAAGGGCGTCGCCGATCCCGTATCGCTGTTTTCGGTCAAGACCGGGCTATAGAATAGGCTTCCTAGAGTATTGCCTGGCCGGCCATCAGCGCCAGGATCAGGAAGATCACGAAGATGATCAGCGCGATACCGAAGAGAACGCGCGCGATCGTCGCCGTCGCCGCGGAAATTCCGGAAAAGCCGAAGAAGCCCGCAATCAGCGAAATCACGAAAAAGATAAGAGCCCATTTCAGCATGGAGGCGTTCCTTCTAGTTGGTCCGATAGAAGACGCGCCAGAGCGAAAAAGGTTCCATATCCAATGAGATAGCGGTGACGTTTTGGAGTGTTGCAGGTTTCGCGGCGCGTTATGGCCATCAGTCAAAAACCAATTAGTATTGACTAATTGATTAGTGATTGCTATTGAATGACTATGACAGAAGCCGAGACCATCACGACAGTCATGCGCGCGCTTGCCGACCCCACCCGGCGGGCGGTGTTCGAACGCATCGCCAAGGCCGAGGAGATCACCGTGGCGGAGCTTACCCGGACAAGCAATGTGACCCAGGGGGCGATCTCGCAACATGTGAAGACCTTGAAACAGGCAGGCCTCGTCAGCGAGCGGCCGGAGGGTCGCAACGTCTATTATCGGGCGCAGCCGGCTGGCCTGGAGCCGCTGGCGGATTGGATGAGCCACTACGGCGTATTCTGGCGCGAGCGCTTTGCCGATCTGAGAGACCTGCTGAAGGAAATCGACCCATGACCGACCATGCCGACACGTCATCCATCGTCCTGGATGAGGTCTTTCCGCATAGACGCGAGATCCTCTGGAAGGCGCTGACATCGGGCGCGCTGATGGGGCGATGGCTGATGGAGCCCAAGGGGTTCGAGGCCGTCGTCGGCAATCGCTTCACATTCCAGACCAAGCCCGCCGGCGAGTGGGACGGCACCATCCTTTGCGAGGTGCTTGAGGTCGTGGAAGGGCAGCGGCTTTCCTATGCCTGGAGGGGCGGCCACGAGACCAATCAGGGCTACGGCTCGAAGCTTGAGACGATCGTCACCTTCACCCTTGCCGAAGCGGAAGCGGGCACGCGGTTGCTCCTGGTGCATTCGGGCTTCGTGCTGCCGAAGAACGATGCCGCCTATCGCAACATGAGCGAGGGCTGGAAGAAGGTCGTCGAGCGCCTGGACACTGTTGTCGCCGAGGAGGCGTCGCAGACGCTGCATTAAATCCAGAGGAGGAGAATGTCATGAACGCATCCTATACCGGCGGCTGCGCCTGCGGCGCCATGCGCTACGAGATCGCCGGCGAGCCCGTTGTCATGCTCGATTGCCAGTGCCGCCAATGCCAGCGCGACAGTGGCACCGGCCACCAGTCGCACCTGACCTTCGTTGCCGCCGAGGTGACGCTGAAGGGCGAGGTATCGCAATGGCAGAGCATGGGCGATGGCGGTACGGTGAAGCGGCGCGCCTTCTGTCCGACCTGCGGCTCGCATGTCTACCTGACATTTCCCGACATGCCGGATGTGTTCATCGTCACGCCATCAAGCCTCGACGATCCTAGCCGCTACAAGCCGCAACTGGTGGCATGGACCGCCGCCGGCCACGCCTGGGATCACCTCGATCCGGCCTTGCCGACATTCGAGGCCATGCCGCCGCGCTGAGTATTGACGAGAACGCCGCCGCTGTTGCCAACGGCGGCGTTCTCGGTCTGCATGGCATGCGTCAGCCGTGGTTGATCATCACGTGGCGGACGGCGGTGTAGTCTTCCAGTGCGTAGACGGACATGTCCTTGCCGTAGCCCGATTGCTTCAGGCCGCCATGCGGCATCTCGTTGGTCAGCATGAAGTGGGTGTTGATCCAGGTGCAGCCATATTGCAGGCGGGCGGCGGTCTTCATGCCGCGGCTGATGTCCTTGGTCCAGACGGACGATGCCAGGCCATAGTCGCTGTCGTTGGCCCAGGTGACGGCATCCTCGACATCGGTGAAGCGGGTGACGGAAACGACCGGGCCGAAAACTTCGCGGCGAACGATCTCGTCTTCCTGCGTGGCGCCGGCAATGACCGTTGGCGTGTAGAAGAAACCCTTGTCGCCCGAGGTCTTGCCGCCTGTCGTGATCTCCATGTGCTTGTGCTCGCCGGCGCGGGCGACGAAGCTCTCGACGCGGTCGCGCTGGCGCTTGGAGATCAGCGGGCCGATCTCGTTTTCGGCGTCGTCGGCAAGGTTGAACTTGATCGAGGAGACTGCCGAGGAGAGGTCGGCGACGAACCTGTCGTAGACCTTTGCGTCGGCATAGATGCGGCAGGCGGCGGTGCAGTCCTGGCCGGCATTGTAATAGCCGAAGGTGCGGATGCCCGAGACGACCGCATCGATATCGGCGTCGTCGAAGACGATCACAGGGGCCTTGCCGCCGAGTTCCAGATGGGTGCGCTTGACGGTCTTTGCGGCCGCCTGCAGCACCTTCTTGCCGGTGGCGACATCGCCGGTGATCGACAGCATCGAGATTTTCGGGTGGTTGATCAGCGCGTTGCCGACGCTTTCGCCGCGGCCGAGAATGACGTTGACGACGCCTTCGGGCAGGATGTCGGAGAGGAGCTTGGCCATCTTCAGCGCCGTCAGCGGTGTCTGTTCGGAGGGCTTGAAGACGACGGTGTTGCCGCCGGCAATCGCTGGCGCCAGCTTCCAGGCCATCATCATCAGCGGGTAGTTCCACGGCGCGATCGAGCCGACGATGCCGATGGCGTCGCGGCGGATCATCGAGGTGTGACCGGGTAGATATTCACCGGCGACCGGGCCGTGCAGGTTGCGCACCGCGCCGGCGAAGAAGCGGTAGCAATCGACGATTGCCGGGATCTCGTCGTTCAGCACCGCGTTGATCGGCTTGCCGCAGTTCAGCGCTTCCAGCGTCGCGAAGCCTGCGGCATCCTTCTCGATCGCGTCGGCGATCTTGAGCAGATAGCCGGCGCGCTCGCCTGGTGTCGTCTGCGACCACGCGGAGAAGGCTTTCTCGGCGGCGTCGACGGCGGCGTCGATCTGGCCGAGCGATGCCTCGGCGAGGCTCAGCACGGTTTCGCCGGTCTTCGGGTTCAGGATGTTTTCTTCGATCTCGGTGCCCGCTTCGAAGCGGGATCCAATCAGCATCGCGGTGTCCATGATGTTCTCCCTTGTTGTCGATGGGGCGGGATGGGGGTATCCCGCGCTCCGGTTATTTTCCAGCTCCGGCGACCTGATCGCCGTCGCGCGTGAGGTAGTAGGCTGCCAGGATCGGCAGGAAGGTGACGAGCACGACGACCATGGCGACCACGTTGGTGACGGGGCGCTGGCGCGGGCGGATCAGCTCTTCCAGCATCCAGATCGGCAGCGTCGATTGCTGACCGCCGGTAAAGGTGGTGACGATGACCTCGTCGAAGGAGAGCGCGAAGGCCAGCATGCCGCCGGCCAGAAGCGCGGTGCCGATATTCGGCAGGATGACGTGGCGGAAGGTCTGGAAGCCATCGGCGCCGAGATCCATCGAGGCCTCGATCAGCGAGCCCTGGGTGCGGCGGAAGCGGGCGACGGCGTTGTTATAGACGACCACGACGCAGAAGGTGGCGTGGCCGAGCACGATCGTCCAGACCGAGAAGGGGATGTCGAACAGGCTGAAGGCCGAGCGCAGCGCGATGCCGGTGATGATGCCAGGCAGCGCGATCGGCAGGATGACCAGCAGCGAGATCGCCTCGCGGCCGAAGAACTTCGTCTGGCTGACGGCGGCGGCGCAGAGCGTGCCGAGCACCAGCGCGATCGCGGTGGCGTTGCAGGCGACCTGCACGGAAAGCCCAAGGGCGGCCCAGACATCCGGCCGGTTCCAGGCAATCCCGAACCACTGCACCGTCAGCCCCGGCGGCGGCCACTGGTAGCTCTTCTCCTCCGTCGTGAAGGCGTAGACGAAGATCAAAAGGATCGGCAGGTGCAGGAAGAGCAGCCCGCCGGCGGCGGCGATCTTGAGCGCGAGCGGCGCGCGTTGGCCACGGTCAGAGCGCATCGAAGGCTCCCTGTTTCTTGGCCAGCCACAAATAGACGGCCATGATGACGATGGGGACGACGGAGAAGGCGGCGGCGAGCGGCACGTTCCCTGCCGTTCCCTGTTGCGCATAGACCGCCTGGCCGATGAAGAGGCGCGAGGAGCCGATGATCTGCGGGATGATATAATCGCCCAGCGTCAGCGAGAAGGTGAAGATCGATCCGGCGACGATGCCGGGCAGCGCCAGCGGAAAGAGCACGGTGCGAAAGGTCTGGCCCGGCGTGGCGCCGAGATCGGAAGAGGCCTCGATCAGGTTGCCCTGCACGCGCTCGAGGGCGGCCTGGGTCGGCAGGATCATGTAGGGCAGCCAGACATAGACGAAGACGAGGAAGGTGCCGATATAGCTCACCGACAGCGAGTTGCCGCCGACGACGGGCAGAGCGAGCACGCCGTCGAGCAGCCAGGCCAAATGCAACTTGGCGAAGAACCAGGTGAGGATGCCTTCCTTGGCGAGGATCAGCTTCCAGGCGTAGATCTTGACGAGATAGCTCGACCAGAGCGGCAGCATGACGCCGAGATAGAAGAGCGCCTTCCATTTGCCCTTGGCGTAACGAGCTGCGTAATAGGCGATCGGGAAGGCGACGACGGCGGAGGCCAGCGTCACCAGCGCAGCCATCAGCACCGTTCTCACGATGATGTCGAAATTGGTCGGCGACAGCAGCTGGGCATAGGTTGCCAGGGTGAATTCGTAGTTCACCAGGCCGGAGAAATCGTCGATCGAAAAGAAGCTCTGCAACAGAAGCGCCAGGAGCGAGCCGATATAGATGATGCCGAGCCAGAGCAGCGGCGGCGTCAGCATCAGGAAGAGCAGAAGCTTCGGGCGGCGCCAGAACATATCGGAGAGCCGGCCGAAGAAACCACCGCGTCCGGGCAGGATCGAGGTCGTCGTCTCCTCGTGGGTGAGCGCGATCGCGGTCATGCGGCGTCGTCCATGTAGTGCACATCGACCGGCTGCCAGGAGAGGCGGACATCGGCGCCGACTTCGGGGACAGTGGCGCCGGCGGGCAGCATGACATGCAGGCGCGTGCCTCGGGCCGCGACGGTCAGCCTCGTCGCGGCGCCGAGGAAGCTGGCGTTTTCGACGCGGGATTCGACGCCGTCTCCGGTGAGGCGGATCGCCTCCGGGCGCAGGCTCGCCCAGCGCTTCTCGCCGCCGAGCGCGGTCATCAGGTCGGGAGCGATCACATTGGAGGAGCCGACGAAATCGGCGACGAAGCGGGTTTTCGGGCGGTTATAGATATCCTGCGGCGTGCCCTCTTGCACGATGCCGCCATCGTTGAAGACGGCGACGCGGTCGGCCATGGAGAGTGCTTCGCCCTGGTCGTGGGTGACGAAGACGAAGGTGATGCCGAGCGCGCGCTGCAGACCTTTCAGTTCCTCCTGCATCTGCTCGCGCAGCTTCAGGTCCAGCGCGCCAAGCGGTTCGTCGAGCAGCAGCACGCGCGGCTTGTTGACCAGCGCCCGGGCGAGCGCCACGCGCTGCCGCTGGCCGCCGGAGAGTTGTCCGGGTTTGCGCGCGCCGTAGCCGGGGAGTTTCACCAGCTCCAGCGCCTGTTCGGCAGCTTTCGTACGCTCCATCTTGCCGACGCCCTTGACCATCAGCCCGTAGGCGACGTTGTCGAGGATGTTCAGGTGCGGGAAGAGCGCGTAGTCCTGGAAGACGGTGTTGACGTTGCGCCTGTATGGCGGCACGCCCTCGGCGGTCTCGCCGAAAATCTCGATATGCCCCGCTGTCGGCTGCTCGAAGCCGGCGATCAGGCGCAGGCATGTGGTCTTGCCCGAACCCGACGGCCCCAGCATGGCGAAGAACTCGCCCGGCGCGATCTCGAGATCAACGCCATCGACGGCGCGAACGGCGCCGAAATGGCGGGAGACCTTCTGGAAACGGACGGCGGGTGTCATTTGGGGGGCTCCTCGGGATTTCATCTTATTGTGGTCGTTGGGGACCGCTGTGCCGTGTGGCGCCCCCCTCTGTCCTGCCGGACATCTGCCCCACAAGGGGGGAGATCGACTCGTGGCTTGCTCCCGGCCAAACAATGAGCGTGGAGCGAGCGGCTGCGCCCAGCCAATCTCCCCACCTGTGGGGGAGATGCCCGGCAGGGCAGAGGGGGGTAACCCGGGCGCTGAGGCCGAGGCTAACGCTAAAGCTAAAGCCTACCGCCCCCCAATCACGCCGATATAATCCGACACCCAGCGGTGATAGGGCACGCATTCGCCCTGTTCGCACTTGGCGGTGGGCGTGCGCCAGAACTTGATCTTGTCGAAGTGATCATAGCCGTTGGTGGCGCAACCGGTGTCGGTCATCAATTCGTTGCCCTTGCAGGCAGCCGGAACCGAGGGGACGGCGCCGAACCAAGCGGCGGCGTCGCCCTGGACCTTGGCGGACAGCGAATGTTCCATCCACATGTAGGCGCAGTTCGGGTGCTCGCTGTCGGCATGCAGCATGGTCGTGTCAGCCCAGCCGGTGACGCCTTCCTCGGGGAAGGTGGAGGCGATCTTCTGCTTGTCGGCCTGCATCAGGTTGACCTGGAAGGGCCAGGAGCCGGAAGCGACGACGCCTTCGTTCTTGAAGTCGTCGATCTGGATCATCGCATCGTGCCAGTAGCGCGAGACGAGCTTGCGCTGGCCGCGAAGCAGATCCAGCGCTGCCTTGTACTGGTCCTCGTTGAGCTCGTAGGGGTTCTTGATGTTGAGTTCCGGCTTGTGGGCCATGAGATAGAGGGCGGCATCGGCGATGTAGATCGGGCCGTCATAGGCCTGAACGCGGCCCTTGTTGGACTTGCCGTCGGGCAGCGTTTCTTCCTCGAAGACCACCTTCCAGCTCTTCGGCGCCTCGCCCTTGAAGGCGTCGGTGTTGTACATCAGCACGTTCGGTCCCCAGAGATAGGGAACGCCGTAATGGACGCCGCCAACTGTGTACCAGGGCGCATCCTGCAGCCGCTTGTCGACATTCTTGAAGCTCGGGATGAGATCGGTGTTGATCGGCTGGACGCGCTTGCCGGCCACGAGGCGGAGCGACGCGTCGCCCGAGGCGGTGACGAGGTCGAAGCCGCCCTCGTTCATCAGCGACACCATTTCATCGGAGGTGGCGGCGGTCTTGACCGAAACCTTGCAGCCGGTTTCCTTTTCGAAGCCGGTGACCCAGTCGTAATTCTTGTCGCTTTCGCCGCGCTCGATATAGCCGGCCCAGGCTACGATGCTGACGGCGCCTTCGCCCTTGCCCAATTCCTTCAGCGGCTCGGCCGCCACGACCTGCGTCACGAAGCTCAGGGTCGCAAGCGCAGCCGTGCACGATTTCAGAAGATATTTCATCTGATGTCTCCCGGTTTTGGTGCCACTTCGTGGCGTTTTGTTCCCGGCAGAAAAGGTGACGCGAAAAAGCCGCTTTCGCAAATTCATTTATCAGAATGGCGATATCGGAAATTCCGATAGGTGGTTGCGTGCGCTAGGATTTAGCGTGGTCGTCCTGAGCGCATGGCCTCGGCGATGCCGACGAAATCCCTTGCGGCCTGCGGCAGGCTGGAACCCTTGCGCCAGACCATGCCGACCTGCACGACCGGAAGCGAGCCCGAGACATCGCGGCTTTCGATACGGTCGCCTTCCAGCGACCAGGGGCGGTAGACGAGATCGGGCAGCAGCGCCACGCCGGCGCCTGTCGCGACCAGGCTGCGCACCGCTTCGACGGATCGAGTGCGGAAGGCGACGTGGGGGCGGGCGCCGAGTGCCGACAGGAGCTTGCCGGTGTTCTCCTCGATTTCGTCGACGGTCAGCATGATCAGCGGTTCGCGGGCGATATCGGCGATCGAGATGATGTCGGCGGACACAAGCGGATGGCCCATGGGCAGCCAGAGGCGATAGGGCGAGGTTTCCAGGATCTCGGCC
This sequence comes from Rhizobium sp. FG113, assembly GCF_057809895.1. Lineage (NCBI taxonomy): Bacteria > Pseudomonadati > Pseudomonadota > Alphaproteobacteria > Hyphomicrobiales > Rhizobiaceae > Rhizobium > Rhizobium sp. FG113. Next base: position 70,136 of record NZ_JBMDKV010000020.1, on the reverse strand, counting down.
TGCAGCGCCATGCGGTCGCGCAGGTTGGAGATGACCATGACGGCGACATCGAGCTCGCCGCCGACCAGCAGATGTTCCAGATAGCCGCCATTGTCCTCGATGGCCGAGACCTCGACGCCGGGGCAGGCGCGGCGGTAGCGGGCGAGCAGGTCGGAGAGCACATAGCCGGCGACCAGGGATGTGACGCCGATGTTGAGCGTGCCCGAGGGCTGGTTGCTGGTGCCGGAAAAGCTGGCGCGGGCATCGGAGACGCTGGCCAGGATCTTGGTGGCATGGCGCAGGAACTGGTGGCCGTTATGGGTGATCGTCAGCCCGCGCGGATGGCGGTCGAAGAGCTCGACGCCGAGGTCGGTCTCCAGCTCCTTTAGTGCTTCCGTAACCGAGGATTGCGAGATCGACAGGTTCTGCGCGGCCCGCGTGATCGAGCCCTGCTCGGCCACTGCGATGAAGTATTGAATCTGGCGAAGCGTGAAGGCCATGGCATGTTAGAGCATGGCGCCCGAGGCCATTGCAAGCGTGCACCATGCTGGACCTTTTTTGGGATAAGTCTCTTTGTGGCACAAACTTCTTGCCCGCATTTAAGTATTCCGAAACGTCATTTCTCTAGCGTCCACACCAGTTTATTGCGTTGGAGTGACTTGATGGCGGAGCAGTTGGCGTGAAGGCCTTACTGCGCATCTTCCGGCCTTCCCGGAAATTGGTGCTGATCATCGGCGGAATTGCCCTTCTTGGGGGCGTTTCCGGCGGCGCAGCGCTGTATATCGGCAAGGACACCCTGCTCGGTCCTCCCGCGGAGACCGTGAACGGCGCCGCGTGCACCGACGTCAATCTCGTCACCATCAAGAAGCAGAAGCGGGTCTGGATTCGCAAGTATATCAAGACCGAACCGACCGACGGCATGACCCGCGTCAAGACGGCGCTGAGGGTAGCGAAAGCCGTCTACGACGCGCAGAAGCCGGATCTGGTGCAGGTCGTGGTGCTCGACGCCAACGGACCGACGCTGCGCTCCGATATTCGCGGCCGGGCGATCGGTGCCGACGTCGTCTATATCCCGCATCCCGATCCGATCGTTGAAAGCATCGAGGGCAACAAGACCTACACCGCGCGCTACTACGACGGGACGGCTGCGGCCAACGGCCTGTTTTTCGGCGAGCGCGTCGACCTGCCCGAGGACGAGATCACCACGCTCAACGCGTCGTTCAAGGACGTGTCCGATTGCATCGACCCGATCGCGGTGGCCGCGACCGAGGGCGGTGAGGGCAAGCCGGCCGCCAAGGGCGAGGGCGCGAAGCCGGCCGAGGGAGGACACGGAGCTGCACCGGCCGAAGGTGAGGCAGCCCCGGCGGCGGCGCCTTCAGGCGGGCACTGAGTGGTTGCTTGCGGTGCGCGGGTACAGAGCTTTTCAGCCTGACGCGACGCTATTGAGTTAGCGAGCGCGGTCCCCACAATCTCCCTCATCCCTGTGCCCAGACTTCGTCCGGGCGATGTCACAGGGATCCAGCGCGATCAAGTCCTTGATCGCAATAGACTCTCTTCGCCGCGCGGACGCGCGTCGGCTGGATTCCTGTGACAAGCACAGGAATGAGGGTGGTGGGAGAGGCGCTATCAGTGCAGCCAAACAAAAAGGCGGCCAACCCTCTCGGGCGGCCGCCTTTTGCGTGTTTGTAACCAGCCTTAGTCAGCCTTGGCCTTGCGGGCCGGGAAGAGGATGACGTCGCGGATCGAGGGGGCGTTGGTCAAGAGCATGGTCAGGCGATCGACGCCGATGCCGAGGCCGCCTGCGGGCGGCATGCCCTGGTCGATGGCGTCGAGGAATTCGTCGTCCAGCTGCTTGTCCTTCTCGCCGCGGGCATGGGCCTGCTCGAGCTGCTCGACCATGCGGCGGCGCTGTTCTTCCGGATCGTTGAGTTCCGAGAAGGCGTTGCCCAGTTCCCAGGCATTGCAATAGGTCTCGAAACGCTCGACGAGGCGCGGCTCGCCCGGCACTTCCTTGGCGAAGGGCGAGATGTCCTTCGGGAAGTGGGTGACGTGGCTCGGCTGGATCAGCGTGCCTTCGACCTTCTCCTCGAAGATGAAGGCGAGGCATTCGCCCCAGGTCCAGTCCTTCTCGACCTCGAAGCCGGCGGCCTTGGCGGCCGTGCGGGCTTCCTCGTCGGTCTTCATGGCGAGGAAGTCGATACCGGTCGCTTCCTTGACCGCGTCAGGCATGGGGACGCGCTTGAACGGACCCTTAAAGGAGATCTGCTTGTCGCCGAAGGGGAATTCGGTGGTGCCGTGAACCTGCAACGCCAGCTTTTCGAACAGGCGCTCGACGAGGTCCATGATGTCCTCGTAGTCGGCATAGGCCCAGTAGCACTCCATCATGGTGAACTCGGGATTGTGCCTTGTGGACACGCCCTCGTTGCGGAAGTTGCGGTTGATCTCGAAGACCTTGTCGGTGAGGCCCGACACCAGCGTGCGCTTCAGGAAAAGCTCGGGCGCGATGCGCAGGTACATGTCCTGCTTCAGCGTGTTGTGGTGCGTCTTGAACGGATCGGCCGTCGCGCCGCCGTAGACCGAGTGCAGCATCGGCGTCTCGACTTCCATGAAGCCGTCGTCTTCCATGAAGCGGCGGATGCCGGAAAGGATCTTCGAGCGCTGCTGGAAGCGGAGCTTGGATTCGTCGTTGCTCATGATGTCGAGGTGGCGCTTGCGATAGCGGATCTCGATATCGGCGATGCCGTTCCACTTCTCCGGCATGGGGAGAAGCGACTTGGTGAGCATGGTGATCTCTTGCGCGTTGATCGACAGTTCGCCGCGCTTGGTGCGCCGCACGGTGCCGGTCACGCCGATAATGTCGCCGATGTCGATCATGGCGAGCATCTCGCGGGCGGCCTCGGGCGTCACGTCCTTGTGGCTGAAGATCTGGATCTTGCCGCCGGCGTCATGGATATCCATGAACATGCCGGAATTGCGCGAGGAATAGACACGGCCGGCGACGGTGACGACGTCAGTCGTCTCGATGTCGGATTCCAGATCCTTGTACTTCTCGGCCAGCTCGGCATTGGTGATGGTGCGGTGGAAATGCGCCGGATAGACGTCGCCGATCTTTTCGCGCAGCAGCTTCAGCTTCTGGGCGCGAACCTCAGTCGCGTCGGAGGAGAGGGTGGCGGTTTCGGTCTTTTCGGTCATCTTGTCGGCCTTTTTCGGGCTGTGTTCGTTGCGGTTACCCCCCTCTGTCCTGCCGGACATCTCCCCCACAAGGGGGGAGATCGGCTGGGCTCACCCGATCGCCTACGCTCATTGTTTGGCGTAGGCCGGACCGCTGGTCGATCTCCCCACTTGTGGGGGAGATGCCCGGCAGGGCAGAGGGGGGTACTTCAGAATGCCGACGTTAACGCCGGCACTTTCTTGTCAAATTACTTCGGTCCCACCAGCGAGGCCACGGCCTGGGCGGCCAGTTTCAGGCGCTGGCGGACGACCGAGCGGCCGAGGATGGCCATACTGTCAAACAGCGGCAGCGAGCGCGACGAGCCGGAGACGGCGACGAAGAGCGGGGCGACGATGACCTTGAGCTTCTTGCCCATGCGGTCGCCGATGGCGCGCAGCTCGGCTTCGATGGATTCGACGTTCCACTCAAGGATCTTTTCCAGATCCGGCTGCACCGTGTTGAGGATCTCGAGGATCTCTTCCGGCGGCGACTTGATCTTGGCGAAGGCGGACGGATCGAGGTTGAGGTCCGACTTCAGGAGGAAGCCCATCAGCTCCGGCAGTTCGCCGAGCTTGGAAATGCGCGACTGCGACAGCGCCATGCCGGCCTTCAGGCGATCGTTTTCCATCGCCCAGGTGAGAACGCGGCTCTGGAACTCTTCTTCCGACATCTTCTCGCGGATCCACCGGCCGTTCAGCCAGTCGAGCTTCTGAATGTCGAAGATGGCGCCGGCCTTGGAGAGGTTTTCCGGGTCGAACTTGCCGGCCAGTTCCTCGATGTCGAGCAGTTCTTCGCCTTCGGCGATCTGCACGAAGAACAGGCCGAGGAAGTTCATCAGCGCTTCCGGAATGTAGCCGAGCGCGGAGTAATAGCTGATCGAGGTCGGGTTCTTGCGCTTCGACAGCTTCGACTTGTCTGCATTTCTCATCAGCGAGAGATGCATGAAGACAGGCTGCTCCCACTCGAAATAGCGATAGAGCAGGATGTGCTTGGGCACCGATGCCAGCCACTCCTCGCCGCGCGCGACGTGGGTGATCTTCATCAGATGGTCGTCGATGACGTTTGCCATGTGATAGGTCGGCATGCCGTCGCCCTTGATCAGGACCTGCATGTCGACCGAATCCCACGGGATCGAGACGTCGCCATAGACGCCGTCGGTGAAGTCGCAGGAACCCTCGGTCGGGATCTTCATGCGGATGACGGAGCTTTCGCCCGATGCCAGCTTGGCGGAGACTTCCTCGGCGGAATACTTCAGGCAGAGACCGTCATACTTCGGCGGCTTGCCGGAGGCGCGCTGGGCCTCGCGCATTTCGGTCAGGCGCTCGGGCGTGCAGAAGCAGCGGAAGGCATGGCCCTTGTCCAGCAGTTCCTGGGCGTAGGGCTGGTACATCTCCTTGCGGTCGGACTGGCGGTAGGGGCCGTAGGGGCCGCCGATATCGGGGCCTTCCGACCATTCCAGGCCGCACCACTTCAGCGCGTCGAGCACCTTGGTCTCGAATTCGGGCGTCGAGCGCGTGGCATCGGTGTCTTCGATACGCAGGATGAACTCGCCGCCGTGCTTCTTGGCGAAGAGATAGTTGAAGAGTGCGATGTATGCGGTGCCGACATGCGGCTCGCCGGTTGGCGAGGGAGCAATGCGGACGCGGACGCCGGAAGCTGTCATTTTATGTGCCCGTCAAATAAATGCCGGACGGCTTTCTGAGGGAAAGCAACGCTCGGCCTGAAGAATGCAGATAACTGGATCAGGAAACCGGCCGGAAAAGGGCATTTCGCCCGCTTGCCCGGCCAATTGTCCGTTTGGCTGGCTTTAAGGCCATATTCGGCTGCACACGTCAAGGAAAATGCCGCCCGTGCCGTCGGTTGCGCCAGTCCGGCACGCCCATCTGGTCACGTCTCAGGTAACCGGCCATACCCAGAGCAGCAGCGGCACGCTGACGAGGATGATCAGGAAGGAGAGCGGCAGGCCGAGGCGGGGGTAATCGCTGAAGCGATAGCCGCCGGGACCGAAGACCAGCGTGTTGCACTGGTGGCCGATCGGGGTCAGGAAATCGCAGCCGGCACCGATCGCCACCGCCATCAGGAAGGCGTCGGGCTTGTAGCCGAGGGTCTGGGCGAAGCTCGCGGCAATGGGCGCCATGACGAGAACGGTGGCGGCGTTATTGAGGAAGGGCGTGACGGCCATGGCGGTGATCAGAATCAGCGCCAGCGCGCCGTAATGCGGCATCTGGGCTGCGAGATGGCCGAGCCAACCGGCGATCAGTTCGCTTCCTCCTGTCGTCCTCAATGTATCGGAGACCGGGATGAGCGTCGCGAGCATGATCAGGATCGGGGCGTCGAGCGCCTTGTAGACATCGACCAGCGGGATGACGCGGAAGACGACCATGGCGAGCGCCGCGCAGAAGAAGGAGGTGGCGACGGGCACGACGCCGGTGGCGGTGGCGGCCATGGCGGCGAGCAGGATCAAAAGCGGCAGATAGGCGCGGCGCGAGGTGCCGAGCATGATGTCGCGCTGGGCAAGCGGCAGGCAGGCGAATTCCTGCAGGAAGGCGGGCAGGTTGCGGCGGTTGCCCTGCAGCACCAGCACGTCGCCGGCGCGCAGGCGAACTTCGCTCAGGCGCTCGTTCAGCCGGTGGCCCTTGCGGGAGACGGCGAGCAGGTTGACGCTGCGGCGGTTCGACAGCGACAGCTGCCGTGCCGACCAGCCGACCAGCTGCGATTCCGAGGCGACGATCGCCTCGATCGAGATGAGGTCGTTGCGCTCGGCGGGATCGGCGATCGGCTTGCCCGAGAGTTTCAGCTTGGCATTGGAGACGATGCGGTCGAGCGCGTCTGGGCTGCCTTCCAGCAGCAGCGTGTCGCCGTTTCTGAGTTCCACATCGGGGAAGGGCGAGAGGCGGGTGTGGCCGCGCAGGATGGCGGTCGCCACGGCGTCGCCGTCGCCGAGCTTGATGAGATCGCTGAGCGGCTTGCCCTCGACGGTCGATTCCTCTGCCACCGTGGCTTCGGAGAAGTAGGCCTTGGCGTCGAGCGCTTCCTCGAGCGAGGGGTTCTCATTCTTTCGCTCAGGGACCAGCCAGTGGAAGAAGATCAGGAAGACGACGCCAACCAGCGCCAGCGTGGCGCCGACGGGGGTGAAGTCGAACATGGTGAAGGGCGTGCCGGTGATCTCGCCGCGCAGGCGCGAGACGACGATGTTGGGCGAGGTGCCGATCTGCGTCATCAGGCCACCGAGCAAAGCCGCGAAGCTCATCGGCATCAGATAGAGCGAGGGCGACTTGCCGCTCTTGCGGGCGAACTGGAAGGCGACGGGGATCATGATCGCCAAGGCGCCGATGTTCTTGATGAAGGCGGAGAGGACGGCGACGACGATGAGCAGCAGGGCCAACTGGGTATGCAGCGTATCGAGATTGGGAAAGAAGCGCTTGATCGCGGTATCGACGATGCCCGAGCGGGCGACGCCGGCGCTGACGACGAGCGCGCTGCCGACGATGATGACGATATCGTCGCTGAAGCCGGAGAAGGCCTTATCGAAGGGCACGAGGCCGACCGCAATCGCCAGCACCAGCGCGCAGCAGGCGACGAGATCGTAGCGAAAGCGGTCCCAGATGAAGACCGCCATCATCAGGCCAATGACGCCGAAGGCGAGAATCTGCTGTGTTGTCATGCGTTTCCGGGAACTGGATCGGAAGCCGGGAGATTTCCCGGCCTTCGCGGATAACTGTGCCGAGCGCGATGCACTTCAATGGCTTAGGGCGTGCAAAATTCGTGAGGGCATGCGGCGCCTGGGGTAGTTCGCATTGAGATTTCGGTCGCGGTCGGTATATGGACGCTGATGGGCGGATCGTATCGCCGAGGAGTGAGCATGGGCAATGAGACGCGCAAGGGCGCTGCGGGCAACAAGCGTCCGGATGAAAGGGCGCCCGATACGCTCGCGCTCCTGAAGGCGATCGCGGACAGCCCGCGACGCGACAACTCGAGCTATCACGACGCGATGGCGCAGGCCCGCCAGGCATTCGAGGCGGCGGAAGCGGCGATCGGCGGTCCCGTCAGGGTCAAGACGAAGATCAAGACCAAGCGCAACGGCGACTATGTCGTGAAGTGGACCTTCAAGCCGGCTAAATAATCAGGCCGATCCGGGGGTGAAGCCGAAATAATAGACCATGGCCATGACCACGGCGACGGTGAAGATGATGGCGACGAACCGCGTCATGCCGCGGCGGGCTTTCTTTTCTGTGCTCTTCATACGGACCAAACCGATCAAGCAGCGATATGGTTCCGCATTTGGTCGTCAGCGTTGAAGTTCGGCCAGCGCGCGGCGCAGCGGCAGGTCGGAAATCTGGATGAGACCGCTGAAGGGGATATCCATGTCGAGCACCAGATAGATCGAGGCCGAGATCAGGACGGCGGCGATGACGAACATCGAGACGACGATGATGTTCTTCGGCGCGCGGTAGCCGAAGCTCGCGAAGATCAGGATCAGCCATGTCGCGAGCATGGCGATCAGCGGCCTCGGGATAACGCCTTCGGATTGCTCGACGAGGACCCAGCGCTGCTCGACGATGCGCTGGTATTGCTGGCGGGCATTGTTCAGGAGCGCGATATGGCCGGGATCATCAGGGGTGAGCAGCGCCAGGCTGTTTCCGACCTCGTTCAATGCGAACTCGGCGGCGGGGTCGCCTTTCACCAGCGGGTCGCTGGATGGCGGGACGTTGCCGAGCGCAATCTCCACGTAGGTGAAAAGCCGCCGCTTGGTCTCGTTGGCTTCCAGCCCGTAGGTTCGAAGCGTCTGGTCGAAGAGAATGATCTCGGTGGCGAAGCTGTGGACGTTGCTGTCGATGCCCTCGAAGGTATTCTTCGCCGAGTTGATCATCAGACTGAAGACCAGCGAGGTCATGACGACGAAGATATTGGCCACCAGGCGCACGACGGCGTTGGTCTCCTCCTGTCGGTGGTGGCTCGGCAGCCTGTGATAGCTGAGCATGGTGCCGATCGAAGCTGCGATCAGGCAGGCGCAGATAAAGGCTGCCAAAAACACTTCCCGAGACATCCCGATCATCCCCGCCCGATCCCCCAGATGGTGCCCGCGCCTTTCCCCTCAAAATTAGATGGTTTGGGCGATTTTGCCAGCGGGCGATTTTCCGCGCTGGACAAACCTGCGTGCGGGTATAGCTTCCGCGGCGGTATTTCATATTGGAGATTGATGATGACCGATGTTTTGAGCGTGCCGGTAAAGCTTGCCGATGGGCGCGAGACCACATTGAACGAATACAAGGGCAAGGTTGTGCTTGTCGTCAACGTCGCCTCGAAATGCGGCCTGACGGCACAGTATGAAGGGCTGGAGAAGCTCTACGAGGACAAGCGCGAACGCGGCTTGGTGATCGCCGCCTTCCCGGCCAACAACTTCAAGGGCCAGGAGCCGGGCACCGATGCGGAGATCGTCGAGTTCTGCACGCTGACCTACGACGTCAAATTCCCGATCTTCTCGAAGATCTCGGTGAAGGGCGACGATCAGCATCCGCTTTACAAGCTGCTGACGGGGTTGGACCTGCCGAGCACGGGCGAAGGACCGATGCGCGAAAAGCTGAGCGGCTTTGGTCTCGCCGTCGAGGGCGACACCGGCGTTCTCTGGAATTTCGAGAAGTTCCTGATCGGCCGCGACGGCAAGGTCGTCGCCCGCTTCGCGCCCGATGTGACCGCCGACGACCAGCGACTTGTGCAGGCGATCGACAAGGAACTGGCAGCCGGCTGATCGGTTCAGGCGCGACGGTGCCGGCGGCGAAATTCGCTCGGCGAGCACCGTTCGCGATCCTGGAACAGCCGCGAGAAATAAAAGGCGTCGTCGAGGCCGATCGTGCTCGCGATCGCCTCGATCGCAAGGTCCGACGTCGTCAGCAGCTGCTTGGCATGATCGATGCGCAGGCGCAGCTGGAAGGCCTTGGGCGAAAGCCCGGTCGCGGCCGCGAAGCGGCGCCGCAGCGTCGCCGGCGATAGGCCGAATTCCGAGGCGAGGGCGGTCATGTCGACCTGCTCGAACGCCCGCTGTTCCAGCGCTTCCACCACCTTCTCGATCGTTGCATCCGTCTTGGCGCCTGCTTTCCTGCGGGATGCCTGGCGGGCGGCTTCGACGACGATCCGGTAAAGCGTCGCGGCCGACGCGGCGAGGCCGAGCGGGTTGTCTTCGGTGAACTCGTCCTGCAGCGTGGTGAAGAGGTGTCGCATCTCGCGCGGGTTTTCGAGCGGCACCATCGGCGCTGCCTCGTCGATCAGGCGCTGGCGGAGCCATTCGTCGGCGAGGGTGCCTGAAAACAGCGCCCAGCGCTCGTCCCAGCTTTCGCCCGGATCGGGGCCATAGCCGTGCACCGTCCCGGTCGGCAGCCAGAAGAGCGCCGGTCCTGATATCTCGATCGTTCCCGCCTTGTCGCTATGCAGCCATCCATGCCCGCGTTCCACCATCACGACGGCATGCGTCGGCAATCGACGGTTCTCCAGCCGACTGGTGACGCGCTGGCGGCCGAAGCCTGTCACGGCCAGGCTCGTGGCGCCTGATGGAGGCGAGCGATAGAGGGCGATCGTAGCATCATTCATGAGCGAAAAGTCCAGCCCGTTCTTCCGTCCATGGTCTTCCTCTCCAGTGCAGGCGATAAAGCATTACGATATTCGCTTGGGAGGTGATCGAAATGTCAAGTCTTGCTGTTCAATCCCGTGACGCGCCGGCGATCGAGCTGTTTGCCGACGGCAAGCGCCTGTCGACCGCGCCGAACCGCATGGGGCGGCTGGAGGCGACGGATCCCGATATCGGGCTTGAAGCGATCCGCGAGCGATACGAGCGGGACGGCTATGTCTGGCTGAAGGGGTTCCTGAAGCGGGATGACGTGCTGGCGTTTCGCGGATGGGTGTTTTCGCATCTGGCGCGGTCCGGCCTGATCGAGGCGGGGTCAGACCCGGCGCTCGGGCTGGTCTCTGGCGCCGAGCCCGAGAAGCAGCTGGCCGACCGCATCCTGATGGCGCTGGTGCGCTCGGCGGCTTACGAGGGGTTTTGCGCGCAGCCTCGGTTGACGCGGTTCATGGACGAATTCCTTTCCGGCATCTCCTATCTGCACAAGCGCAAGATCATGCGCTTTACCCGGCCCGGCACGCCGACGGCAACGCCCGCGCATTACGATCTCGTCTATCTGCGCGGCGGAACTAGCCGGATCGTCACGGCCTGGATCCCGCTCGGCGATACGCCTGTCGATATGGGCGGACTGGTTTATCTCGAGGGCTCGCATGCGATCGGCAAGCGGATGGAGGTGGAGTTTGCCGAGAAGAGCGTTGAGTTGAGCGCGGAAGAGCGGATCAGCGCCTATAACAGGAACATGAGCGAGGGCGGCTGGGTGTCCAAGGATTTGCCTGGAATGGCCGAGCGCTTCGATACGCGCTGGCTGATCGCCGATTACGAGGCGGGCGATGTGGTGCTGCACAGCCCCTACATGATCCACGCGGCGACCACCAATCGCAGCGCTGAACATCTGATCCGGCTTTCGACCGATATCCGCTTTCAAAATGTCGAGGACGAGATCGATGCGCGCTGGGCGAACCACTGGACGCTCGGCGACATGCTCTGAACGACGGCTTTGATGCGAAACGGGCGCGGCCTGGTGGCCGCGCCCGTTTCGTTTTTAGTGCAAGGTTTCCTTGCTGGTGCCGCCGCGCTTTTTCTTCTTGGCGTTGCGGGCCAGCATATTGAGCACCTCGACGAGGGCGGAGAAGGCCATGGCGGCGTAGACGTAGCCCTTGGGGACGTGGAAGCCCATGCCTTCGGCGATCAGCGTCATGCCGATCATCATCAGGAAGCCGAGCGCCAGCATGACGATGGTCGGGTTCTTCTCGATGAAGTTGGCAAGCGGGGTCGCGGCAACCAGCATGACAGTGACGGCTGCGATGACCGCGATCACCATGATCGGCAGGTGCGGCGTCATGCCGACGGCGGTGATGATGCTGTCGACGGAGAAGACCAGGTCGAGAACCAGGATCTGGCCGATGACGGCGGTGAAGCTCGCGACGACAGCAGCCGACGCCGCGTCGTTCTCGTGGTCGACAGGGTCCACGGTGTGGTGGATTTCCTTGGTCGCCTTCCAGAGCAGGAAGAGACCGCCGGCGATCAGGATCATGTCCTTCCAGGAGAAGCCGTGGCCGAAGACTTCGAAGACCGGCGTCGTCAGCTTGACGATCCAGGCGACGGTGCCGAGCAGCGCCAGGCGCATGATCAGAGCCAGGCCGATACCGAGCTTGCGGGCCTTTTCGCGGGTTTCAGGTGGAAGCTTGTTGGTGAGAATGGAAATGAAGATGAGATTGTCGATCCCGAGGACCACTTCCATCACCACCAGGGTGACGAGGGCCACCCAGGCGGCCGGGTCCTGCACGAGCATCATGATGTCTTGCATCTATGTATATCCCTTTGCGCCACATTAGCGGTCGCTCGAATGTAATCGCGCGTCTTTGCTTAGCAAGTACGTCTTGCCAGCCAAGTCTTGGAAAGCGCGCAAGGGAGTATACGAAAGTCGGCGGGGTTTTATTCCGTGGCCGCGGTCAGCCAGGCGGAGTGCGCGGGGACCGCTCCTGTGCCGGAACGGTCCTGATGCTGGATGTCAGCGCTTGTTGGAGACCCCATAGGTCGCCATGAACATGCGCACGGCGCCATTGATGACGCGCTCCGTTTCTTCCTTCGACGGCGGCTTTTCCATGCTGCCAAACAGGCGGAACTTGAAGAAGCTGCCGCTGGAGAGATCGAGGAACTGGGCGGCCGCAAGTTCGATGTCTGATATATCGAGCTGGCCGGCTTCGACATAGCGAATGAGATAGTCGCGCAGGATGGTGCGCAGGTTTTCCGGGCCGTTGAAAAAACGCTGACAAAGCGCCGGCATACGGTCGCGAACACCGAGCACGGTGCGCATGGCGCTGATGACCTTCTCGTCGGTCATATGGGCGATGAAATCCATGCCGAAATCATGGAGACCGGCTTCCACGTCCTCGCGCTCGGCAAGGGTGGTGCGCATCGCGGCAACGAAGGCGGCGCGTTCGCTCTCGATCATCGCGGCGAACAGCTCTTCCTTGTTGGCGAAGTATACGTAGAGCGTACCCTTCGAAACGCCGGCCTCGCGCGTGATGTCGTTCATGCTGGCGGCATCGAAGCCGTACTTCATGAACGCGCGGCGGGCGCCGTCGAGAATCTGTTTGCGTTTTGCGGGGTCTTCACCCGCAGCCCATCTGCCTCCTGCAGATGCCGATTCCTCCACTGACACGTCGGAAAAGTCTGTCATAGCTCCTTAACCATATTCGCACATGCGAATGTTTCGTTAACAAAATCGAACCGGGTGGTTCGATACATCTTGATATGAACGTAAAAAGGCTCTATGTCAACTAAACCGAACCGTTCAGTTCGATCAGTTTTACTCGATTTACCGGTATTCTCTCATGTCGTCTAGCCAGAACGCCAATGTCACCAGGATTGTCAGCAAGCCTGCCGAAGGTGAGGCTCAGGAAGCCGTCACCGCGGAAGCCCCGCGCACGCCGCAGACCGTGGCCGCTCCAGTCGAGACGGCACCTGAGCAGAAGAAAAAGAAGCGCAGCCCCGTGCTCCCGATCCTCGGGCTGGCTCTTCTCGCGGGTGCCGCCTATTTCGGCTACCAGTGGTTCACGGTTGGTCGCTTCATGATCTCGACAGATGACGCCTATATCGAAGGTGATATCGCAACGATCTCTCCCAAGGTTACCGGCTACGTCGCCAAGGTGAACGTCGTCGCCAACCAGCAGGTCAAGGTCGGCGATACGCTGGCGACGCTTGATGACGGCGACTACAAGCTGGCGCTGGAACAGGCGCAGGCCTCGCTCGACACCGAGAAGCTTTCGCTGCAGCGCATCGACGCGCAGATTGCCGGCGGCGAGGCTAGCCTCGACCAGGCCAAGGCGCAGAAGGTTGCGCTCGATGCCACCGTTCGCGGTGCGCAGATCACCCAGACCCGCGCCAGCGAGCTGCAGGCGAAGTCGGTCGGCACCACCGCATCGCTCGACACCGCCAACATCGCGCTCGATCAGGCAAAGGCAAACCTCGTCGGCGGCGACGCCGCGATCGCATCGGCGGAAGCCAATGTGACGCTGCTGCACGCACAGCGCCGCGAAGCCGAAGGCACGATCCGCCAGCTCGAACTTGCCCGCGACAAGGCCGCGCGCGACCTGTCCTTCACGGTTCTCAAGGCGCCTTATGACGGCGTCGTCGGCAACCGCTCGGTTCAGGAAGGCGATCTGGTTTCGCCCGGTCAGCGTCTGATGGCGCTTGTTCCGGTCCGCCAGCTCTATATCGACGCGAATTTCAAGGAAACGCAGATCCAGCATCTGGTTCCGGGCTCCAAGGTCAATGTCCATGTCGACGCCTATGACGATCATGCGATCGTCGGCACGGTGGAATCGATCTCGCCGGCATCGGGCTCGGTGTTCTCGCTGCTGCCGCCTGAAAACGCGACGGGCAACTTCACCAAGATCATCCAGCGCGTACCGGTTCGCATCGCCCTGCCGCAGGACGCGCTCGATACGGGTCGCCTGCGCGCCGGCCTCAGCGTCGTTGTCGACGTCGACACGCGCACGGCGCCGGATGCCGCCAAGTAAGGCGCTTAGCGTTTAACTTGGCCACGTAATAGACGAGGTAGGCCGATGGCCGCGAGCACAACAGCAGGATCGATGCCGGCCGCGCCGGCAGCCGCCGACACCATGGACCCCCGCAAGCTCATCGCGTTCTTCGCGATGGTGGTGGGGATGTTCATGTCCATCCTGGACATTCAGATCGTGTCGGCGTCGCTGGCCGAAATCCAGGCCGGCCTCAGCGCCGGCACGGATGAAATCGGCTGGGTGCAGACGTCATACCTGATCGCGGAAGTCATCATGATTCCGCTGTCGGGTACGCTCGCGCGTATCATCTCGACGCGCTATCTGTTCGCCTTCTCGGCCGCCGGCTTCACGGCCGCCAGCGCGCTTTGCGCCACCGCGACGAATATCGACCAGATGATCGTCTATCGCGCGATCCAGGGCTTCATCGGCGGCGGCATGATCCCGTCGGTGTTCGCGGCTGCCTTCACCATCTTCCCGCCCTCCAAGCGCAGCATCGTCTCGCCGATCATCGGCCTGATCGCGACGCTGGCGCCGACCATTGGCCCGACGGTCGGTGGTTACCTCAGCCATGCCTTCTCCTGGCACTGGCTGTTCCTCGTCAACATCATTCCCGGCATCATCGTCACGATCGTCACCTGGAATTTCATCGATTTCGACAAGCCGGAATTCTCGCTGTTCAAGAAGTTCGACTGGTGGGGCCTGGTCTCGATGGGCGTCTTCCTCGGCGCGCTTGAATATGTGCTCGAAGAGGGCAACTCGAACGACTGGTTCAACGATCGCAACATCCTTCTCGGCGCCATCGCATCGGCCATCGGCTGCGTGATCTTCTTCTATCGCGCCTTCAAGGTGGATTTCCCTGTTGTCGATCTCAGAGCTTTCAGCAACCGAAACTTCGCGGTCGGCTCGCTGTTCTCCTTTGTCATGGGTATCGGTCTCTACGGCCTGACCTACATCTACCCGCTCTATCTTGGGCGCATCCGAGGCTACGATTCGCTGATGATCGGCGAGACCATGTTCGTTTCCGGTCTCGCCATGTTCTTCACGGCGCCGATCGCGGGCAAGCTGTCGACCAAGATGGACCTGCGCATGATGATGGTGCTCGGCTTCGCGAGTTTCGCCGCCGGCACCTGGATCATGACCGGCGTGACCACGGATTGGGACTTCTACGAGCTGTTCATCCCGCAGATCCTGCGCGGCTTCGGCCTGATGATGTGTATGGTGCCGATCAACAATATCGCGCTCGGCACGATGCCGCCGGCGCGCATGCGCGGCGCTTCGGGCCTGTTCAACCTGACGCGTAACCTCGGTGGCGCCGTCGGTCTCGCGGTCATCAACACCGTGCTGACGAACCGCCAGGACGTGCACTACCAGCGCATCCGCGAGCATCTGGACTGGGGCAACCCCGTGGCGAGCGACCAGATCAACAACATGGCGTCGAAATTCGACACCTATGGCATGGATGGTGCGGCGGTTGCGATCAAGCAGATGGTCGGGCTGGTGACGAAGCAGGCGATGGTGATGTCGTTCAGCGATATCTTCGTCATCCTCACCGGACTTTTCGTGGCGATGATCTTCGGCATCGTGCTGATCGACAAGCCGGCGCCGCCGCAAGGTGGTGGCGGGGGTGGCGGCGGCCACTGACGGTTCACGACAGCATTGACGAATTCTGGCGCCGGCTTGGGAAACCAAAGCCGGCGTTTTCGCGTATATGCGATGATATCATCGGGATCGACCGCGCTTCATGTTCAAAGCTTCCGCCAGATTCGTTGTACTCCTCACGCTTATGCTGTCCGTCGCCGTGAACCATGTGTTTGCCGCCAATCCATCCGCCGACGAGGCACGCATCGATGTCGGCGGCTACAGGATGAACAGTCTTTATCTCAAAGCGCGGCGGCCGGATCTGCCACCGATCGTGTTCATCCACGGTGCCAGCGCCAATCTCCACGATCCGGTGTTTTCGTTTCGAGATCGGCTGGAAGGGCGCGCCGATCTCCTGTTTGTCGATCGTCCCGGCCACGGGCGCTCGGATCGCGGCCGTCCGGAGAATGCATTGCCCGACGGGCAGGCCGATGCCATCGCTGATGTCATGACGAAACGCGGTATCAACAAGGCGATCATCGTCAGCCATTCCTTCGGCGGCGCGGTGGCGGCGAGCTTCGCGCTCCGGCATCCCGACCGGGTGCTCGGCCTCGTCTTTCTGTCGCCCGCCGTCTACCCCTGGCCGGGTGGTATCGCCTGGTATTACGATGCCGCGAAGGTGCCGGTGACGGGCGCGCTGTTCAGCGCCATCGTCGTGCCGCCGGTGGGGCTTGCGATGATCGACAGCGCCACGCGCTCGGTTTTCGCGCCCAATCCTCGGCCGCCCGGCTACATCAAGGAGACGCGGGCGCTGCAGGCGCTTGGGCCGAAGGCGTTCCGCGACAACGCCATCGATGTCGCCAATCTCCTGGAATGGACGAAGCGCAATTCGCCGCGCTATGGTCGCATCCATGCGCCGACGGTGATCATTTCCGGCGATACCGACAGCGTCGTCTCGCCTGATATCCACGCGCGCCATCTTGCCCGCGCCATCAAGGGCGCACGGCTGCTGATGATCCATAACATGGGCCACAAGTCGGATTACATCGCGCGGGATGTGGCGGTGGCGGCGATCGAAAGCATCGCCGGCAGGCCGCGTGATCTGAAGCGTGCGGCAGCCAGGCTCGAAGCAGAGATCGCCAAGGATCACGAAAAATAGCAGTCATTTCAATACGCAAAACACGTCGCCGAAAAATCTGATTTACGTACATCAGAAATGGCGCTAAAGGTCTCGTCAGGAGGAGCGATGAGACCTACGGTTCACGACATTGCCGCAGCTGCGGGCGTCAGCCTTGCGACTGTCGATCGGGTGCTGAACCAGCGCCCGGGCGTTCGGCACGTGACGCGGGAGAAGGTCGAAACCGCCATTCGCGAGATCGGTTATGTGCGCGACGTCGCCGCCGCCAATCTCGCGAA
The DNA here is from genome assembly GCF_057809895.1 of Rhizobium sp. FG113. Classification (NCBI taxonomy): domain Bacteria; kingdom Pseudomonadati; phylum Pseudomonadota; class Alphaproteobacteria; order Hyphomicrobiales; family Rhizobiaceae; genus Rhizobium; species Rhizobium sp. FG113. The sequence continues at coordinate 53,311 of NZ_JBMDKV010000020.1, read as the reverse complement.
GGGGCGGACCTATTCGTTCGTGTTCATCGTCCCCGCCAGCGACAATTCCTTCATGCACGGGCTGAACGCCGAGGTGATGGCCGCCGTTGCGCGCTCGCCGGTGGAGCGCACGGATATCCGCACCGTCGAGGTTCCGGCCTTCGACCCTACGGCCCTTGCCGCTGCACTCGATACGCTGCGCAGCGAGCGGCCCGCCGGCGTGGCCCTGGTCGCGACCGATGCGCCCGAGGTTCGCGATGCCGTCGACCGGCTGGTGCAGGATGGCATTCCCGTCGTCACCGTGGTCTCCGATCTCACCGGTTCGCTGCGCCATCATTATGCCGGCGTCGACAATATCGCGGCCGGTCGCACGGCGGCGCGGCTGCTCGGCCGTTTTCTCGGTGGTGCCAAGGGCGATGTCGCGGTTCTCGCCGGCTCCATGCTGGTGCGCGACCATCGCGAGCGGCTGGAGGGTTTTGCGGCCGTCATGGCGGAAGAGTTTCCCGGTCTCTCCATCCTGCCCGTTATCGAGGGGCGCGACGATCCTGATATGGCGCATATGCGGGTTTCGGATGCGCTGTCGAAGCGCGACGGCATCATCGGCGTCTACAGCCTCGGCGCCGGCAACCGCAGCCTGATCCGGGCGCTGAAGGAGAAATCCGTCGACCGGGCGCTCACCGTCATCGCGCATGAGCTGACGGATCATACGCGCACGGCCCTTCTCGACGGTACGATCGACGCAATCTTGAACCAAGATGCGGGCCACGAGGTGCGCAGCGCCATCCGCGTGTTGAAGGCCAAGGCCGATGGGCTCTCGGTCATCGACGCGCAGGAGCGCATCCGTCTCGATATCTTTCTGAAAGACAATCTGCCGTAACGGCAAAGGGAGAAACACATGTATCTGGGTCTCGATCTCGGAACCTCCGGCGTCAAAGCCATGCTGATCGATGGCGATCAGAAGATCATCGGCTCGGCCAACGGTTCGCTCGACGTGTCGCGTCCGCATCACGGATGGTCGGAGCAGGAGCCGTCGCACTGGGTGCGCGCCACCGAGGAGGCGATCGCTGGGCTGAAGGCGAAGCATCCGAAGGAGCTTGCGGCCGTCAAGGGCATCGGCCTCTCCGGCCAGATGCACGGCGCGACGCTGCTTGATGCCGACGACAAGGTGCTGCGTCCCTGCATTCTCTGGAACGACACGCGCAGCTATCTTGAGGCGGCAGCGCTCGATGCCGATCCGAAGTTCCGCAAGCTCACCGGCAACATCGTTTTCCCCGGCTTCACCGCGCCGAAGCTTGCCTGGGTCGCCAAGCACGAGCCGGAGATTTTCGCCAAGGTCGCGAAGGTGCTGCTGCCGAAGGATTATCTGCGCCTGTGGCTGACCGGCGAGCACATTTCCGAAATGTCGGATTCGGCTGGCACCTCCTGGCTCGACACCGGCAAGCGCAATTGGTCATCCGAGCTCTTGGCCGCCACCGGTCTCGATGAAAAGCATATGCCAACGCTGGTCGAAGGCACGGAAGAGGGCGGCAAGCTGCGCGGCGAGCTCGCCTCGCAGTGGGGCATCACCGGTTCCGTCGTCGTTGCCGGCGGGGCGGGCGACAACGCGGCATCCGCCTGCGGCATGGGCACCGTCAGCCATGGCGCGGCCTTCGTGTCGCTCGGCACCTCGGGCGTGCTTTTTGCCGCCAACGGTTCCTATCTTCCCAAGCCGGAGAGTGCCGTTCACGCCTTCTGCCACGCGCTGCCCAACACCTGGCACCAGATGGGCGTCATTCTCTCGGCCACCGACGCGCTGAACTGGCACTCGCATGTGACGTCCAAGTCGGCGGCGGAACTGACCGCCGAGCTTGGCGAAACGCTGAAGGCGCCATCCGGCGTCACCTTCCTTCCCTATCTCTCCGGCGAGCGCACGCCGCACAACGACGCCGTCATCCGCGGCGCCTTCATCGGGCTCGAGCATGAGAGCAGCCGCGTGGTGCTGACCCAGGCGGTTCTCGAAGGCGTGTCTTTTGCGATCCGCGACAATCTCGAGGCGCTGCGCTCGGCCGGCACCGATATCGCCCGCGTCACCGCCATCGGCGGCGGCTCGCGCTCGCGCTACTGGCTGGCCTCGATCGCCACAGCACTCGGCGTCCCCGTCGACCTGCCCGCCGACGGCGACTTCGGCGCTGCCTTCGGCGCCGCGCGGCTTGGCCTGATTGCGGCGACTGGCGCTGACCCGGTCGCGGTATGCACGCCGCCGGCAACGGATGGGACGATCGAGCCGGTTGCTGCGCTGAGCGGGGCGTATGAGGAGGCTTATGGCCGCTATCGTGCGCTTTATCCGGCGATCAAGGCTTTGGCGCATTGAGCAGATCTTACTGGGAGGTGTCGAAAGACCCCTCCCCAACCCCTCCCCACAAGGGGGAGGGGCTTCGTGCCCCGCGCGCCCGCCTTCCGAGGTGAGGGGCGGTGCCACCAGCTTTCTCCCCCCTTGTGGGGGAGATGCCGGCAGGCAGAGGGGGTCTTAAGCCACAGGCTCCACGGAACACCATCACCATCGAACCACACCCAAGGAGGAGTACCCCATGAGCACCGGATTTTTCGGCGATATCCAGAAGATCAAGTATGAAGGCCCGGACAGCACCAATCCGCTGGCCTTCCGCTATTACCAGCCCGACGAGATCGTTCTCGGCAAGCGGATGGAAGACCATCTGCGTTTCGCCGTTGCCTACTGGCACACGTTCACATGGCCGGGCGGCGATCCCTTCGGCGGTCAGACCTTCCTGCGTCCGTGGTTCGAAGACACGATGAAGGCTGCGAAGCTGAAGGCCGATGTGGCTTTCGAATTCTTCTCGCTGCTCGGCGCGCCCTATTACTGCTTCCACGACGCCGATGTGCGCCCCGAGGGCAAGAACTTCGCCGAGAACACCAAGAACCTCAACGAGATCGTCGATTACTTCGCCGAGAAGCAGGCTGCCACCGGCACCAAGCTGCTCTGGGGCACGGCGAACCTCTTCTCCAACCGCCGCTTCATGTCGGGTGCGGCAACCAATCCCGATCCCGATGTCTTCGCTTTCTCCGCCGCGACCGTAAAGACCTGCATGGACGCGACGATGAAGCTCGGCGGCGAGAACTACGTTCTGTGGGGCGGTCGCGAAGGCTATGAGACGCTGCTCAACACCGACCTCAAGCGCGAGCTCGACCAGATGGGCCGCTTCCTCAACCTCGTGGTCGAGTACAAGCACAAGATCGGCTTCAAGGGCCAGATCCTGATCGAGCCGAAGCCGCAGGAGCCGACCAAGCACCAGTACGACTACGACGTCGCCACCGTTTACGGCTTCCTGAAGAAGAACGGCCTCGAAAACGAAGTGAAGCTCAACATCGAGCAGGGCCACGCGATCCTCGCCGGCCATTCCTTCGAGCACGAGCTGGCGCTCGCCAATGCGCTCGGCATCTTCGGTTCGATCGACATGAACCGCAACGACTATCAGTCCGGTTGGGATACCGACCAGTTCCCGAACAACGTTCCGGAAATGGCGCTGGCCTATTACCAGGTTCTGGCAGGCGGCGGGTTCACCTCCGGCGGCACCAACTTCGACGCCAAGCTGCGCCGCCAGTCGCTCGATCCGGCCGACCTCCTGATCGGTCACATCGGCGGCATGGATTGCTGCGCCCGTGGTCTGAAGGCTGCCGCCAAGATGATCGAGGACAAGGCGCTGTCGCAGCCGCTCGCCAACCGCTATGCTGGCTGGGATTCGGCCGAAAGCCAGAAGATGCTGCGCGGCGAATATTCGCTGGAGCAGATCACGGCGCGCGTCGAGAGCGAGGATATCAACCCGCAGCCGAAGTCCGGCCAGCAGGAACTGCTCGAAAACGTCGTCAACCGCTACGTCTGATCGGCAGCGGATTGCTGAAACAAAAAGGCCGGGGAGCATTCGCTTCCCGGCTTTTTCAATTGCGCTATCGGCTCACGCCTCAGAACACCTGGCGCAGGATGATGAAGAGCACGAAGGCGATGGCGATGGAGGCGGGTAGCGTCAGGATCCAGGCCATCAGCATGTTGCGCACCGTCGACCATTGCAGGCCGGAGCCGTTCGCGGCCATCGTGCCGGCGACGCCCGACGAGAGCACGTGGGTGGTTGAAACCGGCAGGCCGAGATGGTCGGCGGCGCCGATGGTGACCATGGCGACGACTTCGGCGGCTGCCCCCTGGCCATAGGTCAGGTGGGTCTTGCCGATCTTTTCGCCGACGGTGATGACGATGCGCTTCCAGCCGACCATGGTGCCGAGGCCGAGCGCGATGGCGACGGCGATCTTGACCCATAGCGGGATGAACTTGGTCGCGTTGTCGACCGCCTTGTGATAGGCGCTCACCGCCTGCAGGTCGGCCGGCTCCATGGCGAGCAGCTTCTGCTTGTCGATCAGCTTCAAGGCTTCGCCGATCAGGTAGATGTCGTTGCGGACGTTGCTGACCAGATGCGTGGGCACGGCCTCCAGCGTCGGGAAGGCGGCGACTTCGGCGCTTGTGGCGTGGATGAATTGCTGAAGTGCCGGCGTCGTCGCGTCCGTCCAGACCTTGTTCTTCACGGCGTTGCTCACCTCGACGCGGAAATCGCCGGCGGCCGCACCCGGCTTCACATATTTGCCGAGCGCGGTTTCCACCTGGGCCGAAGCGCTCTTGTAGGCTTCGAGATAGTTGACGTCAGGGGTGCGGTTGAGCGCGAAGGCGGTGGGGACAAGGCCGATCAGGATCAGCATGATCAGGCCCATGCCCTTCTGGCCGTCATTCGATCCGTGGGCGAAGCTGACGCCGGTGCAGGTGAAGATCAAAAGGCCGCGGATCCAGAGAGGCGGCGGGTTGTTGCCCTTCGGCTCCTCGTAGAGCGCCTTGTTGCGCACCAGCACCTTCATGACCAGAAGCAGGACGGCGGAGAGGCCGAAGCCGATCAGCGGCGAGATCAGCAGCGACAGGCCGATATTGGTGGCCTGCGACCAATCTACACCGCTGGTGGCGCTGCCTGATGGCGCCAGGAACTGGTTGGCGAGGCCGACGCCGATGATCGAGCCGACAAGCGTGTGCGAGCTCGACGACGGCAGGCCGAGATACCACGTGCCGAGGTTCCACAAGATGGCGGCGATCAAGAGCGCGAAGACCATGGCGAGGCCGGAACCGGAGCCGACCTGCAGGATGAGCTCGACCGGAAGCAGCGCCAGGATACCGAAGGCGACCGCGCCGCTCGACATCATGACGCCGAGGAAATTGAAGAAGCCCGACCAGATGACGGCGAGTTCGGCCGGCATGGAGCGGGTGTAGATGACGGTGGCTACGGCGTTGGCGGTATCGTGGAAACCGTTGACGAATTCGAAGCCGAGCGCGATGAGCAATGCCAAGCCGAGCATGATCCAGGGAACGGCGGCGACGCTGGTGAGATCGCGCCCGAGCGCGTAACCGACATAGCCGAGACCGGCGACAAGCAGCAGGATGATCGCTGGAAGGAACCACTTTTTCGAAGCCGACCCGTGCAGCGGGTGGTTTTCGTGATCCCGGTGAATAGTCTCGTTGGTGATGTCAGCCATCTCAGTTCCTCTCTCAGAAGCCGTCCCTTCGAGTTATGCCTGCTGCGTGAACCTCTCATGACAATCGTCAATTCCATGTGCCGGCATGGCACGCGATGTCGCATTGCGGCTGACCGCGATCTCGGCTCTATTGCGCATAGAAATCAGCATGCATGATCGGGAGGATCACATGAGCTCGCCTTTCAAGCTCGCCGGCTGCGCCGAGATGTTCTGACGCGACCGACCGATCAAATGCCGGGCCGCTCGGCATGGAAGCGTTTGCCTCGGGTGATCCCGAGGCGGCGCTTGCGGCGTGCCGCGAGGCGTTTACGGTTTAACGGCCGCCTTTGCCTCTCGATCGGCGTGCGCCGGCACTTTTGCCGTCAGGCCGATGCCAAGCGCCTTCATGACGGATAGCGTCGTCTTCAGCGTCGGGTTGCCCTCGGCGCTGAAGGAGCGATAGAGCTGCTCGCGGGAGAGCCCCGTCTCACTGGCAATCTGGGTCATGCCCTTGGCGCGCGCAACGACGCCCAGCGCATGGGCGATATAGCCGGCGTCCTCGGTCTCGAACGCTTCCTCGATGAAGACGGCAATTGCTTCGTCCGATGTCAGGTCATCGGCCGGATCATAGTGAGTGAATTTCTCAGCCATCGTTCTCATTCCATTCGCTGAGCAGCCGTTTCGCCTCGGCGATATCGCGCTTCTGGCTGCCTTTGTCGCCACCGCAAAGCAGGATGATCAGCGTTTTGCCATCCTGTTTGAAGTAGATGCGGTAGCCTGGTCCGTAATGTATCCTCAGTTCGCTGATCCCGTCGCCGACTGGAGCAGCATCGCCGGCATGGCCGAACGCCAGCCTATCCAGCCGTGAAGCGATCAACGCCCTGGCGCGCTCGTCTTTCAAGCGCGCCCGCCATTTTCGAAAGGTCTCGGACTGCCTAAGTTCGAACACAGGCGATCGTAGTTTTAAAACTACATTTCGTCAATGATCCGCGTTTGGCGAAGGCGGACCTTACGGAATCAACCGGTCCGCCCTTAGCCGCTTGAACAGGTCGAAAAACGCGTCGTCGGTGGGCTGGTAGTCGAGGAAGCCCATGCGGCGGCTTTTCGACATGTCGGTGACCACCTCGATCGGCCGGCCGAGGTCGGCGTCGGTGTGCCAGGGCGAGGCCAGGTGGTTGAGATCAGGCTCGGCGAGGCCGTGGCGCTTGGCGATCTCGCGCCAGAGGTCGGCGTCTTCGGCCATCTGCTGTTCCAGCGGGCGGACCACGCCATCGAAGGCGACCGGTTCGATGCCGAACCACGCGGCGATCCGGCCCCACATCCAGCTCCAGCGGAAGACGTCGCCGTTGACGACGTTGAAGCCGTGGTTGGCGGCGGCTGGCGTCGTCGATGCCCATTCGATGTGGCGCGCCAGCAGGCGTGCGTCGGTCATGTCGGTGAGGCTCTCCCATTGCGCGGCAACGCCGGGGAAGCGGAAGGGGCGGCCGGTTTCCTTGCAGATGCTGGCATAGACGGCGAGCGTGGTGCCCATGTTCATGGCGTTGCCGACCGCCTTGCCGACGATCGTGTGCGGACGGTGGACGCTCCAGGTGAAGCCGTCGCGGGCGGCGGCCGCGAAGACCTCGTCTTCCTGCGCGTAATAGAAGTTGTCGATATCGAGACGGGCCTGCTCCTCGCGAAACGGCGTCTGCGGCAGGCTGCCCTTGCCATAGGCTTCGAAGGGGCCGAGATAGTGCTTGAGGCCGGTGACCAGCGCGACGTGGCGCACCGAGCCCGAGAGCCTGACGGCATCGAGCAGATTGCGGACCATGGCCGAATTCACGCGGATGTTCTCCGCTTCCGTCGGCTGCCGCAGCCAGGTGGAGATGACGATGTGCGTGGGGGCGACATCGGCAAGCGCCGATTTGAGCGATGCTGGATCGAGCAGGTCGGCGGCAAGCGGCTGCACGCCGGGCGCTGCTTGCGGCTTGCGCGCGAGGCCGAAGACCTGCCAGCCCTTGGCGCTCAAGAGTTCCGCCGTGGCGCTGCCGACGATGCCGCTTGCGCCTGCGATCAATGCCTTGTTCAAATGCCTGTCTCCTGATGTCTCTCGGGCTGTTTTTCGGGATGTAGCCATTTCGACCGTTTGTCGCTAGAAGGCACCCATTCGAGACATAGACACCCTGAGGTAACCACATGCGAGCCGGCTCACCCGATCACGAATGGCGCGAGGATTGCGCGCCGCGCCGTGTTCTGGAGATCTTCTCCAGCAAATGGACGAGCATGATCCTGCATGTGCTGGACACGCGCCTCGACGGCTGCGCGCGTACCGGCGTGCTGCAGCGCAGTCTTCCAGGGATATCGAAGAAGATGCTGACGCAGACGCTGCGCGACATGGAGGCGGACGGGCTGGTGACGCGCCGGGTCTATGGGACGGTGCCGCCGGCCGTGGATTACACGCTGACGCCGCTCGGCAAGCGGTTCGTGGAGCCGATCGAGCTGCTCTACGGCTGGGGGCGGGCCAATGCGGATGCGCTCGACAGCCTGGCCGAAAGGCGCGCGGAGAAGGCGTGAGCCTATCCTTGCCGCGTATGGGCGCGTCCGCGCTCTATACCAACATATAGGCCATTTCATACCTCGGTTGCCTGTCGGTCCGTTGGGGCTCGCGCTAGCTCTCAAGCTGAGCATTCGCGCTCTCCTGCAACCGACAATCGAGAGGCCCCCATGTCCGATGATACCAATCACCAACGCCGCCGCTTCCTTGGCGCCGCGGCCTTCGCTGCCGCCGCTGTCGGCGTTGCCGGCACTGTGCGTGCGCAGACGGCGGAAGCGGGAAGTAGCGCGCTTGCGTCGGTCAAGCCGGGCACGAATACGTCCTTTCCAGCGCTGAAGCAGGTCAAGACCGGGGTGCTCGATATCGGCTATGCGGAGCTTGGTCCGGCGACCGGACCCGCCGTGCTGTTGCTGCATGGCTGGCCTTACGACATCTATAGCTTTGTCGATGTCGCGCCGGTTCTTGCCGATGCCGGCTATCGCGTGCTCATTCCCTATCTGCGCGGCTACGGGACGACGCGGTTCCTGTCTTCGAAGACACAGCGCAACGGACAGCAGGCGGCGATCGCCGTCGACATGATCGACTTCATGAATGCGCTGAAGATCGAGCGGGCGGTTATCGGCGGGTATGACTGGGGCGGGCGGACGGCGAATATCATGGCGGCGCTCTGGCCGGAACGCTGCAAGGCCATGGTGTCAGTCAGCGGCTACCTGATCGGCAGCCAGGCGATCAACGAAAAGCCGCTGCCACCGAAGGCGGAACTCTCCTGGTGGTATCAGTTCTATTTCGCCACCGAACGCGGGCGTGCCGGCTATGATGCCAACAGGCACGACTTTGCCAAGCTCATCTGGACGCTCGCCTCGCCGCAATGGCACTTCGACGACGCAACCTTCGATCGCACGGCAAAAGCCTTCGAAAACCCGGATCATGTCGCCATCACCATCCATAATTATCGCTGGCGGCTCGATCTCGCCCAGGGCGAGAAGAAATATGATGCGCTGGAGCGCAAGCTCGCGAAGCTGCCCGATATCGGCGTGCCTGCTATCACCATGGAAGGCGATGCCAATGGCGCGCCACACCCAGATCCTGCCTCCTACGCCAAGAAGTTCACCGGCAAGTACGAACATCGGACGATCACCGGCGGCATCGGTCACAATCTGCCGCAAGAGGCGCCGGCGGCCTTCGTCCAGGCGATCATCGATGCCGATAAACTTGCGTGAGTGGCTGCCATGACAGGGAAAATCATGCTGCTTGCCGCCGCCACCGCTGTCGGCGCCACCGTCTTCGCGATCGGCTCGCTCGCCGGCGAGACACCCGCCGCCAAGCCGGTCTCGCCGATCTACGGCGTCTCCCTTCCCGAGGGCTACCGGCAGTGGGAGCTGATTGCGCCGGCGCTCGAGGACGCACCTCTGAACGAGCTGCGCGTGGTCGTCGGCAACGATATCGCCGTCAAGGCCTATCGCGACGGCACGCTTCCTTTTCCTGATGGCAGCGTGCTCGTCAAGTTCGCCTGGAAACGCACTCCATCGGCCGAGTTCGCGCCTGCCTCGGTTCCCGGTGCGGCAACGACGGTGCAGGTCATGGTCAAGGATGCGAAGAAATACGCAGCCTCGGGCGGTTGGGGATTTGGCCGGTTCATCAATGGCGTTCCAGCCGACCAGGCTCAGCACGAGACCTGCTTTGCCTGTCACGAGGCGCGCGTGAACAATCACGACTATGTCTTCACGCGCTATGCGCCGTAGCTGACATTGCGCCCCATACTGGCCTAAGGCTAAGGCCGGGAAGTGCAAGCTTTCCGGCCTTTTCCGTTCGGATCCATAACGCCGACAGCTCTGCGGTATCTGGTCGCATCGGTGCCTTAAATGCGAATCTGAACATCCGCTTAAGTTGTTTTCAGGCAAATGAGCCACTAAGGGCTGCTGTTCGTGGACAACGGGTTGCAGAGATGGGCTATGCGACCGTTGTCGATGCTCAGATCATAAAGCCTGAAATTGAATCCATGAATTTTAAAGCAATTTACCTGGCCATGTCTCCGCTGAAGAGACTGCCTTACCTCGCCGGACAAATCGGACTTCTGCTGACGGGCGCAGCCGTTCTCGGCGCGCTTCGCTTGACGGAATACCTCTATCCGACGCGTGACGAGATCATCTTCTATGTGACGATCGCGGTCGCCTTGGCGTTTCTGCTCTATGCGGTGTTCCTGACGCTGAGGCGCATGATCGATATCGGCATAGCATCGTGGAACGCGGCGTTGGTCGTGACCTATCTTGTCGGCAACGCCGTGTATCCTCTTCTCAAGGTGTTTCCGCTTGTCGGCCAGGGCGTCATCGGCATCTATTTGCTGTTGATGCTATTGGTTCGCACCGGTGCCGTGTCGAAAAGAGAGCCCCAGATTCCAGCGTAATCGGCTCGCCCAGGCGTTCTACCTTTTTTCCCAGCCCTTCGACGGCACCGACACCGAGTTGCGGACGACGAGATCCGGCCGCAGCAGGATCTCGGTCTCGGCGGGCTGGCCATCGCCCAGGAACTCCAGCAGCAGGGCCATGGCCTGCTTGCCGATCGCGGTGCGCGGCTGGCGCACCGTCGTCAGCGGCGGCGACATGAAAACGGCCTGGGGGACGTCGTCGAAGCCGGTGACGGAGAAGTCGCGGGGGATGTCGTAGCCGCGGGCGTTGAGGCCGATCATCACGCCGATCGCCGTCTGGTCGTTGACGCACATGAAGGCTGTTGGCAGCGTGTCGCGCATGAAGAGTTGCTCGACGGCGTGGCGGCCGCTTTCGAGCGTGCCGTCGCCTTCGAGGATGATGCGCTGGCCTTTCGCCACGCCGGCTGCGTCCAGTCCCTCGTCATAGCCCTGGCGGCGTCTTGAATAGGCCAGCCTCGTCTTGCTGTCGCCGATGAAGGCTATTCTGCGGTGGCCTTCTGCGAGCAGCAGGTCGACCGCTTTGCGGGCGCCCTCGATATCGTCGACGCCGACATAGGGAATGCCGCCGTTGAAGACCGGCTCGAAGACGCCGACGCTGGGCGGGAGCCGCGCGGTCATCGTCTGGTGGCCGAAGGGCAGGATGCCGGTGAAGAGAATCAATCCGGCCGCTTGGTTTGAATTCAGGAATTTGAGATATTCGAGGCCGCGCTGGGCGTCATTCTGCGTATGGCCGATGAGAATGCCGTAGCCATGGGCGCGGGCCTCGTTCTCCAGGCCGATCAGAATGTTGGAAAAGTTGGGGTCGCCGATGTCGGGAGCCACGACCAGGATCATGTTGGAACGGCCGAGACGCAGGCTGCGAGCCATGGCGTTCGTCGTGTATCCCGTGATCGCGATTGCCTGGTTGACTTTCAGCCGCGTCGAGTTGGCGACCTTCTCCGGCGTATGGATCGCTCGCGACACGGTCGCGATCGAAACCTCGGCGATCCGGGCGACATCCTCGATGGTTGCTGGCGTGGAATTCGACACTGCGTTCTGCCTTGGGGCTCAATTCGCGGCGACACTACACAGACTGAAGGATACGTCAAAGGGCGAAGCCAAGAGAACTTCGTGATACGATGATGTAAACCTTTACATCGCACATGTAAAGGTTTACACAAGGGTCAAGCGGGTGGGAGCCCGCAGGGGAGGGCATCATGAGTTTGGAGACTGTCGAGGCTGCGCCGGTGGTGTTGTCGGCCCGACGCATATGCAAATCCTTCAATGGGGTGCAGGTCCTCTTCAGTGTCAATTTCGAGCTTCGCGCCGGTGAAATCCATGCGCTGATGGGCGAAAACGGCGCGGGAAAGTCGACCCTCGTCAAGGTGATGTCCGGCTTCGAACAGCCGACCTCGGGCGAGATCATCCTCGATGGCCAGCCGATCGTCCTGCCGCCGAATGGCGCCGCCGAGGCGCTTGGCATCGTCATCATCCACCAGGAATTCAATCTCGCGGATCACCTGACCGTCGCCGAAAGCCTGTTTCTCGGCCGCGAGGTCACGCGTTTCGGCGTGCTCGACCGCAAGTTCATGCGCGCGGAAACCCGCAAGGCGCTCGATCTGCTCGGCTCGCATGTCGATGAGAACGCGTTGATCAGCACGCTTTCCATTGCCGACAAGCAGATGGTGGAGATCGCCAAGGCGATCAGCCGCGATGCGCGCGTGGTCTTCATGGACGAGCCGACGGCGGTGCTGTCGCGCGAGGAAACCAATTTCCTGTTCAAGCAGGTGCGCAAGCTTCGCGACAAGGGCACCAGCTTCGTCTTCGTCTCGCACAAGCTCGACGAGGTCATGGAACTGACCGACCGGGTGACGGTGCTGCGCGACGGGCAGTGGGTGAAGACGGCGCCGACGGCGATGCTCGACGGTGAATCGATCGCCCAGCTGATGGTCGGACGCGAACTTTCCAGCCTCTATCCGACCAAGAACGAGCCCGATGTCGACGAAGAGATCGTGTTGAAGGTGGAGGGTATCTCGACCGGCTATGTGCAGGATGCGAGCTTCGAGGTGCGCAAGGGCGAGATCATCGGCTTTTCCGGCATGATCGGCTCCGGCCGCACGGAGCTGATGGAGGCGATTGCCGGCCTGCGCGGGCGTACCGCCGGCGAGGTGGTCATCCGCGGCGAGAGTGTTCAGTCGGGCGATGTGCATGCGGCCAATCGCGCCGGGCTCGCCTACATGACCAAGGATCGCAAGCACAAGGGCCTGCTGCTCGGCTCCAACATGCTGGCAAACCTGACGCTGCAGTCGCTGGGCCAGCATTCGCGGCACGGCTATCTCAGCCCCAGCAGCGAGGCTGCGGCGCTGGCGAAAGCACGGCGGCGCTTCGATATCCGCGTGCGCGACGCCAATATCGTGGCCGGGCGCATGTCGGGTGGTAATCAGCAGAAGCTGCTGCTCGCCAAGGTCATGGAGACGGACCCCGAGATCATCATCATCGACGAGCCGACGCGCGGCATCGATGTCGGCACCAAGCAGCAGATCTATCATTTCATCTCGGCGCTGGCGCGCGACGGGCGCTCGATCATCGTCGTCTCCTCGGAGATGCCCGAGGTGATCGGGCTCTGCACCCGGGTGGCTGTCATGCGCGAGGGGCGGATCGTCGGCGTGCTCGAGGGCGACGAGATCTCCGAGCAGGAGATCATGCGCTATGCGGCGGGCCTCAAGAAGAAGGCCGCGTAAGGCGGTCGCGAGAGACAAACCGCCGTTACGGCGGACCAAGAGACAAAATGCCTGCAGGCATGACGGGAGGATGGCTTTGGATATGAGTGCGAACGACGAGACCAGTCAGATCAGACGGCGTTCCTGGCGGGATATCGATCTCAGGGCGGTCGCGCCGTTCGCGGCGCTTGCGCTGTTGCTTGTTGTCGGCGCGCTGGTCAATCCGAATTTCATCGGCATCACCAATCTCGCCAATGTCGCGACCCGCAGCGCCTTCATCGCCATCATCGCCGTCGGCGCCACCTTCGTCATCTCGTCGGGGGATCTCGATCTCTCTGTCGGGTCGATGGTCGCCTTCGTCGCCAGCCTGATGATCCTGTTGATGAACTCCGGCCTTATCGCCGATCCTGCTCTGATGCTGGCTGTCGCTGTCGTCTTCACCATCGTTGCCGGCGCGCTCTGTGGGCTGGCGAACGGGCTGATCACCACCGTCGGCAAGATCGAGCCGTTCATCGCCACGCTCGGCACCATGGGCATCTATCGCGGCCTGACGACATGGCTCTCACAGGGCGGCGCGATCACGCTGCGCTCGGCCGAGCAGCAGTCGCTCTATCGTCCGGTCTATTTTGGCTCGATCGCCGGCGTGCCGGTACCGATCATCGTCATCCTCGCGGTCACTGCGGTCGCCGCCTTCATTCTCTATCGCACGCGCTATGGCCGCCATGTCACGGCCGTCGGCTCGAACCGTGATGTGGCGCGCTATTCCGGCATCGCCGTCAACAAAGTCCGCACCATCGCCTTCGTCATCCAGGGGCTCTGTGTCGCCATTGCCGTGCTGCTCTACGTGCCGCGTCTCGGCTCGACATCGGCAACAACGGGCATCCTGTGGGAACTGCAGGCGATCACCGCCGTCGTCGTCGGCGGCACGGCGCTGAAGGGCGGGGCAGGGCGCGTCTGGGGCACGATCTGCGGCGCCTTCATTCTAGAACTCGTCGGCAACATCATGCTGCTCTCGAACTTCATCTCGGAATATCTGATCGGCGCCATCCAGGGCTCGATCATCATCATCGCCATGCTCGTGCAGCGGTCGCTGGCGCGCAGGTAGCAAGGGATTGGCCGGGTCGGCGGGGCGCTCGGTCTCAAGGTTCGCAAGCCCTGGGGTTTAATGGGAGGAAAACAGACATGCGTAAGACACTATTCAGTTTGGCGGTCGTGACGGCGGCGCTGCTCGCCGGCGTCGCTCACTCAGCAGACAAGAAGACCATCGGCGTATCGATCCCGGCGGCCGACCACGGCTGGACCTCCGGCGTGGTGTTCCATGCCGAGCGCGTCGCCAAGCTTTTGATGGCCGAGCACCCTGACCTCACCGTCATCGTCAAGACCTCGCCGGATGCCGCAAGCCAGGCAAACGCGGTACAGGATCTGGCAACGCAGGGCATGGACGCGCTGGTCATCCTGCCGTCCGATCCGGATCCGCTCGTCAACGCGATCAAGGAAGTCAAGGACAAGGGCACCTTCGTGGCGCTGGTCGACCGCGCGCCGAGCACCAACGACGACAGCGTGCGTGACATCTACATCGCCGGCAACAACCCGGCGCTTGGCGAAGTCGCCGGCAAGTACATCAAGGAAACCACGCCGGACGCACAGGTCGTCGTCATCCGCGGCCTGCCGATCCCGATCGACCAGCAGCGCCAGGACGGCTTCGACAAGGGCATCGCCGGCTCCAACGTCAAGGTTCTCGACCGCCAGTTCGGCAACTGGAACCGCGACGACGCCTTCAAGGTGATGCAGGACTATCTCACCAAGTACCCGAAGATCGACGTGGTCTGGTGCCAGGATGACGACATGGCCGTCGGCGTGCTGCAGGCGATCGAGCAGGCCAAGCGCACCGACATCCAGTATGTCGTGGCCGGCGCCGGCTCCAAGGACATGGTCAAGAAGGTCATGGACGGCGACAAGCTGATCCCGGTCGACGTCCTTTATCCGCCGGCAATGGTTGGCACCGCCATGGAACTGACGGCCGCGTCGCTCTACGACCAGGTCCCGGTTCGCGGCACCTACATCCTCGACGCCACGCTGGTGACGAAGGACAATGCCAAGGACTTCTACTTCCCGGATTCGCCGTTCTGATCCTGATCTGAATACGAGGCGCCCGCTCGCAAGGGCGGGCGTCTTTCATTGTGGCGGCAGGCCTGCCTTGGCGAGGT
Source organism: Rhizobium sp. FG113 (assembly GCF_057809895.1). Lineage (NCBI taxonomy): Bacteria > Pseudomonadati > Pseudomonadota > Alphaproteobacteria > Hyphomicrobiales > Rhizobiaceae > Rhizobium > Rhizobium sp. FG113. The sequence goes on along the minus strand of NZ_JBMDKV010000020.1, from coordinate 37,930 downwards.
CGCCGACAAAGCGCTCGATAAAGGTTTTGCTCATCGCGGGCTTGAGGCCGAAATAGAATTCACGCCTGGCATCATCAAGCGTCATGCCCGGCCGGAAGCTGTAGAGCTTGTCGATCGTACGGCGCGCCTCCTCGATCTTGCCCTGCCGTCCCTGGATCGCCACCAGCGCCATCGCCGGCCAGAAGGTGACGTTCGGTGAGCGCATCGATGCGCGGGCAGCGTCCGCTGCCTCGTCGAGTTTGTCCATCTGGTAGTTCGCGAACGCCATCATGCTGTGAAAGGTCCAGAGATGCGGGTCGCGCGGGCTGAGACGAAAGGCTTCACTGAATTCGGGCATGCCCTCCTGCGGCCGGTCGGCGTAGCAGAGCGCCTGGCCGAGCGCGAAATGCGCCTGGGCAAAGCTGTGGTCCAGTTTCACCGCATGACGAAGATGGGCAATCCCTGCCTCCGTGGCGCCGTCGAGAGCCAGCGCCCGGCCGAGTGCCAGATGTGCCGCGGGTTCCTTCTGATCAAGCGTGATCGCCCTTTCGGCAAGCTCGATCGCCTCGCATATGCGCCCCGAGCGCTCCTCCAGCGAGCCGTACCAGCCGAGCTGGATGTGAACGTAAGCGAGCCGCGCCTGCGCCTGCGCGAAGGTCGGATCGATGGCAATCGCCTGCTCGAACAGCTGTTTGGCCGTGTTCAATTCGTCGACGGTGAAGCGGTAGAGATGCCAGAGGCCCTTCAGATAGATTTCCCAGGCGGTCATGTCGACGATCGAGCGGCCGCGCAGAGCCGCGAATTCGATGGCGCTCAATTCGGGCTCGATGGTTCCGGTAATCTCGGAGGCGATCTCGTCCTGGAGGTCGAATATATCGGCCAGCATGCGGTCATAGCGTTCGGCCCAGAGCAGCGTGCCCTCGCTTCCATCCAAGAGCTGCGCGGTGATGCGGATGCGCGTGTCGGAACGGCGGACGCTGCCTTCAAGCACGTATTTGACGCCGAGATCCTCGGCAACGCGGCGGGCATCGACGGCGCGGCCCTTGAAGCTGAAGGAGGAATTGCGGGCGGCAACCAGCAACCAGCGACAGCGCGCCAGGGTCGCGATCAGCTCGTCGGTGAAGCCGTCGGAAAAATGCTCCTGCCCCTCGATGCTCGACATGTTCGTAAAAGGAAGCACGGCGATCGACGGACGCTTGCGCTGAGGCGACTGGCTTGGGATCGCCCGGTCCGGAGTATCCTCGTCGGGGCCGTCCGTCTGGCTGCCCGGCGGGAACCAGCGCCACACCCTGACGGGCTGCTCGATATTCTTCAGTTTGCGATTGCCGAAGTCGGTGGCCTCGAAATCGAGCGCCGTGCCGATCTGGTCGCGCACCTGCTGCGACAGGCAGATGCCGCCGGCCGGCGCCAGCGCCTGCAGCCGCGCGGCGATGTTGACGCTCTCGCCGAAGATGTCGCCATCCTCGTTGAGGACGTCACCGACATGGATGCCGATCCGCCAGATCATTCGGCGGTCGGGCACGACATCGTGATTGTCGGCGAGAATGGCCTGCTGGATCTCCATCGCGCAGCGCAACGCGTCGACCACGCTGGAAAACTCCGCCAGCGTGCCGTCTCCGACGAACTTCACGACATGTCCGCGATGCCTTGTGATGGTGGGAACGATGGTCTCGGTGTTGTGGCGTTTCAGCGCCGCGAAGGTGCCCGCTTCGTCGAGGCCCATCAGCCGGGAGAAGCCGACAACATCCGCATCCAAGATTGCCGCCAGCCGCCTCGTCATGGACCACCCTCCTGGTCGACCAAGAGTAGCACGCGGTGGCGGGAAGTCTACAAAGATGCGCCGCGGCATGGCCTCTCACGACGCAAGCGCCAAGAAATGCGGTACGTACGTCTTGCGGGTAGGTGCCCGACATGGTTTAGTCCCCACCGCGAAATTATGTTGATCATGATCGATTTGCATTCTCGCCGAAATCGGCTTGCAGAGCGTCAATCGCGTGTTAAAACTGAACCAGAAACGTTTACGGTCATCTTTTAGGGAGGAATTGACATGAAAACGATCAAGGGCCCAGGCTTGTTCCTCGGGCAGTTCGCGGGCGACGCCGCACCTTTCAACTCGTGGGATTCGATCACCAAGTGGGCAGCCGACATCGGCTACAAGGGCGTGCAGGTACCGACCTGGGCGGGCCAGCTGATCGACCTCAAGAAGGCTGCATCATCCAAGGATTATTGCGACGAGTTCGCCGGCGTGGCGCGCCAGAACGGCGTCGAGATCACCGAACTCTCCACCCATCTTCAGGGCCAGCTGGTCGCCGTGCATCCCGCTTATGACGAAGCCTTCGACGGCTTCGCCGCTCCCGAAGTGCGCGGCAATCCCAAGGCGCGCCAGGAATGGGCCGTCGAGCAGGTGAAGATGGCGCTGACCGCCTCCAAGCATCTCGGCATCAAGGCGCATGCGACCTTCTCCGGCGCGCTTGCCTGGCCTTACATCTATCCGTGGCCGCAGCGCCCGGCCGGTCTCGTCGAGACCGCCTTCGCCGAACTTGCCAAGCGCTGGACGCCGATCCTCAATCACGCCGACGAAAACGGCGTCGACATTTGCTACGAAATCCATCCCGGCGAAGACCTGCATGATGGCGTCACCTTCGAGATGTTCCTTGAGCGCGTGAAGAACCATCCGCGCGCCAACATGCTCTACGATCCCTCGCACTACGTGCTGCAGTGCCTGGATTACCTCGATAACATCGACATCTACAAAGACCGGATCAAGATGTTCCACGTCAAGGATGCCGAGTTCAACCCGACGGGCCGCCAGGGCGTCTATGGCGGTTACCAGGGCTGGGTCGAACGCGCCGGCCGCTTCCGCTCGCTCGGCGACGGTCAGGTCGATTTCGGCGCGGTGTTCTCGAAGATGACGGCCAACAACTTCGATGGCTGGGCCGTGGTCGAATGGGAATGCGCGCTGAAGCATCCCGAGGACGGCGCGCGCGAGGGTGCCGAGTTCGTCAAGTCGCACATCATCCGCGTCACCGAACACGCCTTCGACGACTTCGCCGGCAGCGGCACGGACCAGGCGGCCAATCGGCGGATGCTGGGGATTTAACGAGGGCTTTGAGGGCGGCAGTAGGAGAGGTGGTGCCGAGTGGCCCCCTCATCCGCCTGCCGGCACCTTCTCCCCGTTGGGGAGAAGAGACCTGGAGCGGGCCGCTCGCGCCGACCTCCCCTTCTCCCCCACGGGGAGAAGGTGGCCCGAAGGCTTCAGGTGCAACAAGTTGCACCGGGGATGAGGGGGCCACACGGCAGAACCTCAAATCGAGCGCACCCAGACACACACAATTTTGGAGAAACCAATGACAATCGAAGCATCAACGCAGCAGACGCGCGAGCCGCGCATCCGTCTTGGCATGGTCGGCGGTGGCGCCGGCGCTTTCATTGGCGCGGTGCACCGCATCGCTGCCCGTATCGACGATCAGTATGAGCTGATCGCCGGCGCTCTGTCGTCGACGCCGGAAAAGGCAATGGCCTCGGGCGCCGATCTCGGGCTCGATCCGACCCGCACCTATTCCAGCTATCGCGAGATGGCGATCCGCGAGGCGAAGCTGAAGAACGGCATCGAGGCGGTGTCGATCGTCACGCCGAACCACGTGCACTATGACGCCGCCAAGGAGTTTCTCCGCCGCGGCATCCACGTCATCTGCGACAAGCCGCTGACCTCGAATCTAGCCGACGCCAAGAAGCTGAAGAAGGTGGCCGACGAGAGCGGCGCGCTGTTCATCCTCACGCACAATTACACCGGCTATCCGATGGTGCGCCAGGCGCGCGAGATGATCGCCAATGGCGAACTCGGCGACATCCGCCTCGTCCAGGCTGAGTATCCGCAGGACTGGCTGACCGAGGCCGTCGAGCAGCAGGGCGCCAAGCAGGCCGTGTGGCGCACCGACCCGGCGCAGTCGGGTGCGGGCGGTTCCACCGGCGATATCGGCACGCATGCCTATAACCTCGCCACCTTCGTCTCCGGCCTCGAGCTCGACAGCCTTGCCGCCGATCTCGACAGCTTCGTGCCCGGCCGCCGTCTCGATGACAACGCCCATGTGATGCTGCGCTTCAAGGCCAAGGGCTCGGAAAAGCCGGCCAAGGGCATGCTCTGGTGCAGCCAGGTCGCCCCCGGCCACGAGAACGGCCTGAAGGTCCGCGTCTACGGCACCAAGGGTGGTCTGGAATGGGTGCAGGCCGATCCGAACTATCTCTGGTTCACGCCGTTCGGCGAACCGAAGCGCCTGATCACCCGCAACGGCGCCGGCTCCGGAGCCGCCGCTGCCCGCGTCTCGCGCATTCCATCGGGTCACCCGGAGGGTTATCTCGAGGCGTTCGCGACGATCTACACGGAAGCCGCGCATGCCATCAACGCGCATAAGAAGGGCAAGGCGGTCGACAAGGCCGTGGTTTATCCGACGGTCGATGACGGCGTGAAGGGTGTTGCCTTCGTGGATGCCTGCGTGGCGTCGTCGAAGCGGAATGGGGCCTGGGTGAAGGTGTAAGCCGTTTGGGTTTGGCTTGGGTGGAGGGGTTGTACCGTGGGGCACCCCCCTCTGTCCTGCCGGACATCTCCCCCACAAGGGGGGAGATCGACTCGTTGCGATGTTTACGCCAAACAATGAAGGTGGAACGAGCGGCTGCGCCCAGCCAATCTCCCCACTTGTGGGGGAGATGCCCGGCAGGGCAGAGGGGGTATCCCCACTCCAGCGTTTACGAAAATCGCATCAAGCCGCAACCACACCCTGCTTGCGCTTCATCATCGCATCGACGCTGAACGGACCAGCGCCGGCGGCGACGATGTAGAGGAAGACGAAGCAGAAGAGGATGGCGGCGACGCCGCCGTTTTGGGCGGGGAAGAAGCCGCGCGAGGCGTGGCCGATGAAATAGGCGAACGCCATCAGGCCGGAGAGGACGAAGGCAGCGGCGCGGGTCTGAAAGCCAATCAGCACGAGGAAGCCGAGCGTCAGTTCAAGCAGGCCTGCAATCCAGGACATCGACCCTACATCGGGCACGCGCTCGGCAGCAGGGAAATGCAGGATCTTCTGCGTCCCATAGCTGAAGAGAACGAGCGCGGAGACGATGCGCAGCAGGCTGAGCAAAGCCGGCTGCAGGGCGTGGATCGAAGCGAACATGAAAGACCTTTCTTTAGGAATGACTGTTCGAAGCCTTTAGCCACAGTCCCGGCAATGACAATTCACGAGTTTTGACATCGGCGTTATTGGCCGCTTGCCGTTGAGGCGGCAGGGATTGCCGGCGTTTGATGGCTCAGATGTAGAGTGCTGCCATCTTGCGCCAGGCGCTGGCGCGGTGGGCACGGCCATCCCAGACATGCAGCTGGTGGCCGACCTGCTTGTCCGACAAAAGCCGGCTCAGATAATGGTTGTTGTCTAGAAAGGGATCGGCATTGCCGATCGTCATGACGATCTCGACCTCACGCAGCTTGTCCAGCTGCCAGCCGTGATGGAGCCCCGGCAGGAAATGCGTCGGGGTGTGGAAATAGACGGCGTTGTCATAATATCCGTCAAGCAAGTCGCCGAAGGCTTCGACCCTCAGCGTCAGGTCGTAGCGCCCGGAGAATGCAACGAGCTTGCGGAACAGATGCGGGTGGCGGAAGACGAGGCTGGCCGCCTGGAAGGCGCCGAGGCTGCAGCCATGCACGATGGTGCAGTCGTGCCCGTTTTTTGCGGCCATCAGCGGCAGGACTTCGTGGAGAATATAGTCCTCGAAGGCCTGGTGGCGGTGGATGCGAGCGGCCGGGTGGCGGTCGAAGCCGTAGAAGGTCTCCGTGGCGAGACCCTCAATGCAATAGAGCTGCAACTGGCCGGCTTCGAGCTTGTGGGCCAGGCTGGCGACAAGGCCGATCCGTTCGTATTCCCAGAAACGGCCATCGCGCGTCGGAAACATCAAGACCTTGGCGCCGGCATGGCCGAACACCAACAGCTCCATCTCGCGATGCAGGCGCGGGCTAAACCAGCGCAGATATTCCCGGTTCATGAAGCTTCAAAAAACCTCGCAGCTTTTCGCGCAGAGCAAAATTCTGTTCCGTCATTCCAGGATAGTCGAAATGTCCGGCGTCGAGGATGAAGATTTCATTATATTTTGACGGCGGCACCGCGTTGGCCACGGCGAACTGGCAGGGCGGGGCGACGGCCGGATCGAACAGGGCGACGGCCATCAGCATCGGCACCTTGATGCGGGTCGCTGATGTCGCGGCGTCGAAGAGGCGCAGATGATCGAGCACGTCGGGATGGGTCTTCTGGTAGGTCTGCACGGAATCGGCGCTGCCGACCGTCGGTAGCGTGAGCCACTGCTTACGGTCGCCGAAGGTGGGGACGATCAGGTGGCCGCGATCGATGCGATTGTCGAAGGGGATCGCCAGCGCGCCCAGGCCGCCGCCGAAGCTGCCGCCGATATAGCCTATGCAGTTTGCGAGCCATGGATAAAGCGCCTGCAGCGTCGAGACGGCGATCCAGAGATCCTCGACACAGCCGCCGATGACGTAGTCGTCGGGCCGGTCGATATTGTGCAGCACATGGCCGGGAGCCTCCGGCGGGATCGGCGCCTGTGCGCTCCGCGACATGCCGCGGGCGCAGGGGAAGAGGATGGCGGTCTGTTCCACAGGCAGATCGAAATCCGGCGCATCGCGGCCGCCATAGCCGTGGCTGACCACCAGCCCGCGCCGCACCGGCGCATCGCGCGGCAGAAGCAGCCAGCCGCCGATCGTGACGTTATCCGTCGAGGTGTAGGTGATGTCGAGCACCTGCCAGGCGGGGTGGGTGAGGCTGCTTTGCTTCAGCGTCGGCTGCGGGTCGATGGCGAGCGCCCGCTTGTACCGCTTCTGCCAGAAGGCGTCGAAGCCTGGCGGTGCCTCGGGCGGGACGATGGCGCGCAGCGTGTCGAGCGTCATGCCGTAGGTGGGGTCGAAGGGGAAGGGGTGCGTCTTGGGGATGGTCATTGGGGAGTTGTTTCGTGGAAATGGGGGGATTGCAAGGCGGGGTGAGGGGATTTGGGTTCGGGGGAGAATGAGCGCTCCGCATCCGGCCTAAAGGCCTCTCCGCATTCGGGGCCCAAAGACCCCTCCCCACAAGGGGAGGGGCTTGCTGGGCGCACCCTCTTCGCCAGACCGAAACCTCTCAACAGCCGCTGCTGATATGAGGAGCACAGAGCATGCCACCGGTTAGCCCCTCCCCCTTGTGGGGAGGGGTTGGGGAGGGGACTTGTTATGAGAGGGTGGTGAGAGTTTTCACCCCGCCTTGATTTCACCCAACCACCTGCCTAGATTGCAGCCATCCGCAATACCAACAGGACGGTGCACCATGGATTTCAACCCGATCGCAATGCCGCTTTGCCTTGCCATCCGGGAGTTCCATGTCCATGCCTGCATCCATTACCCTTTCCAATCTTTCGTGGTCCACGCCTGACGGGCGGCCGCTTTTTTCCAATCTCGATCTGAGCTTCGGGGCCGAACGCGCTGGGCTGGTCGGCCGCAATGGCGTCGGCAAGACGACGCTTTTGAGGCTGATCACCGGTGAACTCGCGCCGCAATCCGGCAACGTCGCCGTCAGCGGGCGTCTCGGCGTGCTGCGCCAGACGGTGCAGGTCGATGCTGATGCCACGGTCGCCGATCTCTTCGGCGTGCGCGAAGCACTCGATGTCGTCGCGCGCGCAGTGGCCGGCGAGGCGTCGGCCGACGAGGTCGCCTCCGCCGATTGGACGCTTGAGACCCGGCTTGCCGATGCGCTGGAGCGGATGGGTTTCTCGGCGGAATCCGATACGCTGCTCACCTCGCTGTCGGGCGGCCAGCGCACGCGGGTCGGGCTGGCGGCGCTGATCTTCAGCGAACCGGATTTCCTCATCCTCGATGAGCCGACGAACAATCTCGATCGCGATGGACGCGAGGCGGTGATTGCACTGCTTCAAAGCTGGCGGGGCGGCGCGCTTGTGGTCAGCCATGATCGCGCGCTGCTCGAACGGACGGATGCGATCGTCGAGCTGACGACGCTGGGCGCCAGGCGCTATGGCGGCAATTGGAGCGCGTTCCAGGCGCGCAAGGCGGTCGAGCTCGCGGCGGCCGAACATGACCTTGCGGATGCGGAAAAGCGGGTGGTGGATGTCGCCCGCAGCGCGCAACTCTCGGCTGAGCGGCAGGCGCGCAGCGACAAAGTTGGCGCCAAGAAAGCGGCGCGGGGCGACATGCCCCGTATCGTCGCCGGCGGCCTGAAGCGGGCGGCGGAGAACACCAGAGGAGACAAGGTCCGGCTCGGCGAGAAGCGGCGCGAGGAGGCGATGGAGGATGCCAGTGCGGCGCGCGAGCGCATCGAGATCCTGCAGCCCTTTTCCGCGAAGCTGGCGTCGACGCATCTGCCCGCGTCGCGGGTGGTGCTGCGGCTCGATGGTGTGACGGCTGGATACGAGCCGGATCAACCCGTGATCACCGATCTCTCCTTTGCCATGACGGGGCCGGAGCGGGTGGCGGTCGAGGGGCCGAATGGTTCGGGCAAGACGACGCTGCTGTCGCTCGTCACCGGACGCATCGCGCCTTGGGCGGGAACGGTCTCGGTGCCCGTGCGCCTTGCGGTCTTCGACCAGAGCGTCAGCCTGCTCGACCGGTCGCTTTCGATCGCCGAGAATTTCCGCAGGCTCAATCCCGGTGCGAACGAGAATGCCTGCCGCGCGGCACTGGCGCGGTTCATGTTCCGGGCCGATGCGGCGCTGCAAGAGGTTTCGACGCTGAGCGGCGGGCAGCTTTTGCGCGCTGGGCTCGCTTGCGTGCTGGGTGGTGCAGAGCCGCCGCCGCTGCTGGTGCTCGACGAGCCGACCAACCATCTCGACATCGATTCCATCGCCGCCGTCGAGGCGGGGCTCGCCGCCTATGACGGGGCGCTGCTTGTCGTCAGCCACGATGCGGTGTTTCTCGAGCGGATCGGCATCACGCGGCGGCTGTTGCTTCCATCCGGCGAGGATGTGCTCTGAGAGCGCGCGTTCCTATCTGCAACGTTACAGATTTGACATTTCAAACCTATACGTAGAGTAGAGAGCAGCCGGAAGCGCGACGCAGCCGCCGGCCGAGTTTGGAGGATTTCAGTTTGACGATTGATGCAAAAACCATTGATGCGAAGGCCCTGGCCGCCCGCTTCCCCGGCGATTTCACCTTTGGCGTGGCGACGGCCGCCTTCCAGATCGAGGGCGCTTCGAAGGCCGATGGGCGCAAGCCGTCGATCTGGGATGCCTTCTGCAACATGCCGGGCCGGGTCTTCAATCGCGACAATGGCGACGTCGCCTGCGATCACTATAACCGCCTCGACGAGGATCTCGATCTCATCAAGTCGCTCGGCGTCGAGGCCTATCGCTTCTCCATCGCCTGGCCGCGCATCATCCCTGATGGCACCGGGCCGGTGAACGAGAAGGGGCTCGATTTCTATGATCGCCTCGTCGATGGCTGCAAGGCACGGGGTATCAAGACCTTCGCGACGCTCTATCACTGGGACCTGCCGCTCTTGCTTGCCGGCGATGGCGGCTGGACGGCGCGGTCGACGGCCTATGCCTACCAGCGCTACGCCAAGACGGTGATGGCGCGCCTCGGCGATCGTCTGGATAGCGTCGCGACCTTCAACGAGCCCTGGTGCATCGTCTGGCTCAGCCATCTCTACGGCATTCACGCGCCCGGCGAGCGCAACATGCAGGCAGCACTGCACGCCATGCACTACATGAACCTCGCCCATGGCCTCGGCGTCGAGGCGATCCGCTCGGAAGCGCCGAACGTGCCTGTCGGACTGGTACTTAACGCCATGTCGGTCATCCCGGGTTCCGACGGTGCTAGCGACCAGGCCGCCGGCGAGCGGGCGCACCAGTTCCACAACGGCGCCTTCTTCGATCCCGTCTTCAAGGGCGAATATCCGAAGGAGTTCCTGGAGGCGCTCGGCGACCGCATGCCTGTCGTTGAGGAGGGTGATCTAGCTGTTATCAGCCAGAAGCTCGACTGGTGGGGCCTCAACTATTACACGCCGCTGCGCGTCGCCGACGATCCCAAGAAGACCGGCGATTTTCCCTGGACGGTCGAGGCGCCCCGCGTCAGCGACGTCAAGACCGATATCGGCTGGGAGGTTTATGCGCCGGCGCTGAAGCATGTGGTGGAGGATCTCTACCGCCGCTACGACCTGCCGGAATGCTACATCACCGAGAACGGCGCTTGCGACAACACCGGCATCGAAGCGGGCGTGGTCGAGGACAGGATGCGCCTCGATTACTATATTCAGCACCTCGATGTCGTCGCCGACCTCATCAAGGACGGCTATCCGATGCGCGGCTATTTCGCCTGGAGCCTGATGGACAATTTCGAATGGGCGGAGGGTTATCGCATGCGCTTCGGCCTCGTGCATGTCGATTACGACACCCAAGTGCGCACGGTGAAGACGAGCGGCAAGTGGTATTCGGAGCTCGCCGCGCAGTTTCCGAAGGGGAACCACAAGAGCGCCTGATCGCCCTCGGGCGAATTGTCTATGCGGCAGGTAGATTTTTTCCTGCCGCATCGCACAAATAAAAAAACATCCCTGTCCGGTTTCAACCACCGGCGGCATAAGTTGCAGCAACAGGAAAGGCGAAACGTCTTTCTTTCCCGCCCGCAACGAAAGCCGCGTCCATGTCTCGCACCCGTGATTGTCTTCGAATGTGCCGCCCGATTGGCTAATCGGCGCGATAGCGGTTATAGAACCGCCAGTTTTTGAAGACCAACATACGTGAGCATGAAATGACACTCCAACACCAGGCCCAACAAGACGCTGCCCAGGGCGCGTCCGGCGGCCATTCCGGGCGAGAGCCAGAGGGCGCGGCGGGGGCGATCCCGATGGTCGCCTTTCAGGGTGCCGGCAAGCGCTACGGACCATCAGGCGAGGGCGGTTTCACCGCGGTCGAAAAGGTCGATCTCACGGTTGCGCGCGGTGCCATCACCGGCATCATCGGCCGCTCCGGCGCCGGCAAGTCGACGCTGATCCGCATGGTCAACGGACTGGAGACGGCAACCTCCGGCAAAGTGCTCGTCGATGGCGTGGATGTCGGCGCGCTCAGCGAAGAGGGGCTTCGCGGCCTGCGCCGCCAGGTCGGCATGATCTTCCAGCACTTCAACTTGCTTTCCTCGCGCACCGCATTCGATAATGTGGCGCTGCCGCTGGAGATCGCGGGTGTCGACAAGCAGACGATCCGCGCCAAGGTCGGGCCGCTGCTCGATCTCGTCGGTCTCGGCGACAAGGCGGGCAACTATCCCTCGGAGCTGTCGGGCGGCCAGAAGCAGCGCGTCGGCATCGCTCGCGCGCTGGCGACCGATCCGAAGCTGCTGCTTTCCGACGAAGCCACCTCGGCGCTCGATCCGGAGACGACGCAGTCGATCCTGGAACTGCTGAAGCGCATCAATGCTGAACTCGGCCTCACCGTTCTCCTCATCACCCACGAGATGGAGGTGGTGAAGACCATCGCCAGCCACGTGGCGGTGATCGATGCCGGCCAGATCGTCGAGGCCGGCCGCACCTTCGACGTCTACACAAATCCGCAGCACCAGACGACGCGCACGCTGCTTGCCTCGGCGCTGAAGCTGCCGGAATGGCTGCGTTCGGGCATCAAGGCGCAGCCGTCTGCGGGCGACCGGGCGCTGGTGCGGCTGGTGTTCTTCGGCGAGACGGCCTTCAAGCCATTGACCGGGCGGCTGGTCGCGGAGCTCGGCTCCGACGTCAATATTCTCGCCGGCGCGATCGAGGAGATCGGGGGCGAGCCCTTCGGTTCGCTGGTCGTTTCCTATTCCGCCGATCCTGAGGTGATCGCGCGTGCCGATCGTTTCTATTCGGAAACGGGTCTCAAGACGGAGGTGCTCGGTTATGTCGCCTGATATGATCTACAACCTCCTCTCCAAGGCCCTGATGCAGACGCTGCAGATGGTGTTCGTCGCCGGTATCGTCGGCTCGATCATCGGTCTGCCGATCGGCGTGTTCCTGGCCACATCGGGCAAGGGCGAGCTGTTTCCGGCGCCGAAGACCAACCGCGTGCTCGGGCTGATCGTCAACGCCGCGCGTTCGACGCCGTTCATTATTCTCGTCGTCGCCATCGTGCCCCTGACGCGCCTTTTGACGGGAACGTCGATCGGCACTTGGGCGGCGATCGTGCCGCTCACCATCGCCACCATCCCCTTCTTCGCCCGCCTGGTCGAATCCGCCATCCGCGAGATCGACAAGGGGCTGATCGAGGCTGCCCGCGCCATGGGCGCCACGCCGTTCCAGATCGTCTTCAAGGTGCTGTTGCCTGAGGCGCGGCCGAGCATTCTGATGGCGCTGACGATGACCATCGTCAGCTTGATCGGCTACTCGGCCATGGTCGGCGCCGTCGGCGGCGGCGGGCTGGGCGACCTCGGCATCCGCTACGGCTACCAGCGCTTCAATCCAGAGATGATGGTGATGGTCGTCATCGTGCTGATCGTTCTCGTGCAGCTCGTGCAGAGCGCCGGCGACGGGCTTGCCCGCCGCTTCGACAAGCGCAACCGGAAAAACTGATCCTTTAACAACAACCATAATTCAACACAGGAGACACCCATGAAGAAGTTCATCATCGCAGCCGCGCTCGCTGCCTTCGCAGCCGGCTCGGCACTCGCCGAAGACATCAAGGTCGGCGTCACGCCGGGCGAGCACGCGCAGATCATGGAAAAGGTCGCCGAGATCGCCAAGACCAAGGGTCTCAACATCGAGATCGTCGAGTTCTCCGACTACGTCGTGCCGAACCAGGCGCTCAACGATGGCGACATCCAGGCCAACTCGTTCCAGCACCAGCCCTACCTCGACAACCAGATCGCTGATCGCAAGTTCGATCTCGTCAGCATCGGCACGACGATCACCACCCCGATGGGCGTCTATTCCAAGAAGGTGAAGAGCCTCGACGAGCTGAAGGAAGGCGCAACCGTCGCCATCCCGAACGACCCGACCAATGGCGGCCGCGCGCTGCTCGTTCTCGCCTCGAAGGGCCTGATCAAGTTCAAGGACAACCCTGGCGTCAAGGTCACCGTCGCCGACATCATCGAGAACCCGAAGAAGATCGAATTCGCCGAAATCGACGCCGCGCAGCTGCCGCGTTCGCTCGATGACGTCGATGCCGCGGTCATCAACACCAACTACGCCATGGAAGCCGGCCTGCATCCGAAGACCGACGCCATCGCCATCGAGAGCGAAAAGTCGCCTTACGCCAACGTGATCGTTGTTCGCACCGCCGACAAGGACGCACCGTGGGCGAAGACGCTGGTCGAGTCCTACCACGACGAGAGCATCCGCAAGTTCATCAACGAACAGTTCAAGGGCGCCCTGATCGCGTCCTGGTAAGAGCTGGTCTTATCCTTATACGACATGAAGCGGTCCGGCCTTGCCGGGCCGCTTTTTCGTTGGGGCGAATCGTCGGATGCCGTAGACCAGTGGCATGGACGCCAAGCCGCTCTTTCTCTATGCGCTCTGCGGCAGCCAGCGGAAGGTCTCGACCAATCGCCGGCTGCTCACGACCTTGCGCGATCACGCGCCGGACGATGTGACAATCGAGATCTGCGATCTCATCGGCGATCTGCCGATCTTCAATCCCGATCGCGAAGGCGAGCATACGCCTGATATCGTCAAGCGGTTGGGCGCGAAGATGCGCGACGCCGATGGCGTCATCGTCGCCTGCCCGGAATATGCGCACGGGCTGCCGGGCGGGCTGAAGAATGCGCTGGACTGGCTGGTCTCGCGCGACGAGGTGCCATTCAAGCCTGTGATGATCGCGCATGCATCGCATCGCGGCGACTTCGCGCTGTCTCAGTTGACCGAGGTCTTGAAGACTATGTCGTTCGATATCGTCGAGGAGGCGCATCTGCGGATCGGGCTGCTCGGGAAGGACGATGCAACGCAGGCGGCGGTTCTCGATGCGGCAGTGCGTGACGGCGTTATTTTGAACGCGCTTGCAAAATTCTGCGGCCATATTCGTAAGTGAGTGCTTTATAAGGATATTTGAATAGAATTATCCGTTTGAAATGAAATGATTTTTATCGCTCTTGCGTTCGTGCCATCGATGCAAAAATGCTTAATCGTTCAATCGCGTTTTAACCGTTTTTTGAAGGCTTCCCGTCAGTATTTGCCGACAGGGAGAATGAATGCCGTCGATCTTCAGCAAACGAAGCGCGATTATCGGAGCTGGTCGCCACACAACCGTGGCCGGCGTTCTGTTTTCGTTTGCCGTCGTCGTCGCTGTGGTGACGATGATGGTGCTGAATGCGCTCGATCACGTGGCGCAGAAATCCAACGTGCTCGATGACGAGCGCTCGCGCGAAACCGTTTCCGGCGCGCTGCAGAATTTCGTGGCCCAACTCGGCGCCACCCTCAACGACTATGCCGCATGGGACGACGCCGCGACCAATGTCTACGCCACCGATGGCATGGACTGGACGGTGTCGAATTATGGCGAAATGTCCGTCAACAGCGCGCTGTTCGACATGGCTGTTGTGATTGACGACGACAAGACGCCGATCCTGGTCTATCGCGACGGCAAGCCGATGGCGGGCAGCTTGCAGGAGTTCTTTTCGCCGGCGCTCTGGGCGCTGTTCGACAAGGTGAAGGCCGCCGGCCCGAAGGACCTGCCCGAGGCGTCCGGCTTCATCAGCACGAAGTCGGGTATCGCCGTCGGCGGCGTGGCACTGGTGCGCGAAAAGTCCGGTGCGCTCGCAGCCGCTCCCGGCAAGCATCGCTATCTCATCTTCATCCGCCATCTCGACGCCGCCAAGATCGACGATATCGGCAAGACCTATGTCATCGGCGGACTGCAGCTCGTTGGCGCCGATCAGGCCGCTGCCTATTCCGTGCCTATCGTGGATGCGCTTGGCGCATCGCTCGGCAAGCTGATCTGGACGTCGCGCGCGCCTGGTGATGTCGGCTATGCAGACGTGCGCAGCCAGGTGGTGCAGGCGATCTGCCTTGTCGGCCTGTTCTTCGTCGTGCTCCTGATCATCGGCTGGCTGGCCGGGCGCAGGCTGAAGAGCGAGGAGATCATCGCGCGCGAGGATGCGCTGCGCGACCGGCTGAGCGGACTTCTGAACCGCGACGGCCTGCGCGTCTCTGTCGATGCGATGGTGACGCTTGCCAGGCAGTCCCAGGATAATGTCCAGCTTCTCTATCTCGACCTCGATGGTTTCAAGGAAGTCAACGATTCCTACGGCCACGGCACTGGCGACCAGCTGATCCGGGCGGTTGCGGCCGGGCTAAAGGTGCTGATCCCCGATGGCGCCGTGCTTGCCCGCATCGGCGGCGACGAGTTCGCCATCGTCTTTGTCTCGCAGCAGGGGGATGCGGCGGCATTGCAGCTCTCCGAGCATATTCTGGACTTCCTGGCCGAGCCGCTGGAAATCGGCCGCCGCGTGGTCGTCATCGGCGCCAGCATCGGCATCGCGGTTTCGCCCGCGGGCAGTGTCGATCGCGAAGAACTGGTGCGGCGCGCCGATCTGGCCATGTACAAGGCCAAGGAAGCCGGCCGCGCCCGCATGACGCTCTACGATCCCGCGATGGATGCCGATCGCGAGGAGCGCAACGCGCTGGAGCTCGATCTGCGCCAGGCGATCGAAGGCGGCGACCTGACGCTTGCCTACCAGCCGTTGATCGGCGCCGACAGCAACGAGATGGTCGGCGTGGAAGCACTTGTGCGCTGGAACCGACCGGGCCATGGGCCGGTGTCGCCTGATGTGTTCATCCCGGTTGCCGAGACCAGCGGTCTCATCGAGGCGCTCGGCCTGTTCGTGCTGCGCAAGGCCTGCGAGACGGCCAAGCAATGGCCGGAGCTCAGGATCGCGGTCAACGTTTCGCCCGGCCAGTTCCGCAACCCGGCCTTCACCGATTATGTGCGCTACGTGCTGCGCCAGACGGAGATCGAGGCCAAGCGGGTGACGCTCGAGGTGACCGAGGGTTACATGATCCAGAACCCGAAGCGGACGCGGCAGGCGATCGAGCAGTTGAAGACGCTTGGCGTGAAGATCGCGCTCGACGATTTCGGTTCGGGCTTCTCGTCGATCGGTTATCTCCGCCAGTTCGGCTTCGACCGCATCAAGATCGACCGTTCGCTGATCATGGATATCGAGCACAGCGAGAGCCAGCGCGAGATGCTGAAGGCGACCGTGGCGCTTGCGAGCTCGCTCGATATTCCCGTCACGGCCGAGGGCATCGAGACGCCGGAGCAGGCCGATATCGCTTCGCAGTTCGGTTGCGATACGTTGCAGGGCTTCTTCTTCAGCAGGCCTGTCGCCGCCGAGGACATCACCGAGCGGCTGATGGAAGCACGCGCGCGCAAGACCAGCGGACGGCGCGTCAGCGCCGCCTGATCAAGCCACTATACCGCCCCTTGGACGATTTCAGGTGCCGATGTGCTTCTGGCCGCGCTTCTTGGCCAGCGCGATCTGCAGCTGGCGCTGACGGTAGCGCAGCCGGTCTTCCTCGGTGCGGCTGTCGTAGCAATGGCTGCAGGACACGCCTTCCTCGTATTTCTCCGAGGTGATCTCTTCCGCGGTGATCGGATTGCGGCAGGCGTGGCAGAGCTTGTGGTCGCCCTCCTTCAACCCGTGCTCGACCGAAACGCGCTCGTCGAAGACGAAGCAGGCGCCTTCCCACAGGCTCTCTTCCTGCGGCACTTCCTCGAGGTATTTCAGGATGCCGCCCTTGAGGTGGTAAACCTCGTCGAAGCCCTGCTCCTTCATGAAGGCGGTGGCCTTCTCGCAGCGGATGCCGCCGGTGCAGTACATGGCGATCTTCGGCTTGTTGTGCAGGCCGGTGTTGTTCTTCACCCAGTCCGGAAACTCGCGGAAGGTCTTGGTGTTCGGGTCGACGGCGCCCTTGAAGATGCCGATCGCCGTTTCGTAATCGTTGCGGGTGTCGATGACGATCGTATCGGGATCGGAGATCAGCGCGTTCCAATCCTGCGGCGCGACATAGGTGCCGACAATCTTGTTGGGGTCGATGTTTTCGACGCCCATCGTCACGATCTCTTTCTTCAGCTTCACCTTCATGCGCACGAAGGGCATTTTCGACGCGCGGCTTTCCTTGTGCTCCAGGCGGGCGAACTCCGGCATGGCGCGCAGATGGGCGAGCACCGTCGCGATCCCCGCATCCGGCCCGGCGATCGTGCCGTTGATGCCTTCATGGGCGAGCAGCAGCGTGCCCTTGACCCCATTATCCTCGCACAGCTGTTGCAGCGGCGCGCGCAGGCTTTCGAAGTGCGGCACGGAAACGAAATGATAAAGGGCCGCGACGAGGAAAGGGCTCGTCGCCTGTTGGGTCGATGTGTCGGTCATGCGGCTGGAAATACAGCTTTCGGCGTCTAAGCGCAATCGCCTGCAGATGCGGCTAATGTTCAGCCGCCGAAGGCGATCCAGAGCATCTCGATGCGCATCGCCTCGTCATCCGCATCCGGGCCGAAGATGGTCTCGGCGCGATCCAGCGCATCGTGGCGACCCTGCTGCTGGTGGAAGATGATGGCGTAGAGCAGGTGCGCGAGGTCGTCGGCATTCTCGAAATGGTGATGCTCGGTCTCGACCAGCTCGCACAGCAGCTCAAGATCGTTGATGCGCCCGAGCAGGTCGACCAGCGTGCTCGCCGCGTCGTATTTCGCGTTCATGGCGGTCGGCCAGAGCGGATTGAGCAGCTTGTGATAGGCGCGGTAATCCTGCGTGCGCTTGCGCAGCGTGTGAAAGGCCTCGGCCGAGACATGCCCCTCGCAGGCGGCGAGCGCCTTGCGCGCCTTGCGGACTGTCGTGTCCCACCCATGCGCCAGAAGCCGCCCATGCCGGCGGTGGCCGCCCTTGAGGTTGACGTCTTGAATGGCCGCGATCGCCCGTTTCAGCGCCAAGATGGTGTCCGAGACGACCTTTTCGGGATCGCGCCTGGCGGCGATCAGCCGGTCGCGCCGTGCGGTGAGCGCCACGACGATGCGGCCGAGCGCCTCGGCCTCGTCGCTGTCGCGGGCGCGTTCGTGCAGATAGGTGGCCGTCTCGACGAGCGCCGCCGCATCCCGCAGCGAGGACAGCGAGCGGGCGATGCCGCGCAGCCTGATGTTCTCGCGGGCGGAAAATTTCGGCACGGCGCTGGCGACCAGGCGGTAGAGCGAGCGCACCCGCTTCAGCCGCTTGCGCGCTTCATGGATCGCGTGGTCGGTGCCTTGAGGCCGCGTTTCGAGCACATCGATCGCATGGCGCAGCTGGCGTCGCGCGAGCTTGTGGAACTGTGATTTGAAGGACCGGTCAGGCCGTATGCTGAAGGGCATGCCGGTCGTGCTCAAATTCGGTTGCCAATGCCTGATTTGAGTATCTGAAATCGCCGGTGACCTCGCGGCCGAGCCAGGCGGGAAGCGCCGGCCGTTCGGCTTCCGACCCCATCTCGACCTCGGCGATGACGAGGCCGCGATGCTGGCCGGCGAAAACGTCGACCTCCCAGACGTAGCCCTCATAGGGCACGCGGTAGCGGGTCTTTTCGATGACGATGCCGATCGCCGCATCGAGCAGCTCTTCGGCATCGGTAACCGGGATTTCGTATTCGAATTCGTCGCGGGTCATCTTGCTGCGGCCGATCTTGGTGGTCAGTCGCGCGCTCTTCCTGTCGATGATGCGCACACGTACCGAGCGATCGTCCATAGACGCGATATAGCCCTGTCTGAGGACAGATTTCGTTTCCGCGCCGGAGCGCCAGCCATCGCTGCGTACCAGGAACTTCCGCTCGATCTCTTTTGCCATGACCGATGAACCTCTTTGACGACGGCGGGTACGCTAGCGCAAATTGGCTGAGGTTGATACCCATTCCATTCCAAAGATGGTTGCGGTCTCGACAAACTTTAGCGGTAGGTCTATTCCGTTGCCGGAATTAAATCGTTTCAAAGGAACCACGGCCATGGGCGAAAAGACAGAGAAACTCCTTTCCATCCTGAAACTGCAGCCCGTCGTGCCGGTTCTGATCGTCGACGACGTCAAGTCGGGCGTTTCGCTGGCGCGGGCGCTGGTCGCGGGCGGTCTGAAGGCTATCGAAATCACCATGCGCACGCCTGCAGCGCTCGACACTGTGCGCGCCGTGGCCGACGAGGTCGAGGGTGCCGAGGTCGGCGCCGGCACCATTCTCAATGCCAAGCATTGGGAAGCCGCGGTTGCCGCCGGCTCCAAGTTCATCGTCAGCCCGGGCACCACGCAGGAGCTGCTCGACGCGGCCCGCGATTCTTCAGTGCCGCTTCTGCCGGGTGCCGCGACCGCCAGCGAAGTCATGGCGCTGCGCGAAGAAGGCTACCAGGTGCTGAAGTTCTTCCCGGCCGAACAGGCCGGTGGTGCCGCCATGCTGAAGGCGTTCTCCTCACCGCTCGCTGGCACGCTGTTCTGCCCGACCGGCGGCATCTCGCTGAAGAACGCGATGGATTACCTGTCGCTTCCCAACGTCATCTGCGTCGGCGGCTCCTGGGTCGCACCGAAGGAACTGATCGCTGCAGGCGACTGGGCCGGCATCACCAAGCTCGCCGCCGAGGCGGCCGCGCTGAAGGGCTGAGGCGGCTTTCTCCTGACATTTTTGTGATCTGCATGGTGCGGGCGGCCTTGCCGCCCGCATTTGTATTCGTGCCGGGCGTACCTATCTTCCGTTTTAGCTTAAAAGGGAGACAATCAGGTATGTTCGACGCGAAGAAGCTTCTTGAGCAGTTTCTGGGATCACAGATTCCAGGTGTCGGCGGCAGCGTTCGCGATCGGGCGGGCGGCGCGATCGAGATGGCCAAGAACAATCCGTGGAAGGCAGGGGCGCTTGCGACCGCCGTGCTCGGCACCAAGACCGGCCGCAACATCGCCGGCAATGTCGCGACGATCGGCGGGCTCGCGGCCGTCGCCGGGCTCGGTTATCTCGCCTACAAGAACTACCAGTCGGGAAAATCGCCTGAGGCCACACCACAGCCGGCCGCAACCACAGGCCAGCCGATCGCGCTGCCGCCGCCGGATTCAGCCTTCAGCCTGGAAGGGCCGCAGCTCTCCAATGATTTCGCCCTGACGCTGATCCGCGCAATGATCGCCGCCGCCAAGGCCGACGGCCATATCGACGATGCCGAGCGCGCCAACATCATGGAAAAGGTGCGCGAAGTCGATCTCGGCTCGGAAGCCGAGGCCTTCCTGCGCAACGAACTCGCCAACCCCGTCGATATCGACGATCTCGTGGCCGCCGCGCGCACCGAGGAGCAGAAGGTCGAGCTCTATACCGCGACGCGGCTGACCATCAATCCCGACACCCGTGCCGAACGCGGCTATCTCGACCTGCTCGCCGGCCGCCTCTGCCTGCCGGACGCGCTGCTCGACCATATCGACGCGACCGTGTCGTCCGCCAAGGTCACGGCCTGAGTCGAAAAAGGCTTGCCGTTTGACGATTGGCAAGCCTGTGCTCGCGGCGAGTGGCACGGCCAGTTGCCTTTCGCCGGCGGCTGGCCTAAGCCCTTCTCCTCACCCGCAGGAGATTTTCGCATGGCCGACCCCAAATCCGACCGCCGCTCGCCGGCGATTGCCGCGGCGATCATCCTCGTCTGCGCCGGGCTCGTCATCTATTTCCTGCCGTCGGTGGTGCTGTGGATCGGCAATTACTCGCCGACGCTGGCGATCGTCGTCGGGGTGTGCCTGGTGATGGCGTTTTTCGCGGTGTTCTGGCTGCGGGCGCGGTATCAGCGTCGGCGGGGTGGGTGAAGGTTTAGGGTAGCCTTCATCTAGGTTGTGCCGTGCGGCCCCCTCATCCGACCCTTCGGGCTACCTTCTCCCCGTTGGGGCGAAGGGAAGATGGAGCGAGCGGCCTGCTACGAGTCTCTTCTCCCCCGCGGGGAGAAGGTGCCGGCAGGCGGATGAGGGGGCCACGCAGCACACCCTCACCAATCAACCCTACCCACCAAACCCCACACCCTGCAGCGACGCGCCGAGCAATAGCACGCCCATCACGATGACAAGCAGCGCGCCCAGCAACTCGATGCCGTTGCCCACCCATGTCGAGACGCGCGAGCCGTGGCCGGCGAGGCGCATGGCGGTGCCTTTGGCAGTCACGGCAAGCGTTGCGAGAATGGCGACGGTGATGGCGGTGCCGAGCGACATGGCGAAGACCGAGAGAACTCCGCCGAGATAGAGGCCGTTCAGCAAGGAGAAGGTGAGCACCAGCAGCGCGCCGGAGCAGGGGCGCAGCCCGACGGCGACGATTGCCGACCAGGCCTCGCGGATGCTGAACTTTTCCGCGCCGAGCATCGCGGGATCGGGCATGTGCGATTGGCCGCAGGTCTCGCAGGCCATGCCTGAAATGAACTTGTGGCCGGCCTTGGCGGCCTGGGTTTCACCGAAGGCGTAAGAGCTGCTTTCGCCCCGCTGGTCGGCGTCCTGCCAGTCGAGCATCATGCTGACGGGGCCGGATGCCAGCGCTTCCTGCCTTGGCTGGAAGGCCGGGATGATGGTGCGCAGCTTGCGCAGCAAAAGCCACAGGCCGAAGAGAATGACCATGACGAAGCTTGCGATCTCCATCGCCTGCGTGGCCATGGTGAGCGTGATGCCCGAGCCGCGCAGCACCAGCCAGGCACCGCCGACAAGCAGGATCGCGACCAGCCCCTGAACGAAGGCCGAGACGAAGGAGATGGCGACGCCGCGCTTCAGCTCGATCTCGTTGGCGATCATGTAGGAGGAGATGACAGCCTTGCCGTGGCCGGGGCCGGCGGCGTGGAAGACACCATACGCAAACGACAGGCCGACCAGCGTGCCGAGCTGCCAGGGATCCTCACGCATCGCCTTCAGCGCGTTGGTCAGCGCGCGATAGAAGGCCTGCTGCTCGTGATTGATGTAGAGAAACAGCGGCGCCAGCGGGCCGCCGGAGGGCTGGAAGCTCGGCTCCGCCGTGCCGATGCCGAGCGGCGATTGCGCATGCGCGGCGGCAAGGCCGGTCACGAGCAGCAGGCCGGCGGCGTAAAGCAGCAGCGTGGGCTTGCGCCTCAGCATGTGACGTCCAGCTTGGTGGCGAAGAGCTTCGACATGTTGGTGCCGGTCGGATCGTTGAAGAAGGCGTCGGTCAGCGATTGCTTGTTCTGCGAGATCACCTGGTCGGCATCGGGCCTCACCACCTGGTGCTTGCAGGCCTTGAAGGCGTCGCCGACGAGGATCATTTCCTTGTCGGTCGGAAAGTCGATCGAGGTGTAGAGCGTCGGGTCGTAGACACCGAAGGTGAGATTGCCCTTGAGCGGCATCTTCTCGACCGGCTTGACGGCGAAGAACATCAAGAGCTGGCCGTCGCGGTAATCGACGTGGATGATGTCGGGCTTCTGAACCGTCACGTTCTTCCCGTTCATCGTCAGGTTCATGTAGTAATCATAGTCGGCCAGTGAATCGCGGACCGTCTTGCCGACCTCGGCGAGCTCGTTCGGCTCCAGCTTCAGGTCGGTGTTCTTGTCGAAATCCATGACGACCGAGGAGGTGAAGACCTCGTCGAAACGCCAGACGTTGCGGAACTCCGCGACATTGCCGTCATCGCCGGCGACGACCTCGAGACGGGCCTCCACGAAGATATGCGGATGCGCGAAGGCTGCGGCTGGCACGAGCGTCAGAAAGCCGGCCGTCAGGAATGTCGATATCTTCATGCGTCCGCTAACTTCATCTCTAGAGTTCGGGCCAGGTTCGGTTGCCGGAAAGGCGATAAATCCGGGTGGGGCGGCCCAAATCAGTTGCTGAGATCTTGCCGGAAAATGGGACCGAATTGGGACCGGATTTCCTTGGGTTCGGCTTAGGGGTGCTTCTTGAACCAATTATAGAGGTAGTCGACGAAAATGCGCACCTTGGCCGGCAGGTAGCGGCGGTGCGGATAGACGGCGTAAATGCCGCGATCGGTGGCGATGTAGTCGTTGAAGAGCGTCACCAGCTCGCCGCTTTCGATCGGCTTGCGGGCGATGAAATCGGGAATGAAGGCGATGCCGATGCCCGACAGTGCGGCGCGCAGCGTCGCATGCGGGCTGTTGACCTCGATCGGGCCGGAGACGGCGACGGCAAACGAGGTGCCGTCAGGGTTCTGAAAGCGGATGCTGCCCTGGCTGCGCGAATTGGTGTCGATGATGAAGGGCACGTTGGAGAGGTCGGCCGGGTTCTGCAGTTGCGGATGACGCTCCAGAAACTCCGGCGTGGCGCAGAGATGAATGCGGAAATCCGAGATCTTGCGGGCGATCATGCCGGAATCCTCAAGCTTCGTCACCCGGATCGCCACGTCAAAGCCCTCCTCGATCAGGTCGACGAAGCGGTCGTCGGCGGAGATTTCCAGCTGGAGATCAGGGTTTTCGCGGGCGAAATCGATCAGCGACTGGCCGACATCGGCGTCGACATAAGTGCGCGGCACCGAGATTTTCAGCTTGCCCTTCAGCTGCGCGTTGTTCTCGCGCACGAGATCGGCAAGGTTGTCGATCTCCTTCAGGATGTCGGAGGCGGTGCGATAATAGGTGTGGCCGGCCTCGGTCATCGAGAACTGGCGGGTTGTGCGGTTCAAGAGCAGCGCGCCAAGCTCATCCTCGAGCTCGCGGACGTATTTCGACAGCAGCGCCTTGGACCGGCCGGTCTTGCGGGCGGCAGCGGAAAAACCCTCGGCTTCGACGACGTCGATGAAGGCGCGGATGCGGGTGAGGGTGTCCATATTGGCTCCGGAAGGTCGTTAGTCTTGCAGACCGAGCGCAAAAACAAGCGCCTTGTCCAGCCTTTGGAGATCCGCTTCGTTCAGCCGACCAATCACCGAGCCGATTCGCCGGCGCGGGACCGAGATCGGTTTATCCGCCATGATATCCGAGCGCAATTTCAATCCGTTATGGGCGGTCGGTTCGATGGTAACCCGGAACAGCGCGAGATCGTTGATCGTCGATGTGAATTGACACAGCGCTATCGCGTCATGTCCGCCATCTAGAATAATGTTGGAGGTGACCACAACAGCGGGACGTGGTTTGCCATAATCGCCAGCAATCGCGACGGTGACCATATCGCCACGCTTCATTCGGCGTCGCTGTCTTCATGATCGAGGGCCGTGACGGCTTCGATCCAGCGCATGGCTTCCTCTTCGTCTTCGGGGTCCAGCGCGGCGATGGCAGCCTTGGTTTGTGCGATCACGTCAGGATGGCGTGCGTCGGGAACAAGCAACCGAAGCTCGCGCATCGGCAGCCCGGTGCGCGTGTCTCTGACAGCGTCCTGCATCGACTTCTTCTTTCCTGCAGTCGACATAGCCAATCCCAAGAATATCCATTGTGGGCCGCGATTTGGACAATGTAATCGGTCAGCCTTCCTTATGCAAATTCGGCCTAGAGTTGCCGAATACGTTTTTTGGGCGAGGGTCAAAAAAACTCTTGATTATGACCGCGAATATTCTTATCTCGACCTCAGCCCAAAGTCGCACGTGCCCATGGGTGTCCGCCGAACCCTCGAATTGGTGAGGAAATCGGTAAGGTACCTGGAATTAACCCCTCCAGTCGCTATTCCGGCCAACCGGAAAATGCGAGGACGCCTGAAGCAACGACGGTGCGGGCCTTTTTGTTCTCTCCCTGCTTTCCATCAGCGGGGGTTACTGAAGAGGCACACCTTCATTGCCGGAAGTGCGGTAGGGATCCCCTCCAATCCATGGCAGACAAAGCCGAATCCATGTCGCTTTCGCGGCGTTGATTCATCATTCGCGCATTCGAGCGCTTGCTAAGGTTCCGGGGTCTCCACCGGCTGGTTCCTATGCGAGTGATCGGCTGCCCTTTGTCCTCCGGTTTTTCCGGAGCTCTGGAATTGAAAAGGGAATCGATATGACCACTCAGCGCATCCGCGACTTTCTCGCAACCCGACGTCCCGACGGTCCCTGCCTTGTGGTCGACCTCGACGTCGTGCGCGACAATTTCTCCGCTTTTCGTCACGCCATGCCTGACAGCGCCATCTACTACGCCGTCAAGGCAAACCCGGCTCCAGAAGTCCTGAAGCTGCTCGCCGACATGGGCTCCAACTTCGATTGCGCGTCCGTCGCCGAAATCGAAATGGCGCTCAACGCCGGTGCGACCGCTGCCCGTATCTCCTACGGCAACACGATCAAGAAGGAACGCGACGTTGCCCGCGCGCATGCGCTCGGCGTCAGCCTCTTTGCGGTCGACAGCCACGAGGAAGTCGAGAAGATCGCGCGTGCCGCTCCCGGCGCCCGCGTGTTCTGCCGCGTTCTGACCGATGGCGAAGGTGCTGAATGGCCGCTCAGCCGCAAGTTCGGCTGCGTCCCGCAGATGGCCGTCGACGTTCTCGTCTACGCGCATCAGCTGGGCCTCGAATCCTACGGTGTGTCGTTCCACGTCGGTTCGCAGATGACCAAGGTCGATGCCTGGGATTCGGCTCTTGCCGATGCCAAGCGCGTCTTCGTTCAGCTGGCCAAGCAGGGTATCCACCTGCAGATGGTCAACATGGGTGGCGGCTTCCCGACCAAGTACCTGCGCGACGTTCCGTCGGCCGAAGCTTACGGTCGTGCGATCTACCAGAGCCTTCGTGACCACTTCGGCAACAACCTGCCGAAGACGATCATCGAGCCGGGCCGCGGCATGGTCGGCAACGCCGGCGTCATCAAGACGGAAGTCGTGCTGATCTCGAAGAAGTCCGACAACGATGCCGCTCGCTGGGTGTTCCTCGACATCGGCAAGTTCGGCGGTCTGGCCGAAACGATGGACGAAGCCATTCGTTACCCGATCCGCACCGAGCGCGACGGCGACGAAATGGAGCCCTGCGTCATCGCCGGCCCGACCTGCGATTCCGCCGACGTGCTTTACGAGAAGAACCTCTACCCGCTGCCGCTCACCCTTTCGATCGGCGACGAGATCCTGATCGAAGGCACCGGCGCCTACACGACCACCTACTCGGCGGTCGCGTTCAACGGCTTCGAGCCGCTGAAGGCCTACATCATCTGATACCGCCGGCCCCGTAGCCAGCCGGGGCGGCACCTTCACAATGATCTGACGATACCGTTTGAAACGGTTTTGAGTTCGGGAGGCCACGATGGCCGCTGTTCTTGATTCTGTCCGCGCATTCTTTGCGCATTCCATTTTCACCATCGACGCCGAAAATGCCGGCGATGTCGTTGCGCGCGAGACCCTGCTCGATCGCGCCATGGGCCCGAACCGCCGCCGCAAGTCGTCGGAAAAGATCCGCCGTGGCCGTGTTCCGGCCGAAGGCCTGGCGCTGGTCGCGCGTGATCGCGACGGTCACGTCATCGGCACCGTGCGCCTGTGGAACGTCGAAGCCGGCGTCAATGCCGATGGCACTGCCATCGACGCGCTGCTGCTCGGACCGCTGGCGGTCGATTCCAGCTTCGAGGGCAAGGGTGTCGGCTCGGCGCTGATGCGCGCCGCCATGCTGGAAGCCAAGACCCGTGGTCACGGCGCCATCCTGCTTGTAGGCGATGCCCCTTATTACGAGCGTTTCGGCTTCTTTGCCGCAAAGGCTCAGCATCTCGTCATGCCTGGTCCGTTCGAACGCTCGCGCTTTCTGGCGCTCGAGCTTGTCGAGGGCTGGCTTGACGGCGCGGCCGGCATGATCGTCCCCACGGGGCGGATGCTGGCCAGCGCGCCGATCCGCAGGGCGGCCTGATCGGCTAAGCCTCTCCCCTAAAGGGAGGGGCTTTTTTGTTTCATTTCCAGTTTCAGGAAATCAGTTTGAAGGGGCGCCGGAAGAGCCGGCGGACTATGTTCCCCTCTGTATTCGCTGCGCCCGTAGTGTGAGGGCGCTTACTTGACGACGCCTATTTCACGACGCTGGCGTCGACCAGCTGTGTCCCGGCAGTCTGTACGATATTGTCCGGTATGGCGGCGATGAAAAACATCGTGAAAGCATAGACCGCGAATATGGTCGCTGCGGCTGTGGCCTTAAGAATCATTCATGCACTCCTAGTTCTCTGGTATCTAATGTGAGCGCAAAAGTCGGCTTTCCCAAGAGTTTTCTGAACGCCAGATGAACAAAAAACTGTGACGGTAAATTTTAACGATATTTTAGCAACACTGCAGCTTCGCCTTTATGGGGAAGAAATTCACTTTTCGTTCTAATAAAATGCAGAAAAAACAATCATA
The DNA here is from genome assembly GCF_057809895.1 of Rhizobium sp. FG113. Classification (NCBI taxonomy): domain Bacteria; kingdom Pseudomonadati; phylum Pseudomonadota; class Alphaproteobacteria; order Hyphomicrobiales; family Rhizobiaceae; genus Rhizobium; species Rhizobium sp. FG113. The sequence continues at coordinate 10,819 of NZ_JBMDKV010000020.1, read as the reverse complement.
TGGATGAAAATATGGGCGAGAATCATCCCCATGGCGTAGGGTCGGCGCATCATGAACGCGTCATCGAGCAGGGAGCCGGGTTCATGAACCGGTTCGGTCTCCGTTCATAATTCGGCGCTTGATGACGGTCGCGAAAGGTCGAATCGGATGCCGTCAGGGCAGATGATTCGTCCGGGGACGCCAGATCGAGAGACGCTCCTGTCGGTCTGATGAAGCCGGAAAGCCTGAAACGATCGGGCAGGCGGACCAGCCTGACACCCACTACTCAATACCTCGACCGCCTGCCTTCTCCCGTTTTTCACCGCCGTGGCCAGTCCGCGCGCGGATATTCGTGCTGCCCGCCGATCGGATGACTTGCCGCCGGCGAGATTCCGTAGGAATGTATTTTAGTGATCACTAAAACGTGAGGGCGAGCATATGACACGGTCTCTACTTCTTTCCCTTTCCGCCGCCTGCCTGCTGTCGCTTGCAGGCGCGTCGACTTCCTTTGCAGCAATCAAGACGGTGACGGCGAAGCCGACGGTCGAAACGATGGCACCGGGAGAATCCGTTCTCTTCGACGACAAGAAATGTCCGGCGGGGATGATCGCGAAATTCACCAAGGCGCAAAAGCGAACCCAGATGAACCGAAAATGCGTGCATCAATGATCTTGAGCCAAGCGCGATCATAAGGTTTCACATCCCTGTGAGATGGGTTGGACGGCCGATGATTTGATCTGCCGTCCAACATAGATAATGGCGCATGATCAAGCGCCTCGCATTTCTCTTCGTCCTGTCGCTCACGCCGGCCGTCGCATTCGCGCAGCAGGCCAACCCGGTTGCCACGCTGCTCGATGGTGGCTCGTCGCGCGAGGAGTTGCGGCCGCTGAAGGCTGTCATCGTCGCCAAGGATGGCGAGGTCATCGCCGAGCATGGCTATCGCGGCCATTCGACGCGTGAATCCGTCAACATCAAGTCGGCCTCCAAGTCGATCATCTCGAGCCTCGTCGGCATCGCCATCGGCAAGGGCCTGCTGGAAGGGCCGGACCAGAAGATCGCACCGATCCTGAAGGCCGACCTGCCCGATAATCCGGACCCGAGGCTCGGCGAGATCACCATCGGTAATCTGCTCTCGATGCAGGCGGGGCTTGGTCGCCTGTCGGGGCCCGACTACGGTCGTTTCGTGTCGTCGCGCAACTGGGTGCGGTTCGCGCTTGCGCAGCCCTTTGCCGATGAGCCGGGCGGGCAGATGCTCTATTCCACAGCCTCCACGCATCTCCTCTCGGCGATCCTGACCAAGGTCGGCGGGAAATCGACGCTCGCCTTGGCGCGCGAATGGCTGGCGCCGATCGATGGCTTTCGCATCGGTGCCTGGGAGCGGGATCCGCAGGGGATCTATCTCGGCGGCAATCAGATGGCGATGACCGCGCGCTCGCTGCTTGCCTTCGGCGAGCTCTACCGCAATGGCGGCAAGGCTCCAGATGGCACGCAGGTCGTGCCCGCCGATTGGGTCATCCAGTCCTGGCAGCACCGTACCAATTCGCGCTTCTCCGGTGACGACTACGGTTACGGCTGGTTCTCGCGGCAGATCGGCGGCGAGCAAGTGCATTTCGGCTGGGGCTATGGCGGCCAGATGCTCTATATCGTGCCGTCGCTGAAGCTCACCGTCGTGATGACGTCAGACGAGAACGGCCCCTCGGCGAGAACCGGTTATCGTGATGCCCTGCACGGGCTTCTCTCCGAGATCATTGCCGCCGCACGTCCTGTCTGAGCGGGGTTTTCGGCGCGTTGATTAAAATGCGACCGAGCGTTCCAATCAAAACGCAATAGCGATCTCGTAACGTGTCCGCGCCGGTGGATTGGAGGCGCGTACATGATTTTGGATCTGCGGACGATCTACGTCGTCTCCGCCATGACGCTGCTGGTTCTCGGAAGCGCGCATATGGTGAGCTATTGGACCGGGCGGTTCGGCCGCTGGCCGGCCTGGTGGGGCGCCAGCTATCTGGTGCTCGGCGTCGGCACGCTGCTCGTCTGCCTGCGCAATTTCATTCCCTATGTGCTGTCGATCCAGCTTGGCAATGTGCTGACCATTGCCGGCTACCTGCTGTCGTTCTTCGCCATCCGCGTGCTCGCCGGCCGGCCGGCGTCGATGCGCGTTTGTGCGCTGGCGCTCGTCTGCATCAGCCTCCCGGTTGCGGCTCTGCCCTCCGGCGATATGTCTGTGTCTGTGCGGCTGTTCTATGTTTCGGCCATCTGCTGCCTGTGCGATCTGGCGGTGCTGCGCGAGGGGATCGGCATCTACAGGCGCGAGAAGCTTTTCTCGGCAGGCCTGCTGGCATGGCTCTATCTGCCGACGGCGGCGATTTTCCTGGTGCGTAGCGTCATGGCGGCAACGGGGGAGATTGCGGGTCCCGATCCCTACGGCGCCACCGTCGCCCATAGCTGGATGGCGTCGACGGCGGTCATTTTCCTGGCGCTGCGCAGCATGCTGATCGTGCTGATGGCGGCCGAGCGCAACAGGAGCGAACTGATCGCGCTGGCGCATCATGATCCGTTGACGGGCGCTCTCAATCGCGGCGGGCTGGCGCAACGGCTGCCGGTGCGCGACGCCCACGCGTTGGCGCTTCTGGTGGTCGATATCGATCACTTCAAGCAGCTGAACGATCAGCACGGTCATCTCGTCGGAGACGATGTGCTCCGGCTGTTTTCAAGTGCGGCGCGCAGCGTGCTGGGGCCCGATGATCTCTTGTCGCGCCACGGCGGCGACGAGTTTCTCGTGGTGCTGAAGAATACCGCCGAGGACGGGGCGATTGCCGTCGCCGAGCGGATGCGGCTGGAATTTTCGGAGCAGGTTTCGGCGATGGCAGTGTTCGCGTCGCTTCCGACGCTGAGTATCGGCGTTGCCGCCTGCAGCGGCCCGGATATCGACTTCAAGAAGCTTCTGGGGCGGGCCGATACGGCGCTCTACGCCTCCAAGCGCCAGGGCCGCGACCGGGTAGAGGCATCACCGGCGCAGGAGCAGGCGGCCTAGAGCATTTGTTATTACGCAATTCCGGACGCAAAACCGCGCTGCACTTTTGCTGGAATTGCTTTAGCCCGAACTCAGATATTCTGGTCCATGCTCTCGGCGGGGATTTCGCTGGCGGAATGGATGCGCACCACCGCCGCCGGGACACCGGCCACCGTGCAATGCGCTGGAACCGGCTTCACCACCACACTGCCGGCCGCCACCTTGCTAAAGGCGCCGATCTCGATATTGCCGAGGATCTTGGCGCCTGCGCCGATCATCACGCCGCGGCGGATCTTCGGGTGGCGGTCTCCAGTTTCCTTGCCGGTGCCGCCCAGCGTGACGCCCTGGAGGATGGAGACCTCGTCCTCGATGACGGCAGTCTCGCCGATGACGATACCGGAGCCGTGGTCGAGCATGATGCCGGAGCCGATCCTTGCCGCCGGATGGATATCCGGGCCGAAGACCAGCGAGGCGAGATTAGCAAGCCAGCTGGCGATCTCGACGCGGCCTTCGTTCCACAATTTGTGGGCGGCGCGGTGGATCTGCAGGGCGTGGAAGCCCTTCAGGTTGAGCAGCGCATGCAGATAGGTCGTGCAGGCCGGATCGCGCTTGCGCACTGCCATCAGGTCGGCCTGGATCTCGGTCAGAATATCAGATGTCAGCGTCTCCTGGAGGAGCGTCGTCAGAGCCGCCGTATCGACATCGGCGCGCGCGAGGCGCGCGGCGAGCACGCGGGCGACGATTGCGCTATCCGCAGCCTCGATTACCTGCGATGTCAGAAGAGGCCGCAGCACCGGTTCGCGTTCGCACAGCGCCAGGGCCTCGGCGCGGATCAACACCCATGCCGATGCATCGTTGGCGGCTGCGGTTTCGGCGATGGCGGTTCTGGTCTGCGACATCTGGCTCAGCTCTCTGTTTTCACGCCCATTGCTTTCAAGCGTGTCTTTATCCCGAAACCGGAGGCCAGTCTCGGGATAAGTGTCTTAAAGCGTGTCGCGATCCTTCGGATGCGCTCGTCACGCTTTAAGATTTTTGTTCTGTCGCATGTCGGTGCCGCAAAACCGCTGCACACTTTCGCTCGTCACGCTTTAGGCGGCGATATCGACCACGCCGCAATCGCCGGCTTCCGAAGCGAAGGCCAGCAGCTTGCCGTTCCTGCTCCAGCTCATGGCCGTGATCGCACCCTTGCCGGGGCGGCGGATCAGCGCTTCCTTGCTGTCGGCGAGGCGAACGGCGAGGATCATGCCGTCGATGAAGCCGATGGCGAGAATGTCCTCGGCCGGATGGAACTTGACCGATGTCGCCATGATGTTGGCGCGGGTGCCGAGCTCGAGCGGCGACCTGCCCATCGGGCCGTCCTTGCCCTGGAAGGGCCAGACGATGGCAGCCGGAGCGCCTGATGAGGCCAGCCACTTGCCCTTGGCCGACCAGGAGAGCGACTTGACCTTGGCGGGGTAGCCGGTCATGCGCATGTGGCGGGCTTCGGCGCCAGGCTTGGTGTCGAGCTTCCAGCCATGGAGCGCGTTTTCCTGCATGGTCGTGACGAGGAAGTTGCCATCCGGCGAGAAGGTGACGCCGGTATGAGCGCCCTTCCATTCGAGATCGACGGGCTTGGCTTCGCCCACAACCCAATGCAGCGACACGCCATTATAGCGGGCGGCAGCGACGCGCATGCCCTTGGGGGCAAAGGCGAGGCCTTCGACCGTGCGCTCCTCGGTGAATTCGCGGGTGGTGCCGTCAGAAAGGCGAACGATCGCGCTCTTGCCGTGGGAATAGGCGATGGCGCCCTGCGGGCCGGCGGCGAGCTGCGAGATCCACTTGCGCGGCGCATGCGCCAGCTCGGTGACGCTGCCATCGGCGGCAATCCGCAGCACCTTGCCGTCTTCGCCGCCCGAGATCAGGCTTTCGCTATAGGGATCGCGGATGCAGGTGAGCATGCCCTGATGGGCTTCGGTGACCTTTTCCGAACCGTCCAGCCGGTGAAACGTGCCGGTGGCGCTGGCGAAGAAGGGGGTATCACCTAAAAATTCGACGGCCAGGATATGGCCGTCGAGATCAAACGGGGCAACAGTCGGCATCAGGCAGCGGCCTCGCACGCCTTGAAGGAGGCTTCGAGCTTTTCGCGGTCAAGCTCGCGGCCGATGAAGACGAGACGGGTCTCGCGCTTCTCGCCGTCCTTCCAGGCGCGCTGGTGGTCGCCTTCGATGATCATGTGCACGCCCTGAACGACATAGCGCTCGGCATCGTCCTTGAAGGCGATGATGCCCTTGAGACGCAGGATGTTCGGGCCCTGCGTCTGGGTGATCTTCTGGATCCAGGGGAAGAAACGGTCTGGATTCATCTCGCCGCCGCGCAGCGACACCGACTGCACCGTCACGTCATGGATCGGGGAGACGGCGCCATGGTGATGGTGGTCGTGTCCATGATCGTGGTGGTGATGGTCATGCCCGTGGTCATGATCGTGGTGATGATGATCATGATCATGGTCGTGCGCATGGTGATGGTGGCCATGGTCGTGGCCGCAATCGGGACCGCAGACATGGTCGGGGTGATCGTGGTCGAGGAAGTGCGGGTCGTTTTCCAGCGCGCGTTCCAGGTTGAAGGCGCCCTGGTCGAGCACGCGGGCGAGATCGACGCCGGAGCGGCTGGTCTTGTAGACGCGGGCCGACGGGTTGATGGCGCGCACGACGTCTTCGATCTGCGCCAGCTCTTCCGGGGTGACGAGGTCGGTCTTGTTGATCAGGACGACGTCGGCAAAGGCGATCTGGTCTTCGGCCTCGCGGCTGTCTTTCAGCCGCAGCGGCAGGTGTTTGGCATCGACGAGGGCGACCACGGCATCGAGCTCGGTCTTGGCGCGGACGTCGTCATCCATGAAGAAGGTCTGGGCAACAGGCACCGGATCGGCAAGGCCCGTCGTCTCGACGATGATGCCGTCGAAACGGCCGGGGCGGCGCATCAGGCCTTCGACGACGCGGATCAGGTCGCCGCGCACCGTGCAACAGACACAGCCGTTGTTCATCTCGTAGATCTCTTCGTCGGATTCGACGATGAGGTCGTTGTCGATGCCGATCTCGCCGAACTCGTTGACGATGACGGCATACTTCTTGCCATGCGCTTCCGTCAGGATGCGATTCAACAGCGTCGTCTTGCCGGCGCCGAGGTAGCCGGTGAGAACGGTGACGGGGATGGGCTTGGGTTGCGTCTGGAGAGCGTCGGTCATGAGAACCTCGATAGGTGGGGGCTTGCTCGGGTGTTTATCCCGGGCCTTTCAAATTCGTCGTCTCATATAAGGGGTGCGGCGCGGCAGTTCAAAGGGATTCGTATGTTATAAGATCACATTAGGATGTGGCGCGCGGAATCGCGGATTTCACGTCGGTCTTTGAGAAGTCGTTGCCGATATAGAGCAGTGGGCAGTCGAATTCCTTGGCGGTGGCGTAGGAGAAGCAATCGCCAAAGTTTAGGGAAGCTGGGTGAAAGCCTTTGCCCCATGCAGAATAAATATCAGAAACGAAGCGTGCCCGACCGTCGGTTACCGGGATGACCTCACCGATTGACGCGTTAATGATATCCAGCAATTCCGGTAAACGGTTCGCGCGAAGCGCCACAATCTGAGCCTCCGCGAGCGTGCCGGCAGAGATGATCACCTTTTGAACGCTCGCCATTGCCTTTGAGCAGATATAGGCATCTTGCTCATCCTTGACGATGGCGATCAACGCTGACGTGTCGACCGCGATCATCCCGGCAATCCGTTTTCGTCGTAAAGGAAGTCCTGACTATGGGCGGCGTCAGTCTCGAAATTTGCCGGGCCTTTTTCGCGGCCTCGTTGCCTCACCCTGTCGAAGACCGCCATTCTTTCTTCGGGCGGTAAGGGCGATCTGGCAATCGGGAAGAGTTGGAGAGAAGGTTGTCCTTCCTCGGTGAAAATGATGTCGGCGCCGTCTTGTGCTAGCTTTGCAATACGCGAAAATTCGCGTTCAGCCTCTTTCACGGAAATGCGCATGCGGGCCTCCTTGGTGAGCCACTGCGATTGCAATCAATATGATGAAAAGCCCGCGCCGATACAAGCGGCCCGCTATGTCAGCGTGTCCACGTCGAAGGCGTCCATATCTTCCAGCAATTCCACCAGGCCCTTCACCGCGTGGGCGATCAGCGCCTCGCCTTTTGCGGTGGTCGCTTTGGCGGCGTTGCCAGCGACGCCCTGACTGTTGAGGTCGGACATTTTCCAGCCGAAGGCGTGGGGGCCGTAGGCGCGCAGGTGCTTGTAGCGAGCCGCGAAGTCGGATTGGCGGGAGGGGAAATTTTCGGCTTTTGCCATGTCCACCTTGTCCGGATGCAGCGCCAGCATGACCGAGGTCTCGATGTCGCCGCCGTGGATGTCGATCGCCTTTTCTTCCGGCGAGATCACGCCATCAGGCAGGCCGAAGCGGGTCCAGCTGGTGGCGACGGCAAGCATGTTGAAGCGCACGCGGGCTTCCGTCGCGACAACAGTCATCAGCGGCGAGTTGCCGCCATGAGCGTTGAGCAAAACGAACTTGCGGATGCCCTGTCGCGACAGTTTTTCGGCGATGCCGAGCCAGCGTTCGATCGCTTCGCCGTAGGTCAGCGTTTGCGTTCCTGTCACATCCATATGCTCGATTGAGTAGCCAACTGATTCCGTCGGCAGGAAGGTCACGGGAAGCGTTTTGGGAAGCGCGGTTTTGAGCCTGCTAACGATGCCGTTGGCGATCAGCGTATCGGTATCGAAGGGAAGGTGAGGGCCGTGCTGTTCATGGGCGCCGAGCGGCAGGACAACGATGTGCCGGTTGCGCTGCGCACCAGAAAATTGCGGATCGTGGTCGTCGAACTCGGTCGCTGGCGCGTTCATCCGGCTAAGGCCTCTTGTTTATGACGAGATCATGCGCAATGTCATAACGCAACGATCTCAATGCTTAATGCATAAGCCTTTAAATCAAAATGGATTTGGAGGAAGGCTTAGGCGCCAAATGAAACTGTTGCCGTCCCTCACAACCTCAATTGGGTGCAGGGCGCGGCAAGATCAAAGGGACGGCAATGGGTAAGAAGCACAAGGACGGCAAGAAGCAGAAGTCGAAGAAGAAGGACCAGACCGAATATACGGTGGTCGATCTTTCGCCGGCTTTGACGCAAGCCGCCCGATCGATGCGCACCGTGCTCTCCCGCAACCTTCTGGAGAGCGGGCTCTATGCCGGGCAGGATGGCGTCATCACCTCTCTCGCCGAAAGCGACGGCATGACGGCGGGCGCTCTGGCGCACAAGCTCGGCGTCAAGGCGCCGACCATGACGCGCACGATCGGCCGCATGGAGGCCCAGGGCTTTCTCGAGCGCAAGGCCGATGCCGACGACGCGCGCCTCACCAAGGTCTACCTCACCGATCTCGGCCGCGGCAGTGTTGCTGCCATCGAGCAGGCTGCGACAGCCTGCGACCGGCTGGCGACGCTCGATTTCTCCGAGAAGGAAATCCGCAATCTGGTGCGGCTTCTGAAGGCGATCGACGGCAATCTGCAGGCCGATGCCATCGTGCTCGACGAGCCGGATGAAATCTGACGGTTTTGTGAAATTAGAAATTGCCTGCTCCGGTTTAATCTTTTAATTAAACATTTTAAGGACGCCCGGCTCACAGCTGGCCGGGTGCATATGTTCATCGCGCGTCACAGTCCTTCCGCGCGATCCGGGAGGCACAGTGGCGCAGAAGATCAAGCTTTCGACGATCGCCGAAACGCTCGGCATTTCCACCGCAACCGTATCCCTGGCGCTCCGCGACAGCCCGCTGGTCGCCGGCGCCACCCGCGACAAGATCAAGGAACAGGCGCGCGCGCTCGGCTATATCTACAATCGCCGCGCGGCCAGCCTGCGCACCTCGCGCTCGGGCATCATCGGCGTCGTCGTGCACGACATCATGAACCCGTTCTACGGGGAAATCCTGAAAGCGATCGAAAGCGAGCTCGACCGCAGCCGGCACACCTTCATTCTTTCCAACCATTACGATTCCGTCGAAAAGCAGCGCACCTTCATCGAGACGCTGCTGCAGCTCGGCGGCGACGGCGTCATCATGTCGCCGGCGATCGGTACCCCGCCGGAGGACATGCAGCTCGCCGAGGATAATGGCATGCCGGCCATTCTGGTCGCCCGCTCCTTGGATGGGTCTGATCTCCCGACCTATCGCGGCGACGACAGCTACGGCATCTCGCTTGCCACCAATCATCTGATCGGCCTCGGTCATCGCTCGATCGCCATGATCGGCGGCACCGACCAGACCTCCACCGGCCGCGACCGCTACCAGGGTTATGTCAACGCGCTGCGCAAGGCGGAGATCGAGGTCGATCCCGGCCTGCGCATTCCGGGCCCCCGCTCGATGCAGGGCGGCTTCGAGGCGGCGGTGCATTTCCTGTCCCTGCCGCAGAAGCCGACGGCTGCCGTCTGCTGGAACGATCTGGTCGCCATCGGCCTGATGAACGGCATCGCCCGCGCCGGTCTCGTGCCCGGCACCGATATTTCCGTGACCGGCTATGACGACCTCGAGGAGGCGTCGATCTCGATGCCGGCGCTGACAACCGTGTGGAACGGCCAGGCCGAAGTAGGCCGGCTTGCCGCCCGCGCGCTGCTCGATCGCCTCGCCGGCAGCCATGAACCCGACGGCATCCATCTCATCAAGCCCGAGATGCGCATCCGCCAATCGACCAGCCCCATCCGGCCCCGGTCATAATCCCGCCCTTTATCCCAAATTTCCAAGGGCGCGCGACAATCGAAGAGGAAAAGCAATGTCCCGTACCGCTGTTCTCGTTCCGGGGAAAATGCACGAGCGCGTTCTGGCGCGCCTGAGGCAAGGTTTTGACGTCATCGAGGCCGACGCCAAGTCGCTCGACGCGGAGACCGCAGGCCGTATTCGCGGTGTCGCCGTATCCGGCACTTTCTCCGCCGCCGATATCGATGCGCTGCCCAGTCTGGAGCTGATCTCCAGCTTCGGCGTCGGCTATGACAATGTCGACGCCAAGCATGCGGCGACCAAGGACGTGGTAGTCACCAACACCCCTGATGTCCTCAACGACGAAGTGGCCGACACCGCGATCGGCCTGCTGCTCAACACCATCCGCGAGTTTCCGCGCGCCGAAAACTGGCTGCGCGCCGGCAACTGGAAGCCGGGGCAGAGCTATCCGCTGTCGCGTTTCTCACTGAAGGGCCGCCATGTCGGCTTCTACGGCCTCGGCCGCATCGGCCAGGAGATCGCCAAGCGGCTGGAGCCGTTCAAGGTGAAGATCAGCTACCACACCCGCACGCGCAACGAGGCGCTGCCCTATGATCACTATCCGACGCTGGGGGGTCTCGCCGAAGCCGTCGATACGATGATCGCGATCGTGCCGAAGACGCCGCAGACGCACAAGACCGTTACTGCCGATATCTTGAAGGCGCTCGGGCCGGATGGCGTGTTCATCAATGTCGGGCGCGGCTGGACGGTCGATGAAGATGCGCTGATCGAGGCGCTGTCCTCCGGTGCCTTGGGTGCTGCCGGTCTCGACGTGTTTTATGACGAACCGAACGTTCCAGCAGCGCTGATGGCGCTCCCGAACGCCGTGCTGTTGCCGCACATCGCTTCGGGCTCGGTTCCGACCCGGGATGCGATGGCCGATCTGGTGGTCGACAATCTGGTTGGGTGGTTCGATGCGCGCAAGCCGCTGACGCCGGTGGCCGAGACGCCCGTCAAGGGGTGACGGTTTTGGGGCGGGCGGTGCTTTGTGACCGCCCTCGCGGTTACTCCATCCCCGTTGCATTCTTGGATGCGTGCTTAGATCCTCGGGACGAGCCCGAGGATGACGG